>DFBX01000026.1 GCA_002366795.1 Rhodobacteraceae bacterium UBA3069 | reverse complement strand
CAAACCGCGACAGGTCCAGATTCAGCGACCGAGGATGCGGAGCTGGTTCACAGCGTTGAAGCTTTGAGAGCCGCCACTGACCTGCATGACGGCCAGCGTCTTGCCTTGCGTCGGTCGCACGCCGCCGAGTGAAAGCGGTATCCAGTCGATCTGAGTTTTCATGATGCCGGTCATCGCGCCGTGCCGTTCGGGCGAACACCAGACCATGCCCTCGGACCAGGTGACGAGATCACGTAATTCCTGCACCTTCGGATGATCGGCCTCCGCGTCGTCCGGCAACGGCAGGCCGGAGGGGCAAAAAACGCGCGTTTCGGCCCCGAGGCGCGTCAGGACCCGGGCCGCTTCTTCTGTCATCAGGCGACTGAACGAACGATCCCGGAGCGAACCGTAGAGTAGCAGGACGCGCGGGGCGTGTGTTACCCGCACAGGTGCCAGTAGACGATCCGTGTCGATGGGGTGGAAATGGACTTCTTTGAGGTTCGGGGTATCAGCCAACGCGGTTTCCTTCCGCATCAATCAGTGGAGTCCCATCTTCCTTCGTCATCGGGCCGGGAGGCAGGCGGTCGAGAAGATCTAGAACGGCCTCGCTGGGGCGGCAGAGCCGAACGCCCTTGGGCGAACAAACGATGGGACGGTTGACCAGAACGGGGTGTTCCAGCATCGCCGTGAGCAGCGTCTCGTCGTCCACGGAAGGATCGAGCAGCCCCAGGCTCTCCGCAGGGGATTTAGTTGTTCGCAGAGCGGTGCGGGGCGCCAGACCGGCAGCGGCGAACAGCGCCAGAAGCTGCGAGCGGGTCCAGCCAGTTTGGAGGTATTCGATGACCACGGATGTCTCGCCCGACGCCTCGATGATCGCCAGCACGTTGCGCGAGGTGCCGCAGTCGGGGTTGTGATGGATGACGATGCTCACGACCCGTCCCCTTCCTTTGGAAACCAATGCTGTGTCCTGTTGGCGAAGGCGACGAGCGAAAGCATCACCGGCACTTCCACCAGGACGCCGACGACCGTCGCCAGGGCCGCGCCGGATCCCAGCCCGAACAGGCTGATCGCGACGGCGACGGCCAGTTCGAAGAAGTTGGACGTGCCGATCAGGGCGCAGGGCGCGGCCACGTTGAAGGGGATTCCCCAGGCCCGCGCAGCGCCATATGCCACGAAGAAGATGCCGTAGGACTGAATCAGCAGTGGCACCGCGATCAGCACGATGACGAGCGGGCGCTCGAAGATGACCTCGCCCTGAAACCCGAACAGAAGCACCACCGTCACCAGCAGCCCGATGATCGAGAAGGGCTGCACACGCGACTTGAACGCACCGACCGCTTTCTCGCCGCCATTCGCGACCAGATTCCGGCGCGTCAGATACCCGGCCAGCAGCGGCAGCATTACATAGAGGCCCACCGAAAGCAGCAGCGTATTCCACGGCACGACGATGTCCGTCACGCCCAGCAGGAAGGCCACGATGGGCGCGAAGGCGAAGACCATGATCACGTCGTTCACGCTGACTTGCACCAGCGTATAGGTCGCATCGCCGCGCGTTAGGTTCGACCAGACAAACACCATCGCGGTGCAGGGTGCGGCCCCCAGCAGGATGACTCCCGCGAGGTAGGCTTGCGCGTCGTCCGGCGGGATCAGACCGGCAAAGACGTGCTCGAAGAACAGCAAGCCGAGCGCGGCCATAGTGAAGGGCTTGATCAGCCAGTTCACCACCAGCGTTACGACCAGTCCTTTTGGCTTGTCGCCCACCTGCCGCAACGCGCCGAAATCCACGCCGACCATCATCGGATAGACCATCGCCCAGATCAGCACCGCCACAGGCAGATTGACCGAGGCGATCTCCAATGAGGCCAAAGCCGAGAAGACACTCGGAAAGATGTTGCCGAGAAGAAGCCCCGTGCCGATGGCGAGCGCCACCCAGACGGAAAGCCAGCGTTCGAAAGTTCCAAGGCCCGCCGCAGCAGAAGGTGATATATCGGTCATGTTGGTCTTTCGCAGGTGGGGTTCAGTAGGTCTTTACGGCGCTCAGGCACAGACGAGTTCAGCGAGGACGGGCTGGCACAGTTCGGGACAACCACCACAGCAGTCTTCCATCAGAAAGCCCAACAGGGCGCGCATTCCGTCCATATCGGCGAAATAGCGGATGCTGCGACCTTCCCTCTCGTTCCGGATCAGACCCGACCGGGCGAGAATCGAGAGGTTCGCCGACATCGTGTTCTGGCGCACACCGAGCGAGTCGCTGATGGCACCAGCTGACATGCCTGCTTCTCCCGCCTTGATGAGCAAGCGGAATACATCGAGCCGCGTAGACTGACTGAGGGCGGCGAATGCTTTGAGAGCGTTATTATTATCCATGTATCGTGATTTATGGATACATTTGATGCTCGTCAAGCACCTTTTGGCCATCTGGGTGCATTCTAAAACGCTCGTTTTGGGCACATGCACAAACCGGGCCATTCAACGCTGCCACAAAATCCAGTCCAAAACCCGCGTAGTTAGTGAAGGTTTCTGCCGCAACGATGGTAGCCGACATTCGAACGCAGCGCAGCGTTGGTCAAACCGGGCTCTGAGCCGACTTCGCTGCGCTTGTCACCAGTGGCCGAATTGGGAAGCATCACCGTTCGCTGCGACGTACATCAACCGGAAATGAGCGGACGAAGTTGCCGTCAGCCTTTTCAATTTGAATGCCTGCAAATGGACTTTGGGCTCCTTCGACTACGCCGCCTCCGCTTTAAACTGGAGCTGATTGCCCTCACCAATGATACGCAAACGCCAATCGAGTAGATGATCAGGCTCGGAAAACAGCGCAGACACTTCAGCCGCCAGATCATCGCGCCGGGCACCCGTGCATGGGTAGAAACCGCAACGGCCCAGAGTGACAGCACTGAAACCCTCGTCCGATTGATGCGCCAAAATCATAGCGCCCCACCAGTCTTCGCCAGTGAGCGGAAGCAACAGGCGTGCGTCAGGGGCAAGCCGAGCAGCCCATATCGAGGGAACATGTGTGACACCGGCAAAGGAAACGACAAAGTCGAATGCGCCGGTTCCTATCAGGTCGGTCGCCGCGTTTCCGTGGTGCACCTCAACATTGTCATAGCTCGCAAGGTTCTCTGTTGCGCGGGTAGCAAGCTCTTCTTCGACCTCATAAGCAACGACCAGGCCGGTCGGACCGACCAGTTTGCTTAGGATGGCGGTGTAATATCCCACGCCCGCACCGACCTGCAGGACGCGTGCGCCGGGTTGAACGTCAGCGCGAGCCAATAGACCGACCCAAAGACTGGGGTCGCCGATATTGATGCCTTTGTCTTCATCAAGAACGACAAGGACGCTGTGATACAACCACTTCGGGTCTGCGTCCGGTGTTTTTCTCAAGGGAAGCGTAACATCGGCGAGGGCCGAACGCACTTTCCAAGGCCCCTTTCCGGCAAAATCCTCTCGGGCAACCAACTTGAATGCGGCTAGGGTCCGTTCCGTCTCAGGATTGTTCTTCAGCGCGGCAAGCACCCGCAGCTGATCGATGAAATGGTCTGTGTGCATCGTTCGTCTCCGACTGACATCCATCATTTACTAACCGACAGCATATTCAACGCAATAGTCGACATTCGTGCACTCTGCAGCATCGGTCAAGATGGGCTCTGAGCCGCCATTAGCTG
>DFBX01000053.1 GCA_002366795.1 Rhodobacteraceae bacterium UBA3069 | reverse complement strand
TTCAGATCAACCGAACCACCTCTGCTTACGCAACAAACGATGCGTGCAGCACGCATCTGACCCTTGTGGATCGCATCGACATCGCTCCCGGCGAATTCCGAATTTCAATTTCGCAGGAACGTCTTGCCGGTCTGCTTGACGTAGATCCGACCCGCCTGGTCGAAGATCTGCTGACAATTGCGGCCCCGTTTCAGCACCGCAAGCGCGGCGTCGAGACCAAGCTGATCATAGGCACGAAATCAGCAGACGTTGATAAAACACTGCTGCGCAACATTGGCCACGCGCGCCGCTATTTCGATCTTGTAAGATCAGGCAAGACGATCGGCGAGATCGCGGAAACCGAAGGATTTTCCAAGCGCCGCGTTCAGCAACTGATCGAACTGGCCTTCCTGGCCCCTGATGTCATCCGCTCTGTCCGGGAGGGCCGACAGCCGACCGGACTCACATCTGACTGGCTGTTACGGCATGCATATTCGCCGATCTGGTCAGAACAGCGCGATCTGTTTTCCACGCTCTGAAACAGTGCTCCGGCACAAAGCCATCAACTGACCATCAAACCTGATGCACGCCTCTGCAAACTGCTAGCGCGGAAACGGCGATCCCAGACTTTTAAGAGATATGGTCGAATTTACCGCACATGCGGCGTCTGAGGTATCAACGCGTATCAAAACACCCCGGAAAACGCGGGCTATCTCGGGTGAATATCCATTGATATCAAATACTTAAAGGTACTGGCTGGGATGGTAGGATTCGAACCTACGGTACACTGTACCAAAAACAGTTGCCTTACCACTTGGCTACATCCCAACCGTGCCGCGCGTAATACTGCGCGAAGGCGGAGGCTTCAAGGGGGTTTTTGTAAAAAATCTGTCTATTCCTGTGCGGCGGCGTCGCGGCTGAGCAGGTCGTCCTCGATCAGGCTTTCACGTTCGGTCTCGACCAGATTTTCAATGGCTTGTTCCGCGTCGGCCGCGGTATCCGCAGCTTCTTGCGGGGCGGTTTCGGGCGGCTTGGGCGCGGCTCTTTCGGGTTCAGGCATGGCGGAGGGCATATCTTCAGGGGGGCTTGGCATCAGCAAACGGTAGGTGGGTTCGGGCAGGCCGATTCCCTCGGCGGTGAAGGCGGCGGTGACAAGGCGGATTGCCTCGCCCTTGGCAAGAAGGAGGCTGGTGGACTTCTGGTCGATCCAGCCCGCGACCGTCATGTTGATGGTGCTGTCGCCGACCTCTTCGATCCAGGCCGAGGCACCGGGGGTGGTAAGGGTGAAGGGCTGTGCCGACACGATTTCGACCGCCAGTTCGCGGGCGCGGGCCAGATCGGCGGCGGGGTCGATGCCAAGGGTGAAGGTTAAGCGGCGCTGATCGTTGCGGGTGTAATTCACGATCCGCGACTTGAACACGGTGGCATTGGGGATGCGGATATGGTTGCCATCGGGCGACAGCAGGATGGTTGCGCGACTGGTCATGCGGATCACGTTGCCCAGGTCGCCCTCGATCTCGACCACATCATTGGGGCGGAACGGCTGGCGTATCGACAGCAGCACCGAGGCGATGAAGTTTTCCACCGTGTCCTTGACCGCGAAACCGATGGCCAGCCCAATGATCCCCGCCGCGCCCAGTATGGTGGACAAAAGCGCCGTCGCGCCAAGGATGTCCAGCGCCATCACCAGCCCCGCGATCAGCGATAGCAACACCAGGATCTGCCGGTATATGTTTGCAATAAAGGGATTGGGGGCCAGCCGGTTCCACGGTTGCCGCCTGCGCGAGATGAACAGGCCCAGCAGAAAGATCGCCAGGAAGGCGACAAACGCCACGGCTAGGATCGGCAGATAGTTATACGCGGCCAGGGCGCGGTTTTTCAGCCGCTCGACCATCGGGTCCAGCCGCGCGCCCACATCAGTCGTTTCGGTCACCTCGTTTTCAATCGCGACCACACCTTCGACGCGGGCGGCCAGATCGTTCAGTCGCGTAGCCGTGGCCATGTCCAGCGTGGTGCCACGCAGCGTGACAATCCCCGAAGAGGCGCTGACGGTCACGTCCTCATAGCCTTCCAGTTCGGCCAAAATCGCGCGGATGCGGGTGGCGATGGCGGCGTCCCGCGTCGCGCTATCCTCGACCGAGATCGCGCCCGACGGCTGGCTTTGATCCTGCGCGTGAAGGGCGTTCAGCGGGGTAAGGCAAAGAAAAAGGCACAGGGCAAGGCGCGTCATCTGGAAAATCCGGTAAGGTCACAATCGCCCGATGGTAACGACGGCACCGGTGCAGGCAAGGCTGCATTGCGCTGTCAGTCGCGGATTTCGTCGGCATCGACGCCCCAAAGCGCGGATTTCGGGCTCCATCCCTTGTAGCCTTCCGCGATCAGGCGGCACCAGTCCGGGGTGCAGTCGTCAAGCCGCGCGACCACGCCCATTTCAAGGCGGGCTACCTCGGGGGCGGTATCGTCGGGGCGTGCGCGTAGGGCCAGTAGGTCATCCTCTACGATCACGCTGCGCACACCGGACAGCAGCGAATAATGCACCCAGCCGCCTTGCCCGTCGCGGTCGCGGATGCGCCGCCAGTGGCCGTGTTCGGCGGTGATCTGCACCGGCAGATCCTTGCGTTTGAACACCCAGTCGATGCGATGTGTCAGGCTGGGTCCGCGCCGCACGTTCGCCTCGGAGGATTTGATCGACACGTATCGCGGGATCGGCAGGTTCGTCACCCTGCCGCGTTCCTGTGCGCAAAGAGAGGGCGCAAATGCTGTCAGCACCGCGAAAGCTAGGGGGATCAGCCGGGTCATTCAGATTGCCTGCGAAATTTTCTTGCGGGGTTCTTGTGTCCCGCCGTTTACTCGGTCACTCTGACAAGAAGTTGCACGTTTTGGAAGATGGGGGAGGGCCTGAATGCCAACTGCACGTCCAAGTGTTGTCGTGACGCGACGATTGCCCGAAGAGGTCGAGTTGCGGATGAAGGAATTGTTCGACGTTCGCCTGCGCGACGATGACACACCGATGACCCGCGCCGAACTGGCCGCCGCCATCAAGGAGGCCGATGTTCTGGTGCCCACGCTGATGGACCAGATCGACGCTGGCTTGATTGGACAGGCTGGCCCGAACCTACGGCTGATCGCCAACTATGGCGCGGGGGTGGACCATATCGACGTGAACACCGCGCGGCAGCGGGGCATTTTGGTGTCCAACACGCCGGGCGTATCCGCCGATGATACGGCAGACATGACCATGGCGCTGATCCTGTCGGTGATGCGGCGGATGCCCGAGGGGCGCAATATGCTGGAAAGCGGCGAATGGGCCGGTTTCTCGCCCACGGCATTGCTGGGCGGGCGCGTCGGCGGCAAACGCCTGGGCATTCTTGGGATGGGCCGGATCGGTCAGGCCGTGGCGCGGCGCGCGCAGGCCTTTGGCATGCAGGTGCATTACCATAACCGCAAGCGGCTGCGCCCCGAGGTCGAACAGGGACTTGACGCGACCTATTGGGAAAGCCTTGACCAGATGGTTGCGCGGATGGATGTGATTTCGGTCAACTGCCCGCATACGCCCTCGACTTTTCACCTGATGAACGCGCGGCGGCTGAAGCTGATGAAGCCCGAGGCGATCATCGTGAACACCTCCCGCGGGGAGGTGATCGATGAAAATGCCCTGACCCGGATGCTGAAAACGGGCGAGATTGCCGGTGCCGGTCTGGACGTGTTCGAGCATGGTGCTGCGGTCAATCCCGAACTAGTCGGGCTGCCGGGCGTTGCCTTGCTGCCGCATATGGGGTCGGCCACCCGCGAAGGGCGCATCGAGATGGGCGAGAAGGTCATCATCAACATCAAGACCTTTGCCGATGGCCACCGCCCGCCCGACCAGGTCGTTCCCGCGATGTTGTGACCCTTTCCCCTGGCCATTCCCGTCAAAACTGCAGGGAATGGCCCGATTGGGCCCACAATTCCGCCCGGTTTGCGGCCTATCCTTTCGGAGAGTGATCCCCGAGGAGTGGCCCTATGTCCAAACTTTACACGCTTGGTTTTTTTCTGATTGCGGGCGGCGCATTCGGTGCAATCGACTACAATCAGCAGGCTATCAATGCCGGTAAAACGCTGCAAACTTACGATATTGCAAGCTATGCCGATGTCCGGCTGGGATCGGTCGGTGGAATTTTCACCGGGGCGCTTGAAGCGAAACGCCTGAAACGCCGCCAGCAGAAACCGGCAAGCACCCATTTGCCCGAGCCGCCCGAGGGCTGGGCCCGCCGCCCATGGGCCGACAGCGACAAAGCGGTTTTCCTGCCCTATTCCGAATTCTCGATGGGGGGCGGCGGCGAAGAGCCGAAAGAGGGCACACTTCAGATGGATTACGCGGCGCTTTACGAAAGCTATACGCCGCTTCAGCTGATCGACGTGGCCAAGGACGAAGACCCCGACGCGAATTTCCTTGAGAAATCAATGCGGATGCCCAAGGATAAGATGCTGCACCGCGACGTGTTCATCTATCGCAAGAACGTTGAATTCGTTGCCCTGCGCGCCACCTATGACCCGCGTTTCGACAAGCCGAAATCCGCAGTGGAATTGGCGATGCTGGCCTTGGGGGCGCAAATCGGGGGCACGATGCAGGTGCCAGGCTATGCCTATTATGACGGGGTGCCGTTCAAGAAGGACAAGCAAATCCTGAGAATGGAATTCGTGCCGCGCGGCATAAGGGTCGTGTCGGCCGAGGTATCCCCCAGCATCCGGGTGCAGGCGTGGTACATGGCCTCGGACGAATCTGTGCGCGATTTGCTGAGCAAGGTCGATTACACGGCGCTGAACGCCATGCTCGACAAGCCGGTAGAGCGCGTCACCGACATGCCCGACATGGAACTGGACGACCAGCTGGCCAAGGCGACCGAGATCCTGACCGCGAAGAAAAAAGCCGAACTGGCCAAAGCGGATTCGTTCATCGCCAAACTTGAGAAGAAGAGCAAGGGATCGAGTGGCCTGTTGGGGCTGAATGCCGAAGGGATGGATCAATTGGCCGCCATCGCCGCACTGGAAAATGGGCGCGGCAAGGTTGCCCCCGGTCAGGCAGAGGCATTGGGCCTGCCGCCTGCGGGCGTCTCGCAACCCGGTGCTGAAGATCAAGGCCAGGCGCAGCCCTCGGCGGCGGGTGTGTTCGGCGCGATGCTGGGGCAGTTGCAGGCAGAATCGAGTGACCTGATGCCCAAAAGGCCAACCCCTCAGGCGAACGTAGACAAGGCGGGGGGCAGCGTCATCTCTGGCCCGCTCAATATGCCCGGTTTCGACCCTGAAAACCTGTCCGGTGCTGAAAGGGCGCATGTTGCGGCCGCGAAAGGGGTTGCCCATCAAAACGGCGATGCGGGCGATCAGGATGCGGCCCGCGTGATGGAATTGCGCCGCGGCCTGCCCGGTGGCACCTGTGTGCATGATCACAATGCAAACAAGGTGCGCTGCGGCGACAACGCCAAAGTCTACCGTACACAGCGCGACGTTCTTTTAAAGACCATGAAAAAGAAGGCAGGAAAACCTGCCGCAACTGCGGGCGAAGTGCCCAAACCCGTCACCTTTGCCGCGCCGGGCAAAATGTCCGGGCGCGACCAGATGGCGATGTCATTCAGGTTGATGGGCGCGGGGCTGAAACCCGAAGATGCACAGGTTCGTTTTGATGGGATCACACCCGATGCGGCGCAGCAATGGTCGCAGATGCGCGACGGCACGTTGGCAAAAGACCACTTTGCCTACAAGGTCCGTTCGGCCGAGGTCAGCAAGAACCTGGCCCCGGGCAGTTGCTTGGAAGTGGCAAGCGGCAAGGTCTATTGTGAAAAAATAGCCAACATGATCCGCACCGCGCGTGTCATACGTGACCGCAACAAGGCGGAAAAAACATCGGGCAAGAACGACGGCGTCAAGGTGAATCGCTTGGGCGGTGGTGGTGCGACCCGCACGGCGGCTAGCGGCCTGGGCGGAAAGAAATGCACCACGAATGGTGCGTTCAAAAGCTGCACGGTCAGCGACTGATACCCCCTTGTAGCGATGAAACCGACCCGCGTGTCCGTCACGCTGGTCGGTTTTGTGCATTTGACAGTCGGTTGAACGGCGCGGAGGTGGAGCATCATGCGCCATATCTGAAGCAATCAGTCCCCCAAGGAGTCGCGGGCAAAATGAAAACCCATGTCAAAGCTCTGATCGTCGGCGGCGGTGCCGTCGGAACCTCGATCGCCTATCACTTGGCCCGCGCGGGCTGGTCGGATGTCATGTTGCTGGAACGGGACGAACTGACTTCGGGCTCGACCTGGCACGCGGCGGGCTTGCTGCCGCTGTTCAACATGAGCTTCGCAACGACCCATATCCATAAGTATTCGGTCGAATTCTATAAGACGCTTGAGGAAGAAACCGGCCTGAACGCGGGCTTTTCCATCGTCGGCAACCTGCGCATGGCGCAAACGCAGGAACGCATGAACGAATACATGCTGTATGCCTCCACCGCGGAAACCTGCGATGTTCCCTACGAATGGATGACCCCTGCACAGATCAAGGACCGCTGGCCACTGGTCAACACCGAGGATCTGAAGGGCGCGATCTATCACCCGACCGACGGCTATATCAACCCGGCCGACGTGACCATGGCCATGGCCAAGGGCGCGCGCCAGCGGGGCGTCGTGATCGAACGCAAATGGCAGGTCGATGGTTATGAATGGACCGGCAGTGAATGGCGCGTCACCGTCACTAAGATGGTGGAAAAGGGTGGCAATCTTGTGCCCTCGGACGAGCAGACCGTGATCACCGCTGAACATGTCGTCACTGCCACCGGCAACCACGCGCAGCGCACAGCAAAGATGCTGGGAATCAAGATTCCGGCCATTCCGGTCGAACATCAGTTCATCGTGACCGAACCTGACCCCGCCTTGGTGGAATACCGCAAGCAGGGCGGGCCGGAACATCCCGTGCTGCGCGACGCCGACGCCAAGTGGTATGTCCGCGAAGAGCGCGGCGGCTGGATACTTGGCCCGTATGAGCGTAACGCGCCTGCACGGTTCGAATATGGTGTGCCCGACAGCTTCCGCGCCGATCTGTTCCCCCTTGATCTGGAACGGATCGAAGAGGAATACATGAGCATGATCCACCGCATTCCGTCCTCGGAAACGGTGGGCCTCAAGGATGATTTCAACGGCCCTATCTGCTATACGCCTGACGGCAACCCGCTGGTCGGCCCCGCGCCGGGCCTGCGCAACATGTGGCTGGCCGAGGGGTTCTCTTTTGGGATCACCGCCGCTGGCGGCACCGGCTATTACCTTGCCCAGATGATGGTGGAAGGCGAGGCCGAGATCGACATGGCCAGCCTTGATCCCAAGCGTTACGGCAGCTGGATGACCACCGAATATGCCGCCCGCAAGAACGAGGAAGCCTACGAGCACGTCTATATCCTGCACCATGCGGATGAAGAGCGCGAGGCCGCCCGCCCGCTGCGCACCGCCCCCAATTATGATGCGCAAAAGGCGCTTGGCGCGCAGTTCGGCTGCGTCAATGGCTGGGAACGTCCCAACTATTACGGCCCCCTCGATGCGCCCGCCGGTTTCGACCACAACGCGCGCAGCTTTGGCCGTGGTGGTTGGTGGCAATATGCGGTGGACGAGTCGAAAGCCGTGCGCGAAACCGCCGGCCTGATCGACGCGACCGCCTTTACCAAGCACACTGTCAAAGGCGCAGGGGCGACCGAATTCCTGGATTGGTTCACCTGCAACAAGCTGCCAAAAGTTGGCCGCATCAACCTGACCTACGCGCTGACCGATGCGGGCACCACCCGCACTGAATACACCATCGTGCGCCATGCCGAGCATGAATATTACCTTGTCTCCGCAGGGGCCTGGACGGCCTATGACCAAGATTACCTGCTAAAGGCAGCCGAGGATTTCATGGCCCGCACCGGCAAACTTGTGATCGTGCAAGACGTTACCACACAATATGGCGTCTTCGCCCTGGCCGGTCCCAATGCCCGCGCCATAATGGCCGAACTGATCCGCGATCCTGAGCCCGAAACCGCCCTGTCCAACAAGCGGTTCCCGTGGCTGTCCGCCCGCAACATCGAACTGATGATGTGCCCGGTGAACGCAATCCGCGTGGCCTATACCGGCGAGCTGGGGTGGGAACTGCATCACCCGATCGAGATGTCGCGCTACCTGTGGGACAAGCTGATGGAAGCAGGCGCCAAACACGGGATGAAGCCCGTGGGTGCGCGGGCGCAGAACTGGCTGCGTCAGGAAAAATCCTATCGCGCCTTCGGCAACGAGCTTGGTCGCGATGCAACCCCTGCCGAGGCTGATCTGCCGCGCTTCATCGACCTGTCCAAGGATTTCCACGGCAAGGCCGGGATGGAAGCAAAGGGCATCCGTTCGAAATGCGTCACCCTGCTGATCGACGGACCCGACGATGCCGACCCATGGGGCCGCGAGGCGCTCTATGCCGAGGATGGCACCCGCGTCGGTCGCCTGACCTCTGGCGGGTATTCGGTGGCCTTCGAGAAATCCATCGGCATGGGTTACGTGCGGCCTGAACTGGCGGTGGAAGGCACCAAGCTGAAGGTCAAGATGTTCAACGCGTTGTGGGATGCGACCGTGACCTGCGACAGCCCCTATGACCCGAAAAATGAAACCATCCGCAAGAATGGCTGAAACAGGAAAGGCCGGGCAAAATGCCCGGCCTTTTATTAATGCGCAGCTTGGGTTTATTTTCCGAAATCGTCCGCCGAGATGGTGCCATCGCCGTTCCGGTCCATCCGCGCGATCCAAGCGGCGGTGCTGCCAAGGAATTCTTCCTCGGTGACGGAACCGTCGCCATTTGCATCGGTCATTTCGCGCCGCATCAGCCCGGCGGGATTGTTCCCTTGGGCAGCCTTGGCGGGCAGGCCCATTTCCTGCAGATCGTTTGCACGGGCGGCGTCGAACATATCGTATTCCTCTGCCGACAAAGCGCCGTCCTCATCCGCATCGAACGAGGCGAACACATCGCTGCGCCGCTCGGTTGCTTCGGCCAGCGTGACCACGCCATCGCCGTCCAGATCCCAATTTTCGATGAAATGCGCCCCCGCATTGCCCTTCCCATGGGAGGAGGCAAGCACCGGGCCAGCGGTGCAGATCAGCGCGGCAAGAAGCAGATTGAAAAGCCGCATTTATGCCTCCGCCGTCAGTTCGTCGAAGCATTCCAATGCTTTGCCCGCATACATCGTGGCCGGCCCGCCGCCCATCTGGATCGACATGGCCAAAACGTCTGACAGCTCTTCGCGGGTGGCGCCAGCCTTGACTAGGGCTTCGACATGCAGGGCGATGCAGGCCTCGCAGCGGATGCCGATGGCGATGCCAAGGGCGATGAATTCCTTGGTCTTGAAATCCAGCACGCCGCCTTCTTTTACGGCCTTGGACATGGTGCCGAAGCCCTTGGTAACATCGGGGATGGTTTTGTAAAGCGCGCGCAAACGGCCGCGGGTGTTATCGAGTGTATTGGTCCAAGACATATATTTAGCTCCGTGAATGTGTTTCCGGCCAAGCCAGACCACGTCAGTGATGGGGGCACTTTGATCCTGATCAGATGGGGCGGAAAACCTTGGTGCCACTACGCTGCGATCATCCGAAACCGCTGTCTGTGCTGTTCCATCAAAGCCTGATCGGGCAGGAACCTTTTGGGCAATTCCATCCTTGCACCTTCCCCCCGGTCCAGCAGTTTGCGCGCGTCGGCGGGCAAGTCGGGGGAAATAACCATGCGCCAATCCTCGTCAAAGGTGATCAGGTGCCGGTCGAAGGCGCGGTCGTGCAGGGCGTTCAGGCAAATGCCGTTTTGCGGGTTCAGCCGGTGCGCGGGGGCCTCGGCCCATCCCACGATATGTGACGCATTCAGCAGCCGCGCATCTTCGGCCCCCGTCAGCGCACAGCGCCCGGCATAAGAGGTCAGGATCATATCGCGAAACAAATCCTGCCCGACACGGCGTTGCACGGTGGTTTCGGTCATAGTCCCTGCGCCGGTTCGCCCGATGAAGGTCGCGCGCGGGTCAGCGATCTGGTTGGGCGTGGGTTCCGGGTTGGCATGATAGGCTGCCAGCACGCCGGAAGGATCGGACAGAAATTCGCTCCACACGCGGCGATCCGTGGATGAGGCATTTGCCATGCCCTTTTGTGGCAAGCTGGCATCAAGGGCCGCAAGGTTCGACAGCTTCATCGCAACGGCAGAAGCGGTGCGGCCAAGGCGCGCGGCAAGGGCCATGATGCGCGGGTTGCGGCTGTGGAATCTCCCGAAATCCAGAACAAGGTAAAGCGCAAGCGCGTGGCGCACGTCTTCCTCGCTCCAATTTCGTCTTGCCGCCAAGGCACGCCCCTTCTGGTCGTATCCGGGTTATGCTGCCAAGGCGGTCTGGCGTTTACAACCCTTACGGTTTGCGCGCGACAAAAGCCAAGTTGTTGGCGGGCATTTCCAACACTTGCACAAGGTCGAGGAATTGCGATTGCAGCCAGTCGATCACGTCCCAGTCATCCTTGTAGCCGATATCCGGGTCTTGGGATTGCAGCGAGGCGTGGAAAGCCGCGTCCCCGTCAGAGGTGGTTTCCCCGTCGCGCAGGAACGGGCCGTAAAGGATGAAGATGCCGCCGGGGGCAAGGGCGGCGGCGGCCTCGGCGATCAGTGTGCGGGCTGCGCCTTCGGGAATCAGGTGCAACAAGTTGACCGTCAGGATCAGGTCTTGGCCCTGCAAATCGGCGGACCATCCGGCGGTCAGCGCGTCCAGATGGGCAGGGGGCAGGAAGCTATTCAGCGCAGCTTCGGCCCGATAGGCAGCTTGTGACGCGCGCCGCGTTGCATCCACATCGGTGGGTTGCCAAGTCAGGTTCGGCAATCGTGCGGCAAGGGCCGTGATGTGCTGCCCCGTGCCGGATGCGATTTCCAATGCGCGGCCCTGTGTGGGGGCGTGATGGGCCACCACATCGCAAATGTCGTCGCAATTGCGCGCCGCCGAGGGGGCGAACATCTTGCCGGTTGCGTCCGTTTGGGGGGCGTCGGGCAGGGTCAGGCGGTTGGTCATGGCGGCTCTCCTATCAGCCATATGGGTGCCATGGGGGGCGGGCAAAGGGAAGAGGCGGGAACTCCTTACCTTGCCGATTGGGCCATCCGGCGCGAAGGTGGCGTTGGCGGGCGTTTACCCCGCGCCAGCGAATGACCGGATCTATCGGGCACTCAGGGTCAATCCGCCGACCGGGATTCCGGCGAAACACCTGCCCAAACTGCGGCGCGGGGGCGTGTCCTGCGATGTCTATAACGAGTGCAAGGCGCACCAGTATATGACCTGTTGGTGGCCGGGTAGTCAGACGGCATTTCTATCTCATCACCGCCCGGGTTTTCCGCGCCCTCAGCCGAAGCATATCTTAGCTTCTGACGGTGAACCGATTTCCGAGCGGTTGCCGATCAGGCGATAACCAAGTCATTGAGGAGCGGCATTTTCATGGCCTTCTCCGTCCCGCAGCGATAAACGAAAAACAGCCGCCAGTTTCCTGACGGCTGCATTGGTTCAGTTCATGAACCGGATTATTCTGGAATCGTGCCTTCGATGCCTTCGACAAGGAAGTTCATGCCTGCCAGCGTGCCATCGTCGGCGGTTTCGCCTTCGGCCAGCCAGTCTGATCCGTCCTGCTTTTTCAGCGGGCCGGTGAACGGGTGATAGGAACCGTCGGCTAGTGCGGCTTTCAGCGCCAGTGCTTCTTCTTTCACGTCTGCGGGAACGGCGTTAGTGATTTCGCCAATGCCGACCATGCCGGGGCCGATACCGTCCCAGGTCATCTTGGTTTCCCAGGTGCCATCCATGACGGCCTGGGTGCGGGTGATGTAATAGGGTGCCCAGTTGTCGATGATCGAGGAGACGCGCGGCATCGGCGCGTATTCCGCCATGTCCGAGGCCTGACCGAAGGTGATCACGTTGCCAGCGGCCTGTGCGGCAGCTTGCGGCGCGGTGGAATCGGTGTGTTGCAGGATCACGTCGGCACCCTGTTCGATCAGGGTCTTGGCGGCGTCAGCCTCTTTCGCGGGGTCGAACCATGTGAAGGCCCAGATGATCTTGAATTCGACATCAGGGTTGACCTTCTTGGCGTGGATATAGGCCGAATTGATGCCGCGGATCACTTCGGGGATCGGGTAGGAACCGATATAACCGACGATGTTCGACTTGGTCATGTGGCCCGCGATATGGCCCTGAACGGCGCGGCCTTCGTAGAAACGGGCCGAATAGGTTGATACGTTCGGCGCGGTCTTATAGCCGGTGGCGTGTTCGAATTTCACCTCGGGAAATTTCGCGGCTACGTTGATGGTCGGGTCCATATAGCCGAACGAGGTGGTAAAGATCAGGTCCGCGCCTTCCAGCGCCATCTGGGTCATGACGCGTTCTGCGTCGGGACCTTCGGGGACGGATTCCACGAATACGGTTTCGACCTTGTCGCCGAAATGCTCCTCGACGGCCAGACGGCCCTGGTTGTGTTCATAGGTCCAGCCGCCATCGCCCACGGGGCCGACATAGACAAAGCCCACCTTGGTTTTTTCGCCGTGGCCTTCGGCCATGGCGGTGGTCGCCAGGCCAAGCGCCATCGCGGCAGTGGCCAGAAGTTTCATCAGTTTCATTTCTCAGGTTCCCCCTAGTTGGTGAAGTGCCCCTAGCTTGAGGCGTGGAAAGGCCGCCCGATCGAAGCAGGCGCCCCGCTGCGGTCGGATGACATGATGACAAGCGCGATGATGGTGATGACATAAGGCGCCATGCCCAGGTATTCGGCAGGGATGTCCACCCCTGCGGCTTGCAGGTTCAGTTGCAGCACGTTGACCCCGCCGAACAGCCATGCGCCCAGCAGCGCGCGCCACGGTTTCCAGTTGGCGAAGACGACCAGCGCAAGGGCGATCCAGCCGATGCCGGCGGTCATGCCCTCGGTCCATTGCGGCACCCGGATGAGCGAGATATAGGCCCCGCCCAGCCCGGCGCAGGCCCCGCCGAACAGGATCGCCAGAACGCGGATGCGCACCACCTTGTAGCCAAGCGCGTGGGCGGCATCGTGGCTTTCGCCCACGGCGCGCAGGATCAACCCGGCGCGGGAATATTTCAAAAAGGCCCAAACGGCGGCGGTCAGGGCAATGGCGGCAAAGACAAGGATATCAAGCCGCGCAACAAGGGCGGCGCGCTCCGCTGTCGCCTCGGCCACGACAACGCCGAAGGTCGGGAATTCGGGTGGCTTGATCCCCTGGTAGCCCTGACCGATCAGCGCAGACAGGCCCAGCCCGAACAGCGTCAGCGACAGGCCCGATGCCACTTGGTTTGCCATGGCCACCTGCGTCAGCAGCGCGAACAGCAGCGACAGAACCGCGCCCCCCCCCGCCGCCGCCAGTAGCCCCATCCAGGGCGATCCGGTGTTGACCGATATGGCGAAACCGCAGATTGCGCCGGTGATCATCATCCCCTCGACACCCAGGTTCAGTACACCGGATTTTTCCACGACCAGCTCGCCCACGGCGGCGAACAACAGGGGCGTGGCCGACACCAGGATGGCGCAAAGCAGCAGGAACGGGTTGATTGCCGACAGATCCATCACGCGACTCCTTTCGCGGCCAGCCGCAGCCGGAAATGGGTCAGCATGTCCAGCGCCAGAAGAAAAAACAGCAACATCCCCTGAAACACCTGGATCGCGGCCGAGGGCATGCCAAGTTTCGATTGCGCGATCTCGCCGCCGATATAGGTCAGCGCCATCAGCGCGCCGGCCAGCAAGATGCCGATCGGGTGCAAACGGCCAAGGAAGGCCACGATAATGGCGGTGAACCCATAGCCTACGTTGAAATCGATGCTGACCTGACCCGACGGGCCGGACACTTCGAACATGCCCGCCATGCCCGCCAGCGCCCCTGCCGTGCCAAGGCAGAACAGCACCAGCCGCGCGGGGCTGACCCCTGCGAAACGGGCGGCGCGGGGGGCCTCGCCGGTCAGCCGGATTTGAAAGCCCAGCATATGCCGGTTCAGCAGGATATAGGCAAAGATCACCGCGATCAGCGCCGCCGCAACGCCCCAGTGCATCCCCGAACCGGTGAAAATCTCGGCGTTATGGGCCGAAGGATACTGTTGCAGGTTGCGCGAGCCCGGAAACCCGTACCCTTCGGGATTTTTCAGCAACCCCAATGACATGGAGGCAAGTATCTTCTCGGCCACATAAACCAGCATCAAGGATACCAAAATCTCGTTCGTGCCGAATTTGACCTTCAAAAGGGCCGGAATCATTGCCCACAAAAACCCGCCCAAAGCGCCCCCCAGAACCATCAGCGGGAAAATCCACCACGCGTCCAGCGGGTAGAATGCCAGTGCAACGCCCGCGCCGGACAGCGCGCCGATGATATATTGCCCCTCGGCCCCGATGTTCCAGATGCCCGCGCGAAAGCCCAATGACAACCCGATGGCGATTAGGACCAAGGGCGCGCCTTTGACCAGCAGTTGCGGACGATAATAGAACGCGAATTCCGAAAACAGCGGATCCCAGAAGATGACGCGGATCGCCTCTATCGGTGGTTTGCCAAGAAAGGCGAACAGGATGCCGCCCGCGACCATGGTGACAAGCACGGCCAGAACCGGCGTCGCCATGGACCATGCGCGCGAAGGTTGCGGGCGACGTTCGATCTTCAGCACCGGCCAGCCCCTTTCATTGTTCCGAAAATACTTCCGCCGGAGGCACCGGCGGGCAAGGCACGCAGAAAGGTCAGGGCAATGGCGCTACACATGGGCCACCTCCATATCCTGAGCGCCGCCCATCATCAGGCCGATATCTTCCACCGTCAGCCCTTGCGCCGGGCGCAGGGGCGTCAATCGCCCTTCGTTCAGCGCGCCGAAGCGGTCGGAAATCTCCATAAGCTCGTCAAGGTCTTGGGAAATGCAGATCACCGCCGCACCCTTGGCTGCCAAGTCCAGCAATGCCTGCCGGATCGCGGCGGCAGCCGAGGCATCGACGCCCCATGTGGGCTGGTTCACCACCAGAATTTCGGGGCGCTGCAAGACCTCGCGCCCGATCACGAATTTCTGCAGGTTTCCGCCTGAAAGCGAACGCGCGGCATTGTCAGGGCCGGGGGTGCGAACGTCGAACGCCTCGATCACCTTTTCGGCAAAGCGCCGCGCCGCGCCCCATTTCAGGAACCCGCCCGATACCAGCCCCTCGCGCCGCGCGCCGGTCAGCAGCGCGTTTTCGGTCAGGCTCATATCCGGCGCGGCGGCATGGCCCAGCCGTTCCTCCGGGGCGCAAAGCAGCCCCTTGATACGCCGCGCGTCGGGTCCAAGCCTTCCGACGGCCTCGCCCTTCAGTTTCACGGTCTCGGCCGCGCCTCGGGTTTCGCCCGACAGGGCGGCCAGCAATTCATCCTGCCCGTTTCCAGCGACGCCGCCGATGCCCAGCACTTCGCCCGCGCGGACGGTAAAGCTGATATCTTTCAGGGCGGTGCCGAATTCAGATGGGGCGGCATTGGTCAGGCCCGACACCTCCAGCAGCACTTCGCCGGTGTCGCCGTGCGCGCGTTCGGGGACGTGCAGGGCCGACCCCACCATCATTTCCGCCATGTCGCGGGCGGATGTTTCACGCGGCACGCATGTGCCCACGTTCTTGCCCAGCCGCAGGATCGTGGCAGAATCGCACAGGGTGCGGATCTCTTCCAGCTTGTGACTGATATACAGGATCGATACGCCCTCGGCCCGCAGTTTGTTCAGGGTCTGGAACAGGATATCGACCTCTTGCGGGGTCAGGACCGATGTCGGCTCGTCCATGATCAAAAGGCGCGGCGATTGCAGCAAGCACCGAATGATCTCGACCCGTTGGCGTTCGCCCGCAGACAGGTCGCCCACCAGTCGGTGCGGATCCAGCGGCAGGCCGTAATCATGGGACACGGCGGTGATCCGCGCGGCCAGATCGCGCATCTTGGGCGGGTTTTCCATGCCAAGGGCGATATTTTCCGCCACGTTCAACGCCTCGAACAGGGAAAAATGCTGGAACACCATGGCGACGCCGGCGGCGCGGGCGGCGCGCGGCTCGGATGGGGTGTAGGGGGCACCGCGCAGGGTCATGGTGCCGCTGTCGGGCTTGACCAGACCATAGATCATCTTGACCAGCGTGGATTTGCCCGCGCCGTTTTCCCCCAGCAGCGCGTGGACCTCTCCTTCGGCAATCGCGAAGGAAACGGTGTCGTTTGCAACGACGCCGGGATAGGCCTTGGTCAGCCCCTCGATTTTCAGAAGTGTCCCCGTCACGCGATCTTTTCCCGTTCTTTTGACCGTTCGGCCAAATCCGTAAGTAGCGCAGAGGCGACGCCTACGGCAATGGCCTGCGGGTGCTTGCCCAAGGCTTTATGCCCAATCGGGCAGCATATGCGCGCGATTTGGGCGTTTGCATGGCCCGCTTCGCGCAACCGTTTAGAGAAACGAACCCATTTGCTGTCCGATCCGATCACCCCTGCGGATGCGAATCCCCTGCGCAGGGCCGCGTCGCACAGGGCCAGATCAAGCGCGTGCGAATAGGTCAGGATCAGGTGATGCGCGTCATGGGGGGCATGGGCCATCAGCCGCGCCGGTTCGGCGGCGGGAATGGTTGTGACGCCCTGCGGGATGATTTCGGGGAAGCGGTCCGCGCCCGTGTCCACCCATGTCAGCGGCAAGTCGGGCAGGGCGGCAAGGGTCTGCACCAATGCACGGCCCACATGGCCCGCGCCCCAGATCCAGACCGGGGTTTGCCGCGAGGCAAGAGGCTCGATCAGCCAGCCTTGGGTCAGTTGCGTTTCCAGCGGCTGGCCCTGCCGCGCCTGTGCAAGGGCGCGTTTGATCGATAGCGGCATGGCGGTTTCGGTCAGGCTGCGCGCCAGTACCGCGCCTTGCTGACCGTTCAGCCGTGCGGCATCCCATCGTTCCAGCCACAGCTGGACCCGTCCGCCGCAGCATTGCCCCAGGTCGGGGCCAAGGGCCCGAGTCAGGGCGTGGTCCGCGTCGCCGTCGCGCAGCATATCGCGGGCCCGTTCGGTCGCCTCAAATTCCAACGCGCCGCCGCCGATAGTGCCATCTTGCCCACCTTCCCAGACCAGCATCGCCGTGCCAGCCTCGCGCGGGGCCGACCCTTGGGCGCGCGCGATCACCACGCGGATCACGGGACCATGGGCGGCGATCACGGCCCGCAGGGTCTGCGCGTCAAACCCCATCGCGTACCCTTTCCACGGCGGCCAGTATCCGCTCTGGCGTGGCGGGCGCATCCAGCGCGGGATAGCCCGCACCGCAGGCAGCCACCGCATCGGACAGCGCCAGAAAAGCCGAAATGCCCAGCATGAAGGGCGGCTCGCCCACGGCCTTGGACCGGTAAATCGTGTCCGCCCGGTTCGCGCCAGGCCAAAGCGCGACGTTGAACACCGGCGGCGGGTCCGACACGGCGGGGATTTTGTAGGTCGAGGGTGCATGTGTGCGCAGCGCGCCCCTGTTGTCCCAGACCAGTTCCTCGCAGGTCAGCCAGCCCGCGCCCTGCACATACCCGCCCTCGATCTGGCCAATGTCGATGGCCGGGTTCAACGAGGCCCCCGCATCATGCAGGATGTCGGTGCGCAACAGACGGTTTTCACCTGTCAGGGTGTCGATCACGGCTTCGGTCACAGCGACACCATGGGCGAAGTAGAAGAACGGCGTGCCATGGCCTTTCTGCCGGTCCCAAGACAGGCCGGGCGTGGCATAAAATCCCGTGGCCGACAGGCTGATGCGGGCGGCATAGGCCCGTGCTGCGGCCTCGGCAAAGGGTATGGATCCGCCGGGCCAGCGGACGTTGCCGCCTTCGAACACCACCTGTTCGGGCGCGCAGCCTTTGGCCTCTGCCAGATGGGCCGACATACGTTCACGTATGGTATCACAGGCCGCCGCCACCGCCATGCCGTTCAGGTCCGTCCCGGAAGACGCCGCCGTGGCCGATGTGTTCGGCACCTTGCCCGTGTCGGTGGCGGTGATGCGCACTGCCTCCACCCCGATACCGAAACGGCTGGCGGCCACTTGGGCGACCTTCTGGAACAGACCCTGGCCCATTTCCGTGCCGCCGTGGTTCATGCGTACGGACCCGTCGGCATAGACATGAACCAAGGCCCCCGCCTGGTTGAGATGTGAAAGAGTAAAGGAAATCCCGAATTTCACCGGCGTCAGCGACAGACCCTTTTTCAGCACCTCGTTTTCAGCGTTGAACCGGTCAACCGCAGCGCGTCGTGCGATGTAATCGGACCGTGCGATCAGATCGGCGGTCATGTCATTCAGCAAAAAGCCCTGCACCTTCATCCCGTAGGGGGTCAGGTTGCGCAGCTGCGCCTGCGCCGGGGAATGCGCGCGGCCATAGCGGTGTCCGGTGCCCGCGCCGGTGGGCTGCGGCGCGTCATAGTAATTGCGCCGCCTGACCTCGGCCCCGTCCAGCCCCAGCTTATGCGCGATCTGGTCCATCACCCGTTCGATCCCCACCATGCCCTGCGGGCCGCCGAAACCGCGAAAGGCCGTGGCGCTTTGGGTGTTGGTGCGCAAACGGTGGCTTTCGATCCGCACATGCGGAAGGAAATAGGCGTTGTCTGCGTGCAGCATGGCGCGGTCGGCCACGGGCAGGGAAAGGTCTTGCGCCCATCCGCAGCGGGCATATTGGCGGAAATCAACCCCCGTCAGCATGCCGCTGTCGTCGAACCCCGCGCGATAGGCGATGCGGAAATCGTGGCGCTTGCCGGTGATGATCATATCGTCGTCGCGGTCATAGCGCATCTTCACAGGCCGTCCTGTCAGATGCGCGCCCACGGCACAGGCCACTGCAAGCGCATTGCCCTGGCTTTCCTTGCCGCCGAAAGCGCCACCCATGCGCCGCGTTTCGACCCTGACCCCGTGTTGCGGCAGGCCCAATCCCTCGGCCACCTTGTGCTGGATCTCGGTCGGGTGCTGGGTCGAGGACATGACATCCATGTCGCCGTTTTCCTGCGGCAGGGCGAGGGCGGCCTGACCTTCAAGATAGAAATGCTCTTGCCCGCCGATTTCCATGCTGCCCTCGATCAGGTTCGGGGCGGCAGACAGCGCGGCTTCGACATCGCCGCGCGCCCAGATCACGGGGCCGTTTTCAAAACGCGCATCCGCGGCCAAGGCATCATCGATTGTCAGGATCGGTTTGGTTTCTTCCACGCTGACGTGCCCCAGTCGCGCGGCCTTGCGCGCGGCCAAGTGGCTGGTCGCCAGAACCAGGAACAGGGGCTGGCCCATGTAATGCACGGTGTCGGTGGCCAAAAGCGGTTCGTCATGGGCCGAGGGCGAGACATCGTTGGCAAAGGGCAGGTCCGCCGCGACCAGCACCATGACCACGCCTGGGGCGGCGCGCACCTTTTCCAGATCCATCGCGGTGATGCACCCTGCGGCGACTTTGCTCAGGCCAAAGGCGGCGTGCAACGTGTCCGCGGGCAGGGGCATATCGTCGATATAGCGGGCGGTGCCGGTGACATGCAGGTGGGCCGCGTCATGGGGCAGGGGCTTACCAACGCTCATGGCTGCACCTCCATGATCGAGGGCGCGCCTTCGGTTTCCAGATAACAGCGCAGCAGCATGTTTTGCGCGGCTTTCATCCGGAAAGAGGCAGAGGCGCGCATGTCAG
Organism: Rhodobacteraceae bacterium UBA3069; assembly: GCA_002366795.1. Classification (GTDB taxonomy): domain Bacteria; phylum Pseudomonadota; class Alphaproteobacteria; order Rhodobacterales; family Rhodobacteraceae; genus UBA3069. Next base: position 20,655 of record DFBX01000053.1, on the reverse strand, counting down.
ACATAGGGGTGAAATCCTGCGCCATCGCCTGCATGGCGGTGTCGATGGTGGCGCGCGTCCATGGCTGGCCGGTCAGCGCGGCCTCGGTCAGGGGCGCGCGTTTCGGGGTGGCGGCCATGCCGCCAAAGGCGATGCGGGCGTCGGTGATCCGGCCAGCATCGCGCGTGATGTTGAGCGCGCCGCAGACCGCGGAAATGTCTTGTTCCAACCGTTTCGACAGCTTGTAGGCTTTGAAATCGGCGGGGATGGGGGGCAGGCTGATCGCCTCTACAAACTCGCCCTTGGTGCGGTCTTGTTTGCCGTAGTCGATAAAGAAATCCGCGAGCGGCAGGCTGCGGCGGTTGTTGCCGTGGCGCAAATGCAGCGTGGCGCCAAGGGCGATGAACAGCGGTGGGCCATCCCCGATGGGCGACCCATTGGCGATGTTGCCGCCCAATGTTGCCGCCGCACGCACCTGCGCCGAGCCATAGCGCGTCAGCACCGGCGCAAGCTGCGGCAGGGCGTCCAGCACCTGCGCAATGCTCGTGCCCGCACCGATATCAATGCCGCTTTCATCCTCCCGGATATATTGCAGATCGGCGCAGCGGTGCAGAAAGGCGACCGGCTCCATATCGCGCAGCTGTTTCGTGACCCAAAGCCCGACATCCGTGCCGCCTGCGACCAGCGTGCCATCGGGGTTGGCCGTATACCATTCGGCCAGCGCATCGGCGGTTTCGGGAATCGCGGCCTGCGCCGTCACCTGTGGTGGCAGATCGGCCAGCCATGGCGCATCCGCATCGCGCGCAGCCTCGGCCGCGCGCAGGATCGGGGCGTAGCCGGTGCAACGGCACAGGTTCCCCGCGAAGGCCAGGTTGAAATCGGGCGCGTCCTGCGTCAGCGCCACGGCGCCCGACATGACGAACCCCGGCGTGCAGAAACCGCATTGCGATCCGTGATGATCCACCATGGCCTGCTGGAATGGGTGCAAGCCACCCGTGGGCGCGACGCCTTCGACGGTGCGCAGCGCCTTGCCATGCAGTTGCGGCAGGAAAAGGATGCAGGCGTTCAGGGGTTTTATCCCGTCCGCATCCGTCACCATCACGGTGCAAGCGCCGCAATCGCCTTCGTTGCAGCCTTCCTTGGTGCCGACAAGCCCGGCCTCGCGCAGCCAGTCCAGCACGGTGACGGTCGGGTCCGCATCCGTGATGGTCAGGCTCTCTCCGTTCAGAAGAAAGGTGATGTCCAAAGGGGTCGTCCTGCCGCCTTACCATGGTTTTGGCCCTGCAAAGCGCCCCCTCGATGCGGCGTAGAAAAGGCGCGGGCTTTGGCCCAGTCAAGCAGGCACAAGGCGGGTTTGGCAAGCAAAAGCTGCAAGTCATTTAGGCAGGCGGGGGGCAATGCCCGCGATTTGGGCGGCTTGATGCAGCGCATTTTCGCGGCGCGTCGCCGTGGTATCATTGATGCATGAAGATTGTCGTGACACTTCTTGCCCTGTTGGGGTTGGCTGCCATTTTCGTCGGTTGGGGCGCGTGGCGCTTTTACCGCGTGACGCATGGGACAGTGGCGCGTGTGCAGGCGCAGCCGCAGGCCGGCGCGCGCACCGACCTGCCGTCCGAGGTCGCCGCCTACCTGGCCCGCGCCTTGGGGCAGACACGTCCGGCCCCGGCGCTACGCCTGACACAATCCGCCAGCATGGAACTGAAACTCGGCCTTGGCTGGAAGCCGCTGAGCGCGACGCAGGTGATCGGCGCGGGGCGTGCCGGTTTCGCATGGATCGCGCAACAGGGCATCATGCGGGTGCTGGACAGCTATGCAGACGGGCGCGGCCTGCTGGAGGTGCGCCTGTTCGCGGCCATCCGCATCGCCCGCGCCACGGGGGCGGATGTGGACCGTGCCGAAGTGATGCGCTATCTGGCCGAACTGCCCTGGGCGCCTGATGCCATCGCCCTGAACCGCGCCTTGGAATGGCAGGTGCATGACCCCGAACACTGGACCGTACGCCTGAACGATGTCGCGGTGCAGTTCCGCTTGGAAAAAGGTGATGTCGTTGAGGTCACGGCCAGGAACCGCCCCGCCATTGAGGCTGGTAAAACCGTGCTGCGCGACTGGCGCGGCGTGTTCGGTGACCATCGGGAAACCTGCGGCAGGCGTATCCCCCACCAAGGCGAGGTCGGTTATATGATCGACGGAAGTTTCGCCCCCTATTTCAAGGGCCGTATCATTGGCTGCGCGCCGGTCGCCACGGCAGGCCCGTAACCCCTTTCCGGCCCCGCGCCCCTAAGCTAGAGTGCCGCCATGAGCGAGCCGAAATTCATCCACCTGCGTGTCCATACCGAATACTCCCTGCTTGAGGGGGCGATGCGGCTGAAAAAGCTGCCCGCCCTGTGCGAGAAGATGGAGATGCCAGCCGTTGCCGTGACGGACAGCAATAACCTGTTCTCGGCATTGGAATTTTCGGTGACGGCCAGCGGCGCGGGCATCCAGCCGATCGTCGGCTGCCAAGTCGATATGACCTATGCCGAAGCGGCGCCGGGGGATCGCCCGATTGCGCCTGCGCCCATTGTCCTTCTGGCCCAGACCGAGGAAGGCTATGAAAACCTGATGCGGCTGAACACCTGTCTTTACGTGGACAAGGGCGGGCAGTTGCCGCAGGTCACGTTGGCCGAACTGGAGGCGTTTTCGGCGGGGCTGATCTGCCTGTCCGGCGGGCCGGACGGGCCGGTGGGGCGGCTGCTGCGCAACGGTCAGCAGGATAAAGCGCGCGATCTGATGCGCAGCTTGGCGGGGTTCTACCCCTCGCGGCTTTATGTCGAAATCCAGCGCCATCCGGGCGAGGATGGCAAACCCGAAGCCGAGCGCCTGACCGAACAGCATTTCGTGGAAATGGCCTATGACATGGGGCTGCCCCTGGTTGCCACCAACGATGTCTATTTCCCCAAACCCGATATGTACGAGGCGCATGATGCGCTGATCTGCATCGCGGAAGGCGCATATGTGGACCAGTCACAGCCGCGCCGCCGCCTGACCGCCCAGCATTATTTCAAATCGCAGCAGGAAATGGTGGCCCTGTTCGCGGACCTGCCCGAAGCGATCCAGAACACCGTCGAAATCGCCAAACGCTGCGCTTTCCAGACCTATCGCCGCGACCCGATCCTGCCGAAATTCGCCGATGACGAGGTTCAGGAACTGCGCCGTCAGGCCAAGGAAGGGCTTGAGGCCCGGCTGAAGGTCATCCCCCACGCCGCCCCCGTCGAGGATTACGAGAAACGGCTGGAATTCGAACTGGGCATCATCGAAGGCATGGGCTTTCCCGGCTACTTTCTGATCGTGGCCGACTTTATCAAATGGGGTAAGGACAATGGCATCCCGGTGGGGCCGGGACGGGGGTCTGGTGCGGGGTCGCTGGTTGCTTATGCGCTGACCATCACCGACCTTGATCCGCTGCGCTATTCCCTGCTGTTCGAACGGTTCCTGAACCCCGAACGGGTATCCATGCCCGACTTCGATATCGACTTTTGCATGGATCGCCGCGAAGAGGTGATTCAATACGTTCAGGAAAAATACGGCCGCGACAAGGTGGGGCAGATCATCACCTTCGGTGCGCTGTTGTCCAAGGCCGCCGTGCGCGACATCGGCCGCGTTTTGCAAATGCCATACGGGCAGGTGGACCGGCTGTCGAAAATGATCCCCGTGGAAGGGGTCAAGCCGGTCTCGATCTCCGAAGCATTGGCGCAAGAAGAACGCCTGCGCGAAGCGGCCCGTAACGAAGAAGTGGTCGCCCGGCTGCTGGATTATGGCCAGCAAGTCGAAGGTCTGCTGCGCAACGCCTCGACCCATGCGGCGGGGGTGGTGATCGGTGACCGGCCTTTGGACCGGCTGGTGCCCTTGTATCAAGACCCGCGGTCCGACATGCCCGCGACCCAGTTCAACATGAAATGGGTCGAACAGGCGGGTCTGGTGAAGTTCGACTTTCTGGGTCTGAAAACCCTGACCGTGATCCAGAACGCCGTGGACCTGATCAAGAAGAACGGGCGGCATCTGCATATCGGGCCGGATGGCAGCCAGCTATACCAGCCGCCCGAAGGCGCGGTGGACGACATCGGCGCGATCCCGCTGGATGATGAACCGACCTATAAGCTGTACGCCTCGGCCAAGACGGTGGCCGTGTTCCAGGTGGAATCCAGCGGCATGATGGATGCGCTGCGGCGGATGAAACCCACCTGCATCGAGGATATCGTGGCGCTTGTGGCGCTGTATCGCCCCGGCCCGATGGAAAATATCCCGACCTATTGCGAGGTAAAGAACGGGGTCAAGGAACGCGAATCCGTCCACCCGCTGATCGACCATATCCTTGAGGAAACCCAGGGCATTATCGTCTATCAGGAACAGGTGATGCAGATCGCGCAGGTCATGGCGGGCTATTCGCTTGGCGGCGCGGATCTGCTGCGCCGCGCCATGGGTAAGAAGATCAAGGAGGCGATGGACGCCGAACGCCCCAAATTCGAAAAGGGCGCTGCGGAAAATGGCGTGCCGAAAAAGAAGGCCAGCGAAGTCTTCGATCTTCTGGAAAAGTTCGCCAACTACGGGTTCAACAAATCTCACGCCGCGGCTTATGCGGTCGTCAGCTACCAGACCGGCTGGCTGAAGGCGAACCACCCGGTTGAATTCATGGCTGGCGTGATGAATTGCGATATCCACCTGACCGAAAAGCTGTCGATCTACGCCGAAGAAGTCCGGCGCGGGATGGATGTGGAAATCGTGCCTCCCTGCGTGAACCGATCTTTGCCCACCTTCGATGTGGTCGATCAGAAACTGGTCTATGCGCTGGGCGCGCTGAAGAACGTCGGGCTGGAGGCGATGCGCCTGATAACCGATGCGCGCAAGGTCGAAGGGCAGGAAAAGCCCTATGCCACGCTGTTCGATTTTGCCCGCCGCGTCGATTTGAAACGGGTCGGCAAACGGCCGCTTGAAATGCTGGCCCGCGCCGGTGCGTTCGACCAGCTGGACCCGAACCGCCGCCGCGTGTTCGAGGCATTGGAAGGGTTGGTGCAATATTCCGCCGCGATCCACGAACAGCGCGCCAGCAACCAGGTGTCGCTGTTCGGCGAGGCAGGCGACGACCTGCCCGAACCGCGTATCGCCCCGGTCGAGGACTGGATGCCCGTGGACCGCCTGGCCGAGGAACACAAGGCTATCGGGTTCTACCTGTCCGGCCACCCGCTGGACGACTACCTGCCCGCCCTGCGCCGCAAGAAAATCCTGACCTTGGAGGAACTGCGCCAGCAGGCGGAAATGAAGGGCGCGGTGATCGGCAGGGTCGGCGTCATGGTGTCCGGCCTGCAAGAGCGTAAATCCGGGCGCGGCACGCGGTTCTTTCGCATGAACGTGTCCGACCCCACGGGGCAGGTCGCGGGCATGGCCCTGTTCCCCGATGATTTCGACCGCATCCGGCAGGTGTTCGATGGCACCAATCAGGTTGTCATGACCATGGAGGCCAAGTTCAACGAGGGCCAGTTCGACCCGATTGGCCGCTCGGTCGCGCCGATTGATGCGGTGGTCGCCGATGCGGGCAGTTCAGGGCTGAAGATTTTCGTGGACGAGGCAGAGGCGATTTCCGCCATCGCCGCCGTGCTGGAAGGCGCGAAAGAGGCCGCGCGCGGGGTAGGGCGTGGCCCGATCCAGTTCTGCCTGATCAACCCGTCGCTGCCCGGCGAGGTGGAAATCGACGCAGGCGCCGACTTCCCCATAAATCCGCAGATCAAGGGCGCGATCAAATCCCTTGGCGGCGTGCTGGACGTGCAGGAAGTATAGGCGCGGTCATGCCGTTATGTCGCGTCTGTGACTGGACGTTTGAACGCGCGTGGATGTTGGGTTAGTCGTTGCCCCATCACGGGTGAGGGGACAGTTCATGGTGCGATCCGCGAATGGTAAGGCGACGGGGCTGGCGTTCGCGGCGCTATGCTTTGCCGTTTCCTGCTCCTCCCCTCTCGATAGGGTGGAACGCCTGTCCGAGGTTGAAGTGAGCGAGGGGGCAGAGAGCCTTGATGCCCCCGCCATGGCCGCCGCACCTGAACCCTATGTGACTGAAAAAGGTGGCCTTTTCTCGCGTGTGTTGGGGCGGAACTGGGCCGTGAAACCCGCGCCCACAGATGCCGATGCCGCCGTGGCGGAAGCCAACGGGCCGGAAGAAACCGGCGCGTCCGCCCCCGCAGCGGTGCAGGAAAAACCGAGGGGTCTGTTCGCCCGCCTGCGCGCGGAAAAGAACGCGCCCGAAGATCCGACCGTTGCAACGATGGAGGTCGCGCAGCCACAGGTAGCGGCGACCGATAAACCTTTGGCAGAGACGCAACCGGGGAAAGAACCGGCACAGCACAAAGGGCTGTTCGGGTTCCTGAAAGCCGGCAAGGAACCGGCGCCAGAGGCCGCGCCAATCCAAACTGCTTCTCTTGCGCCGGTCTTGCCCGGGGAAAGCCCCGAACCCTTGGCACAACCGCGCCAGAAACCGTTTGGTGGATTGTTCGGCCGCAAGCCCAAACCGATTGACCCTAATGCCCCCGATGCGGCGCAGGTGCCCGCCGGCACGCTGCTGCCCTATGGCCAGATTGCCCGCATGTGCGACGGCAACCCCAAGGCCATGGGCAAAGAGGTCGCCCGCTATCCTGAACGCAGCCCGCAATACCGCCTGTATGACACCGCGCCAAGGTCAAGCGCCACGCGCAGCTTTCTGCTGACCGGGTTCCCCGATGGCTGCGCACGCCAGTTCACCGCGGCCCTTGCCCTGTTCGGCGGGGCGGAAATGCATGAAACCCTGCGCTATGGCCTGCCCGCCAAGACACAGCCCTATTCCGACACCGACCGCGCCTACGAGGCGATCAAATCGCAGGTCTGCCGCGTGGGCAAGAACAAGCCGTGCGGCGCAAAAATGTCGAAACTGTCGCGCGATACGGTGTTCCTGTCGGTCTATGAACGCTTTGGCGACAATGCCCGGTGGGCCGATATCCTGCTGCATGACGGGGCGCTGGTCGCGCAGGATATGAAGTCGAAATAACCGTTACGCATTAGTGGCTTACCAGTGCGGCGGGCGCTCGTCGCCCAGGTGGATGCCGCCGCCGGTCGCAGCCTCCCTCTCTCCCTCGCGCTGCATCAGCATGTGAACACGGCGGGTCAGCACATCGATTTCCGTCTGTTGCTTGGCCACCGTGTCGGATAGCTCGTCAACGGTGCGGATCAGGTGGGCCAACTTCTCTTCGATCTCTTGCATGTGCAGTTCCCTCAAGGTTGATCTGCCCATATCACGGCACGGCATGCCGGGCCAAGGGGCCAAGCCCGCTTGCCCCTTTGGCCCCCTTCCGGTAGAGGCAAGGCCAACGCCCATCCGCAAGGACCAAAGCCATGGCCAAGCAGAAAAAAGCCCCGCGCCCCAAGGCAGAAACGCCCAAGGGTTTCCGTGATTATTTCGGTGCCGAAGTGACCGAACGCGCCGAGATGCTGCAAAAAATCGCGGCGGTTTACCATCGCTACGGCTTTGACGCATTGGAAAGCAGCGCGGTCGAAACGGTCGAGGCATTGGGCAAGTTCCTGCCCGACGTGGACCGCCCGAACGAGGGCGTGTTCGCCTGGCAGGAATCCGATGAGGATGGCCACGGCGACTGGCTGGCCCTGCGCTATGATCTGACCGCCCCGCTTGCACGTGTTTATGCCCAGCACCGCAATGATTTGCCCACCCCTTACCGGCGCTATGCCATGGGGCCGGTCTGGCGCAATGAAAAGCCGGGGCCGGGGCGGTTTCGTCAGTTTTATCAATGCGATGCCGATACGGTAGGCGCGCCGAGCGTGGCGGCCGATGCCGAGATTTGCGCCATGCTGGCCGACTGTCTGGAAGAGGTCGGTATCCCCCGTGGCGACTATGTGATCCGCGTTAACAACCGCAAGGTTCTGAACGGCGTGCTGGAGGTGATGGGCCTGGAAGAGGGCGCGCAGCGCGATGCGGTTCTGCGCACCATCGACAAGTTCGACAAGGTGGGCGAGTCCGGCGTACGCGAATTGCTGGGCAAGGGGCGGCTCGATGCCTCGGGTGCATATATCGATGGGGTTGGCCTGTCCGATGATCAGGCCGCGCCGGTGCTGGCCTTCCTGACCTCTAAGGGGGGCGATGCTGTGGAAACGCTGACCAATCTGCGTGCCGCTGTCGGCGCGTCGCAGATCGGGGCCGAGGGTGTGCAAGAGCTTGAAACCATTGCCGAACTGGTCGCAGCCCAAGGCTATGGCCCCGACCGGATCGAGATTGATCCAAGCGTTGTGCGCGGGCTGGGTTACTACACCGGACCCGTGTTCGAGGCAGAGCTTACCTTTGAAATCCTTGACGAAAAGGGCCGCAAACGCCAGTTTGGCTCGGTTTCGGGCGGGGGGCGCTATGACGATCTGGTCAAGCGGTTCACCGGTCAGGCGGTGCCCGCGACGGGTGTGTCGATCGGGGTTGACCGGCTGCTGGCCGCGCTGCACGCCAAGGGCCGGACCGACACGGCCACCGAAGGGCCGGTCGTTGTTACCGTGATGGATCGCGACCGCATGGCCGACTATCAGGACATGGCGACCGAACTGCGCCGCGCGGGCCAGCGGGCCGAGGTGTATCTGGGCAATCCCAAGAATTTTGGCAACCAGTTGAAATACGCGGACAAGCGTGCTTCGCCCATCGCGATCATCCAGGGCGGTGATGAGAAAGAGCGCGGCGTGGTGCAGATCAAGGATCTGATCCTTGGCGCCAAAATCGCCGAAAACGCGACGCTTGAAGAATGGAAGGAGCGGCCAAGCCAATACGAGGTGCCGCGCGATCAAATGCTTGAAAAGGTGCGTGAAATTCTGGCCACCTATGGGGGCGACGATGCCTGAGCGGTTGGCCGTCCGGGCCGAAGCCGCACGGCTTCAGGCGCTGTTCGTGGCGCAAGGGGCGCAGGTGGTTGAAACCTCGATCCTGCAACCGGCCGAGGTGCTGCTGGACCTTTATGGCGAGGATATTCGCGGGCGCGCCTATGTAACCAGCGATGCGCTGCGCGGCGAGCAGATGCTACGCCCCGATTTCACCGTGCCGGTGGTGCAGATGCACATGGCGCACGGGGCGGAACCAGCGCGCTATACCTATTCCGGCGAAGTGTTCCGGCGGCAGGAGTTGGACGAGGATCGCGCCAACGAATACCTGCAAGTCGGCTATGAAGTGTTCGACCGCGACAATCCCGCCGCGGCGGATGCCGAGGTTTTTAGCCTTATTTCCAATGCCTTGGCAGGTCTGCCTCTGCGCGCGGCGACGGGGGATATCGGCATTCTGATGGCAGCGGTAGAAGGATTGGACACCACCGCGCGGCGCAAGGCGGCGTTGCGGCGACACATCTGGCGGCCGCGCCGGTTTCGCGCTTTGATCGACCGTTATTCGGGGCGGGCCGAGATGCCGGTTAGCCGTAAGGCACTGATTTCCAGTGAAAACCCGATGGGCGCTGCCGGGCCTGTGATCGGTTTGCGCAGCCCCGAAGAAGTGGCCGAACGTATCGCCACGCTGCGCGAGGATGCGCTGGCACCACCGATCAGCGCGGGCGAGGTGGAGCTGCTGGACGCGATCCTGAGCGTTCGTGAATCCGCGCCCAACGCGTTGGAAATGCTGCGGGATATTGCGGTGGATATGCCCTCGATCAACGTGGCGGTGACGCGTTTGGCTGAGCGGATGGAGGCGATGGACGCGCGTGGTGTGAATGTGCAAACGCTTGACTTCGAGGCCAGCTATGGCCGATCGTCGATGGAATATTACGATGGCTTTGTCTTTGGATTCTATGCAGAAAATCGAGCTGACCTGCCGCCCATCGCCAGCGGCGGGCGCTATGACGCGCTGACGCGGCAACTGGGGCAGGGCGCGGAAATACCGGCCGTGGGCGGAGTGATCCGGCCTGGTTTGGTCGTCGAATTGGGGGGCGTCCCATGAGCATCAAACTGGGTGTGCCGTCCAAGGGTCGGCTGATGGAAAAGACCTTTGAATGGTTCGGCGAACGGGGCGTGGACCTGTCGCGGACGGGCAATGAACGCGAATATGCGGGGCGCGTGCAAGGTATTGATAATGTTGAACTTGTCCTGCTGTCCGCAGGGGAAATTCCGCGCGAATTGCAGGCCGGGCGCATCCATCTGGGGGTGACCGGCACCGACCTGATCCGCGAGAAGTTGGCGCATTGGGAGCAGCAGGTCGAGGAGCTGGCCGAACTGGGGTTTGGCCATGCCGATCTGATCATTGCCGTGCCGACTTTCTGGGTCGATGTGAACGGGGTGGATGACCTGGATGCCGCCGCCGCGCGATTTCGGCTAAGTCACGGATTTCGTTTGAGAATTGCCACCAAATATCACCGCCTTGTGCGCGAGTTTCTGCGCGAACAGGGGGTGGCGGATTACGCGCTGGTTGACAGTCAGGGCGCGACCGAAGGCACCGTCAAGAACGAGACCGCCGAGGCCGTGGCGGACATTACCTCGACCGGCGATACGTTGCGGGCTAACCATTTGAAATTGCTGGATGACGGGCTGATCCTGAAATCGCAGGCCACGCTATTCCGTTCGCGCAAAGCGCCGATGGAAGACGCGGATCGCAAGACCATGAAACAGCTTTTGCAGCTTTTGAAGGTGGACTGAGGTCAGGCTGTTCGACCTGATTTCGCGGACACGGATACGCCACGAAAAACCGTATGAAAAACCATCATTTTATGTGGTTTCGTATGTTTCGGGGGGGCTGATCGTGGAATCTTAACTGGCTGGGTAAGGTTCGCGTCCCGAGAGCGGAATACAAGCCGGAACGAAGGTGGCGTTTGAGCGGTCTTTCAGGCAAGCATTTGCTGCACCGCGACGGCCCTGTGCCGGAACCGTAATGCCGGGCAGCCGCACCACAAAACCACCGGTGCCTATATCGTCTCACCCCTCGGACATACCGGCGACCTGTGCCGACTGCATGAAAAGCGCAAGTTGCACGTCGAACAAACGCATACCCTCTGCCACGAGATCGAAATTCCGTGCGCCCAAGCTCCAGCGGATTGCAAGCCCCTGAACCAAAGAGGTGAGAAACACCGCCGCATCTTTTGGGTCCAGTTCGGGCGCCATATCGACGCTTTGCGCCATCTTTTGCAACGCATCGACCAGTTCACCCTGAAACTGCATCAAGATGTCCTGAACCGTCGCGCGCAGGGCCGGGTTATCTACGTTCAATTCACGCGAATGCAAGATCGCCGGCAGCGCCGGACAGCTTGCGATCTGGCCCAACTGGGCGTGGATCAGAGCCTGAAGTTGGGCTTGTGGCGCGGCATGTCGGTTTTTTGCCGCTGCCCAGCTGGTTGTCAGCCTTTCGGACAGGGTTTCACCGGCTGCGGCCCAAAGCGCGGCCTTGGTTGGAAAATGGCGGAAGATAGCAGCCTGCGTCACGCCCACCTCACGCGCGATGTCATTTGTTGTCAGCCGGTCCGGTCCGATCCGGTCGGCCAGAACCAAAAGGGCGGCGACAATTTCGGATTTTCGATCGGGGGCGCGTTTCCGGTTTTGCATTTCCACCTCTTGTAAGTGATTGCTAACTAACATAAGCCGTCACACCATCCAAGCGGGATCAAAGCCGGCCTCTTAGCGGGATTTTGAAAGGATGATTGAAGCATGATTATTGCCGGATATTCCCGCCCGCACATCGGCCTGCATTTGCGCGCCGCCCTGTTGATTGCGCAGCGACATCTTTTCAATGCTAACATCATGGGTGCATGGGATGCCCGCTGCGCCGGTATTGATCCGGTAAGGAAATTGCGGAGCTTTGCGCATGGCGCGGGCAGGGAATCGCAACCGATTGAGATTTAAGTTTTCGATACAGCTGACCGAGGAAAAATCATGGCCCGCCTGTCTGCATTACTTGCCCTTCCGCCGGTTCTTCTGGGGGCCGCGACGGCGGCTTTCCTGATCTCGACGGCTACCGGTCCCGCGCAAGAGGACGGGGGCGAGGCAGCTATGGCCGTGCGGGTCGCAACCCTGGAGGCACAAGAGATTGCGCCGGTGGTGCGCGGGTGGGGCAGCATACGTGCCGCCGAAACCTGGGCCGCGGTTGCGGAAGTGCGCGGTGAGGTGATCTGGCGCCATCCCGACCTGGAAGCGGGGCGTCTGGTCAGGGCCGGAACGGATGTTCTGAAAATCGATCCATCCGATTACGAACTGGCCATCGCCCAAGGCGAAGCCGACCTTGACGCGCTTGCCGCCGAGGCCAAGCAGATCGAGGCGGAGCGTGGAAATACCCGCCGCGTGCTTGATCTGGAGGCGGAGCGGCTGCGCCTCGCCGAGGCCGACCAGACGCGGGTTCGTAACCTTGTGGCCCAGGGGATCAACCCCAAGACGCGCGCCGACGAGGCCGAGAAAATGGTCCTGCAAAATCGCCGCACCGTTATGGAACTGCAAAACAGTCTTGATCTGATCCCGGCCCGTCTTGCCCGCCTTGTCGCGCAACAGGCCCGCACCAAGGCCACCATCGCCCGCGCGCGGCGTGATCTTGACCAGACCGTTGTGGTCGCGCCTTTCGACCTGCGCGTTGGATCGGTGAACGTGGAGCTTTATCAATCCGTGTCTGTGGGGCAGATGTTGGTGCAAGGAAACAGTGTCGATCGCGCCGAAGTGGTGGTTCAGGTGCCGATGCCCGCGTTTCAGCGGCTTCTTGGTCAGGGTGAACTGGTCAGCGATGCACTGACAGCCATCGGGGAAGGGCCATCGAAGCGGATGACGGCGCAGCTTCATCCGCTGATCGACCCGGCCCAAACCTGGACCGCAACGGTCAGCCGGGTCGAAGCTGCCCTGGATCCCCGCGCACGCACCGTGCCTGTCGTGGTTACGGTCGAAAACCCTTATTCCGACGCGAATCCGCCCCTGCGCCTTCCGCTGGTGCCGAATATGCAGGTCGAGGTCGCCCTGACCGGAGCGCCGCTGAGCCAGGCGATTGTCGTGCCCAGGTCGGCGCTGCACGGGCAGAGCCTGTATCTTGTCACCGATGATAACCGCCTTGAACTGCGGCCGGTCGTTCCGGCGTTTCGTCAGGACGGGGTGGTTGTCATTCGTGCAGGCGTTGCGGCGGGCGAGAAGGTCATACTTGATGCCATCGCCCCCGCCTTGCCGGGGATGCGGTTGCACCCCGTGACAGCGGACGGTCAAGGCCAGGCTGAACCGGATGAGGTTGCGCAATGATCCGTTGGTTTGCTGGCCATCCGACTGCCGCCAATCTTTTGCTTCTGGTCTTTCTGGCAGCGGGATCATTCGCCGCGCCGACCCTGCTGCGCGAGACCTTTCCCGATTTCCGGCCTGTCGAGGCAGAGATCACCGTGCCCTATCGCGGCGCGGCCGCGGGCGATGTCGAAACCGCCATCTGCGCGCCTCTCTGGGATGCGGTTCAGGGTGTTGAAAACCTGGAAACCCTGAACTGTGTCGCACAAGACAATATGGCGCGGGCCGTGGCGACGATGGAACCGGCCGGTGATCCGCTGCGGTTCGTCAACAGCTTGCGAACCGAAGTTTCCGCCATCGACACCTTTCCGCCGCGCGCTGATATCGCCACCGTACGCGAGCTGCACCGCACGGATCTTGTGACCTCGGTGGCGGTGTCGGGGGACTTGCCGATCGCGCAGCTTGACCTTTATGCCGATGCGCTGTCCGACCGGCTTTCCGGGCTGCCCGATGTGGCGCGCGTGATTTCATCGGGACTGGGGGCGCGGACGCTTTCCATCCTGCCTGATCGTGCCGTGCTGGCGAAGCACGGGTTGACCGCAGAAGGGCTGGCGCAGGTCATCGGGGCGCAGAGCCTTGATCTGCCTGCGGGCCGGATCGAATCTTCGGCCGCTGATCTGACCCTGCGATTTACGGCCGAAGCGCGCAGCATCGTGGCCCTTTCGGATCTTCCGGTTCTGACGCTGGAGGACGGCGCAGTCCTGACGCTTGGTGAAGTCGCACGGATCACGGAGACGTTCGAACCTGCGGAAGAACGTGCGCGGCTCAATGACCAGCCTGCCGTCCTGCTGGATATTCACAAACCGCTTGATGCTGACGCGCTGCGCGCGCTTGACAGTGTGCAATCCCTGGTCGCGGATGAAACTGCGCGGCTGCCCGCGACGGTTCAGGTCGAGGTGGTGCAGGACGTGACCTCAATCATCCGCGACCGGCTGGCGATGCTGGTTCGAAACGGGTTGATGGGCCTTGGTCTTGTCGTGATCGTGATGAGCCTGTTCTTTCGTCCCGGCTTTGCGATCTGGGCGGCGATGGGGCTTCCCGTCGCATTTTTGGGCGCATTTGTGTGGATGGCGCTGACGGGGCTGAGCCTGAACATGATCACGCTGGTCGCGCTTTTGATGGCGATCGGGATCGTGATGGACGATTCCATCGTGCTGTCCGATTCCATCGCGGTTCATGCTGCCGAAGGTGTAAGCGTGCAATCTGTGACCGCCGGTGTGATGGCGGTTGCCCCCGGCGTCATGTCGTCATTCCTGACCACGCTTTCGGTCTTTTTTCCGCTGTCGTTTTTGTCCGGTGATTTGGGTGCGGTTCTCGAAGTTCTGCCGCTGGTTCTTCTTGCGGCCCTGGCAGCGAGCCTTATCGAGGCTTTCCTGATCCTGCCGCATCACCTCAAGGGGGGGCTGCGCGCGATGCAGAAACCGCCATCACGGTTTCGGGCGGGCCTGGATGCGGGTTTCGCCAAGCTGCGCGATCAGGGGATCGGACGTTTGGCAGATGCCTCTATCGGTCTGCGCTGGCTTGTTCTTGGGCTGGCCGTTGGCGCGCTGATCGCCACCGTCGGCGCGCTACGCGGCGGTGTCGTCAAGCGCGATGCCATGCCGGACATCGACGGGGATGTGTTGGAGGCGCGGCTGATGTTGCCCGCTGGCACGTCGCTTGGCCGCACCGAAGCCGCCGTGGCGCAGGTCGAAAGGGCACTGGCCCGCGTGAATGCCGATCTGTCCCCCGATCAGCCCGAAGCGAAGGCTTTGGTGCAGCGGACAATCACCAGGATGGGCCGCAACCTGTCTGCCGGGGAAACCGGCCCGCATGTCGCAACCGTTTCGACCGATTTGCTGTCCGCCGAGATTCGGAACACCACGCTTGACGAGTTGATCGGCGCATGGCGCGAGGAGATCGGGCCTTTGCCCGGGGTGACATCGCTGATCATGACCGAACCGGGAATGGGGCCACAAGGGATCGCGGTGGAACTGCGCCTGTCGCATCCCGATCTTGATGTATTGGAGACCGCAGGCCGTGCAACCCTGACCGAGTTGCAAAGCTATACCGGGGTGCGCAATGCCCTGCTTGACCAGCGCCCCGGCAAGCCGGAATTGCGGCTGCACCTGGCGCCGGGCGCCCGCACCCTTGGCCTGACCGCCGCGACCGTCGCCGGACAGTTGCGCGCCGCCTATCTGGGCACCCGGTTGGCGGATGTCCGTCAGGGCGACCTTCCTTTCGAAGTGCTGGTGCAGCTTTCAGACGGTGATCGCAATGCCCGTGCCGATCTGGACGATTTCACCATTGCGCTGCCTGACGGAACTGCCGTGCCTCTTGGCGCCGTGGTCGAAACGAATGAGGCGCGCGGCTGGTCCACGATCACACGGCGCAACGGGCTGCGCACGCTGACGGTTCAGGCGGATGTGGACGGACGGATCGGCAATGCCGATGCAATCACCGCCCGGATGCGGGACGGGTTTCTTCCCGATCTTGCGGCCAGGACGCCGGGCCTGGATTTCGAAATCGCCGGCCAGGCCGCCAATTCGGCAGAAACCGTGGGGTCGATCCTGCGCGGGTTTCTGATCGGGATCGTCGGGGTCTACATCATCCTGTCCTTCCAGTTCCGCAGTTATGTCGAACCGGTCATCGTCATGATGGCCATCCCGCTTGCTTTTCTGGGCGTGATCTGGGGGCATGTGCTGATGGGTTACAACATCTCGATGCCTTCGCTTGTCGGGGCAGCGTCGCTGGCGGGGATCGTCGTGAACAACGCGATCCTGTTGGTCGAGGTGATCCGGCGCGAAATGGGCAAGGGCGTGGTCGTGGCAAAGGCGGCAGGGGCGGCTGTGCGCGCGCGGTTCCGTCCCATATTCGTATCCGTTTCGACCACGATCCTTGGCATGGCGCCGCTTCTGGCCGAGACCTCGACCCAAGCCCAAACGCTAAAGCCGCTGGTTATCTCGGTGGTCTTCGGCCTTCTGACCTCTACGGTGCTGGTGCTTCTCGTTCTGCCCGCCCTTTATGTGATCCTTGCCGACCTGGGTTTGGCAAGAAAGGGGAAAAAGGCCCAGCAGTCATAGGCGGGGCATCGCACCAAGGTTGCCGCCAGAAGATCAGGTTTGCCCGTCTTGTGCCGGGGCAGTCGCTGTTCACCCCTGCATCAAAGCAGTCCGATTTCCGCCAGTGCGGCCGACAGTTCCGCCGGAAGCGCCTCTTCTTCCTCGCGGCCTTTCGGGAGGTCCACGGGGGCGTCTTCGGGTTTGAGGTAGCGCCAGCCCTGAAAGGGGCGGCGGGGGGCGGCGGTGGTGCGGATCACCTCGGGGTCCAGCACGATTCCGCAGCGGCGGATGCCGTCACCGCGGTCCACCTCGGTCAGGCCAAGGATGGGCTGGCGGCACAGGATCTGCCCCTTGATGACCCAGTAGATCGAACCGCCGTTCAGGATTTCCTCGGCCCGTTTGGGCCACATGCGGGTGACGTGGCGGGGCAGGCCATCGGTATATTTGCGGCGGTATTGGTCCTGCCACGCAAGCAGGTCATCGACGCATTCGGTGCCGACGGATAGCTTGAGGATGTGCAGGGGGTTGGTCATTGGTGCCTCGGACTAGATATTGCGGATCATAGGGCTTGATCGCGCCAGATCAAGTTTGACCCTTGCACCATCAGCGCGTATGGTGGAAAGCCTTCCGCAAAGACCCTGACACCTATCCGAGGACGACCACATGAGCCGTTTTGCCGCCCCTATTTCCGAGCAGATTTGGGACATGAAATACCGGTTCAAGAAGGCCGATGGGACCGCGATCGACCGCACGGTCGAGGACAGCTGGCGGCGAATCGCCCGGTCGCTGGCCGAGATCGAGGAAGACAGCGCGAAGTGGGAAGAGGTATTTTTCGACGCGCTTGAGGATTTCAAATACCTGCCCGCGGGCCGGATCACGGTGGGTGCGGGCACGGAACGTAGCGTCACCCTGTTCAACTGTTTCGTCATGGGCACGATCCCCGACAGCATGGGCGGCATTTTCGACATGCTGAAAGAGGCGGCCCTGACCATGCAGCAGGGCGGCGGGATCGGCTACGATTTCAGCACCATCCGGCCCAAGGGCGCGGATGTGAAGGGCGTGTCGGCGGATGCCTCGGGTCCGTTGTCGTTCATGGATGTGTGGGACGCGATGTGCCGCACGATCATGTCGGCGGGGTCACGCCGTGGGGCGATGATGGCGACCA
Organism: Rhodobacteraceae bacterium UBA3069; assembly: GCA_002366795.1. GTDB lineage: Bacteria > Pseudomonadota > Alphaproteobacteria > Rhodobacterales > Rhodobacteraceae > UBA3069. The sequence goes on along the minus strand of DFBX01000053.1, from coordinate 3,213 downwards.
TGCGCTGCGACCACCCCGATGTGGAACAGTTCATCACCGCCAAATCGGACCCGGCGCGGCTGCGCAATTTCAACCTGTCGGTTCTGGTGACGGATGATTTCATGGAGGCCGTGAAGGCGGACGGGCCGTGGGAATTGCAGTTCGACGGCAAGATTTACCACACGCTGCAAGCGCGCGACCTGTGGAACCGCATCATGCAGTCCACCTATGATTTCGCGGAGCCCGGTGTGATTTTCATCGACCGGATCAACGCGGCCAACAACCTGTCCTATTGCGAGACGATCGCGGCGACGAACCCCTGCGGCGAGCAGCCCCTGCCGCCCTATGGCGCGTGTCTGCTGGGGTCGATCAACCTTGCGCGGCTGGTCGCGCAGCCGTTTGAGGCGGGCGCGGAACTGGATGCGGATGCGCTGGACGAACTGGTGCGCGTTGCCGTGCGGATGATGGACAACGTGGTGGACGCATCGAATTTCCCGTTGCAGGAGCAGGCCCGCGAAGCGGCGGCCAAGCGCCGGATCGGGTTGGGTGTCACCGGCCTTGCCGATGCATTGCTGATGGTTGGCCTGCGCTATGGGTCGGACGAGGCGGCGCGTCAGACGGAGGATTGGCTGCACGCGATCGCTCGCGCCGCGTATCTGGCCTCGGTGGATTTGGCGAAGGAAAAGGGCGCGTTCCCCTTGTTCGACGCCGATGCCTATCTGGCCAGCGGTGCGATGCAGGGCATGGACGACGATGTGCGTGATGCGATCCGCACCCATGGCATTCGCAACGCGCTGCTGACATCCATCGCGCCGACGGGGACGATTTCGCTGTATGCCGGGAACGTCAGTTCGGGGATCGAGCCGGTGTTCGCCTATGCCTACAAGCGCAAGGTCTTGCAGAAGGATGGCAGCCGGACCGAAGAAGAGGTCGTGGATTACGCGGTGCAGATGTGGCGCGAAAAGATGGGCGATGCGCCTTTGCCCGATTACTTTGTGAACGCGCAGACGCTGGCCCCGCTGGATCATGTGAAAATGCAGGCGGCGGCGCAGAAATGGGTGGATTCGTCGATTTCCAAGACGATCAACTGCCCCGAGGATATCTCGTTCGAGGCGTTCAAGGAGGTCTACATGGCCGCCTATGACACCGGTTGCAAAGGGTGCACCACCTACCGTCCGAATGACGTGACGGGGTCGGTTCTGAGCGTCAGCGAGGAGAGCGAGAAGGCACCCGATGCCGACACCGGTGCCGATGTCATCTATATGTCCGACCCGCTGGACCGCCCGCAGGAGTTGGACGGTGCGACGTATAAATTGAAATGGCCGGATTCCGAACATGCCATCTATCTGACGGTGAATGACATCGTGATCGGCGGGCATCGCCGCCCCTTCGAGGTGTTCATCAATTCCAAGAACATGGAGCATTTCGCCTGGACCGTGGCGCTGACGCGGATGATCTCGGCCGTGTTCCGGCGCGGGGGCGATGTGTCTTTCGTGGTCGAAGAGTTGAAGGCCGTGTTCGACCCGCGTGGCGGGGCATGGATGCAGGGCAAATACATCCCCTCGATTCTGGCGGCGATTGGCGGCGTGATCGAGCGGCACATGATCGCCATCGGGTTTATCGAAGGCGAGGGTATGGGATTGAAAGCCGACCCGCAGGCGCAGGTCGTGGGATTGGAAAACGAGCGGCGCGGCAAGGCTTGCCCGTCCTGCGGCCAGTTCAGCATGATGATGGTCGAGGGCTGCATGACCTGTTCGTCCTGCGGCCATTCCAAGTGCGGTTAGGCGCACGCGGGCGGGTATGATGTTCTGACCACCAATTAATGGCCACCGGCCGGGTTAGAATAGCCATTTTGCAAGCATAAGAAGTCAATCGGGCGGAAACGCCCGATTTCCTCGTTAATTGCACCTGAAACGCGATACCCAAGGTTCGACTCTGTCCAAAGAGATATGGGGCGCAAGCAATGGCGGCCAAAACGAATTTCGAAGAAAGATTCCTCTAATTCGGGATTTCGCCCGAGCAGAAACGCACAGACTGTGGCTTCGTGAAACATGAAGCCGCTGATATTCTGTTTGGTAGACCATTCGGCACAGCGCGGCTTCGATGATACGACATTGCTGAATGGGGTAGCCCCACCTTTCGGCCAAGGCGATTGGCTCGCCGACTGAGGTGACGTAATCCGATGGCCTTCGATCTATGGCCACTTTTCATGTCTGAAACGTAAATGGGGCGGCCAAAGGCCACCCCATTTCGTTGTAATACACTGTCTGGTTTATCTATTGTTTCTTTGCCTTGCTCGCAGCGCCGTCTTGACACATGCGTAGGCCCGCAAAACCTCGTGTCGCGAATGCTCGCCATCACAGCACGGGCAGGGGATCAAAGCACCACCCGTGTCCTCGATCTGGTACCCAAGCGCGAGAAAGGCCTCCCGTGCCGCATCTGCCAATAGATCGAGGTGGTACTGCCATTGCATCACTGAGAGACAGGCGATCTCCCGACCCTGCTGAAAGGGGTGCCGATCCACCCAAAGATGGACGAACGGCACGTGAAATTCCTGCACAAGCCACATCGAGATGTCGCAGATATCCCTATAGAGAGTGCAGCCGTCGGGGACAGAACCCCGACGAGCCGCGTGTAGCAGCTGACAGCCCAATCCTGTTTCAGCCCGCATTGCGGAACCGCGCATGCAGTTCGCTGATGCGTGCGCCGTGCCAACGCAAGGCCGCAGAGGCGTCGAAACCCCGGTCGCGCGCGGCAGTGTCTACTGCCTGCGACGATTGCTTTGCCAAGGCGCATTCGATCTCCTGAAGCGCTGTCTTGATCACATTGGCATCCGGGTGCTGGTTCCCGAAAATACCATGCAGATCGCAGAGCGCATCAAAGCCCGAAGGCGCATCGAAAGCGTTGAACAGATCGCAAAGTGCAGGGCCGTGACGGCGCAAATTCCGCTCGGTGTCCGCGATCCTATCGTACGCAGCCTGTGCGTTGTTTTCATGGGTGGTGGTATGCATGAGGAACCTCCTTGTCATGCGGGTAAATCGGCTGGATTGAATGCCTTTTCTGCGGCGTCACGATTTCTGCATGGAGGGAGGTGGTTGGTTCGGTGGCGGGTTCCTTTTGTTGGGCTCGAAGAGGTGTTCAGTGTGCTGGCATCAATGAGATTGGTCGTTTTGCGAATGGACGAAGGAGAAAACTGCCTGCGGGCAAACTTTTGAGTTATGCCCGAAAGTTGGT
>DFBX01000072.1 GCA_002366795.1 Rhodobacteraceae bacterium UBA3069 | reverse complement strand
TTTTCGAGGGATAGGGGTATAAGTGTTTGAAGTTAGGAAAAAACTCGGGCTTTTAGAATTGATCCAAGTCATGGTGACGCTATCCATGACAGCTAGGCTGCGCGCAGGACCGGAAGCACGAAATCAGGATCTAGGAGAGATTCGATGAAGTTATCCGCTATTGCCATGGCCTGCGCTTGCGCGGGTCTGGCGAGTGCCGCCTCTGCTTCGGAATTGCGTGACGAGGCGCTGGACTTGTTCCAGCCTTTGCCATCGACCACGCCCGCGGTGAACGACAACCCGATCACGCCGGAAAAGATCGATCTGGGCAAGGCGTTGTTTTTCGATCCGCGCATGTCCGCTTCGGGTGTGTTTTCGTGTAATTCCTGTCACAATCTGGCGACTGGGGGCGATGGCAGCATGCCCACCTAGATCGGGCATGGCTGGCAGAAGGGGCCGCGCAACTCGCCCACCGTGTTGAATTCGGTTTTCAACGAGGCGCAGTTCTGGGATGGCCGGGCAGAGGATCTGAAGGCGCAGGCCAAGGGGCCGGTGCAGGCTTGGCGTGGAAATGGCGAATACGCCTGAAAACGTGGTCGCCACGCTGTCGTCGATGCCGGACTACGTGGACTGGTTCAAAGCCGCCTTCCCGACCGAGGCCGACCCGATCACCTTTGACAATTTCGCCAAGGCGATCGAGGCATACGAGGCCACGCTGGTCACGCCCGCCCCCTTCGATGCCTATCTGAATGGCAACGATGATGCGCTGAACGACGTGGAAAAAGCTGGCCTGTCGCTGTTCATGGAAAAGGGCTGCGCGTCCTGCCACAATGGGGTGAATCTTGGCGGCAATGGCTACTATCCCTTTGGTCTGATTGAAAAACCCGGCGCAGACGTGCTGCCCGAGGGCGATAAGGGCCGCTTTGCAGTCACCGCCACGGCGGACGATTCTTACGTGTTCCGTGCATCCCCGCTGCGCAACATCGACCAGACCGCGCCCTATTTCCATTCCGGCAAGGTCTGGGATTTGGAGCAGACTGTGGCGATCATGGGCACCTCGCAATTGGGCGAAGAGTTGGACCCGACGACGTGACCGCAATCGCGGCTTTCCTCGGATCTTTGACCGGCGAAATGCCCGAGGTGACATACCCCGTGCTGCCCGCCGAAACCGCGACCACCCCGCGCCCCACGGGTGAGGTGAAGTAAGCCGAAACGCGATCGGGTCGGAGGAATTCTCCGGCCCGTTTTGCTTTTTATGACAATTGGTTAGCGCGTTGCAGTCTCGCGCACGGTGTCGATCATCAGTTGCACGTTGTCCGGGTCCGCATCCGGCGTGATGCCGTGGCCCAGGTTGAAGATATGCGGGCCTTTCGAGAGGGCTTTGACGATGCGGCGGGTTTCATCAACCAGATTCTGGCCGCCCGTGACCATGTGGCTGGATTTCAGGTTGCCTTGCACGCAGCCATCCACCTGCACATTCGCGGCGGCCCATTCGGCCGTCACGCTGTCGTCGATCGCGACGCAATCCGCGCCGGTCGCCTTGTGGAAGCCGATGTAGCGGTCGCCTGCCTCGCGCGGGAAAGCGATGACCGGCAGGCCTGGGAAACGCTTCTTCATCTCGCCCGTGATTTTCTTAGCGGGTTCAAGGCAGTAGCGGTCAAAGTCTTCGCCCGTCAGGCTGCCTGCCCAGCTGTCGAAAATCTTGACCACCTCGGCCCCTGCCTCGACCTGTTTGGACAGATATTCGATGGTGCCGGTCGTCAGAATGTCGATGATCTGTTCGAACAATGCGCGGTTTTCGGCCTTGAGTGCATGAGCGGGACCCTGGTCCTTGGTGCCGCGGCCCGCGATCATGTAGGTGGCTACGGTCCAGGGCGCGCCGGCAAAGCCGATCAGCGTGGTTTCCGACGGCAGTTCACCCTTCAGAATACGGACGGTTTCGTAGATCGGGTTCAGCACCTCGTCGATCTCGTCGACGGGTTTCAGCTTGTCGAAATCGGCCTGTGTTTCAATCGTGGACAGGCGCGGGCCTTCGCCCGTGACAAACCACAGGTCAGCGCCAAGTGCTTGGGGTAAAAGCAGAATGTCGGCAAACAGGATGGCCGCGTCAAACCCGTAGCGACGGATCGGTTGCAGCGTGACCTCGGCCGCCAGTTCAGGGTTGTAGCACAGCGACAGAAAGTCCCCCGCCTGTGCGCGCGTGGCGCGGTATTCGGGCAGGTAACGCCCCGCCTGCCGCATCATCCAGATGGGCGGCGTGTCCAGCACTTCACCAGCAAGCGCGCGCAAAATCGTTTTGTTCTTGGCCATGGGAACCTCCGTTTCGGAACGTAGGTCGCCTTGGGGCGGCAAGATGTCAAGCGTCGGACGCTTGTCAGGACAAGCTGTCGCGACTATGGCTTGGCGCATGACACATGCGCTTCCCACCCCCGCTTCGCCCCTCAAGATTGGCACACGTGGCTCTCCGCTGGCTTTGGCGCAGGCGCATGAGACACGGCAGCGGTTGCAAACCGCCTTTGTGCTGCCCGAAGAGTGCTTTGAGATTGTGATCATCAAGACCTCTGGCGACGACCGCGCGCTGATCGAGGCGGACAAGCCGCTGAAGACAATCGGCGGTAAGGGCTTGTTCACAAAGGAAATTGAAGAGGCGATGCTGCGGGGCGATATCGACATCGCCGTGCATTCGATGAAGGATATGCCGGTTGCGCAGCCTGACGGGCTGGTGCTGGATTGCTACCTGCCGCGCGAAGATGTGCGCGATGCCTTCGTGTCCCTGCAGGCGAACGGGCTGGCGGATCTGGGCGAGGGTGACGTTGTCGGCACCTCGTCCCTGCGGCGCAAGGCGCAGCTTTTGAACCGCTTTCCGCACCTGCAAGTCGTTGAATTCAGAGGAAATGTTCAGACCCGGCTAAAAAAGCTGGAGGATGGCGTGGCGAAGGCGACCTTCCTTGCGCAGGCGGGGTTGAACCGTCTGGGGCTGGAGCGCGTTTCGAAAGGTGCGATTGCCCCCGAGGATATGCTGCCCGCCGTGGCGCAGGGCTGCATCGGGATCGAGCGGCGTGGCGACGATCACCGCATCGCGGCCCTGCTAAGCGCGATCCATAATGTCGAGGCGGGTCAAAGGCTTAGTGCCGAGCGCGCATTTCTTGAAGCATTGGACGGATCTTGCGAAACCCCCATAGCCGGGTTGGCGGAACTGGCGGGCGGCACGCTGCGCCTGCGCGGCGAAGTGCTGCGCCCCGACGGGTCCGAGGCCATCACGGATGAGGCCACAGCGCCGATCGAGGACGGGGCCGAACTGGGCCGCGCCATGGCCGAGAAGATGCTGAAACTGGCTGGGCCGGGCTTTTTCGACTGGCGCGGCTAAGCGCAGGATACGGCCCCCGAATCGTGGAAGTCGTATGAATCAAGGGGGTTGATCCATGAAAACACCCCTTCGGTCGTGCGGTCGGTTAGGGAGTTTTCCGGACTCCTGACATTTGGGCCGCTCTGAGTCGAAAACTACTCCCGCGCGCGCAGCACGCCTCCGGGGCGGGCGGCCAATGGCGACCAGGCAAAGGCAAGCCCCGCCAGCAGGGTAGCCAGCACCCCGCCCGCGACGATGGCGATAGCGTTGGGCCAGATCACCGCAAACTCTGTTTCCATCACGAAATGGCTGACGGCCCATCCGCCTGAGATACCGGCCGCAAGGGCGACCCCACCCGCGCTGGCGCCCAGAAACGCGGCACGCAGGGCGAAGCTGCGCAGGATGCGGCCACGCGATGCGCCAAGGGTGCGGAGCACTGCGGCCTCGTATGTGCGGGAGCGTTCACCCGCCGCAGCCGCGCCGATCAGCACCAGAAATCCGGTCAAAAGGGTCGCAGCCGCGCCGTAACGGGTGGCGGCGGCGATGCCCGCCAGAAGGTCAGATACGCGGTCGATGGCATCGCGCACGCGGATCGCGGTTATGTTGGGATAGGCATTGGAAAGATCGCGCAGGATCGCGCCCTCGGCCTGCGGTTCGGTATAGACCGATGCGATATAGGTGTGCGGCGCGCCGGCCAGGGCGCTTTCGTTCATGGCAAGGATAAAGCCCATTCCGGCGGTGGAAAAATCCACCTCGCGCAGCGATGCGATGGTGCCGGTGATATCACGGCCAAGCACGTTGATGGTCATGGTATCGCCGATGGTCAGGCCGATTTCCTCTGCCTCTTCGGCGGCGAAGGAAATCAGCGGCGGGCCGTCATAGTTTTCCGGCCACCATTCGCCTGCGGTCAGGCGGGTGGTGTCGGGCTGGGCCGCCGCATAGGTCACGCCGCGATCACCGCGAATGACCCAGTGATCGCCAGCGGTGTCCGCAGCGGGGCGGCCGTTGATGCGGGTGATGATGCCGCGCAGCATCGGCGCGTTGTCGATGCGGGAAACGGCGGGATCGGTTTCCAATCTTTCAAGGAATCCGGGCATCTGATCGCGTTGGATATCGACGAAGAAATAGGATGGCGCCTGCGCGGGCAAGTCGCGGGCGATGGCGCCGCGCAGGTTGCCGTCGATCTGGCCCACGGCGGCAAGGACGGTCAGGCCAAGGCCAAGGGACAGGACGACCGACGCCGCCTCGGCCCTTGGGCCTCCGATGGCGGCAAGGGACCATCTGAGGGTTGGCAGCCCGCGTGCGGCAAAGCGCAACCGTCTGGAAAGCCAGCGGATTGCGGCGGCGGCTGCGGCCAGCAGGGCAAGGGCAAAGAGGATACCCGCAGCGGTCCAGAGGGTGAGCGTCGCGGTTTGGGAAAAGACGACGGCAGTGCCGATCAGCGCGGCGGTCAGCAGCGCGGTGATCAGCACGTAGGGCAGGGGCGGCAGGGCTTTGGCCCCTTCCATAGCGTCGCGAAACAGCGTGGCGGCACGGACTTCGCCGGTTCTGGCGAGGGGCCAGAGCGTGAAGATCAGCGCGGTGAGGATGCCGTAAATCGCGGCCTCGAACAGGGGGGCGGGATAGAGCGTGAAGATCGCCGGGATCGGAAGTTGCGCGGCGATCAGCGGGGCCAGAAGGATGGGCGTTGCCGCGCCGAGGGTGACGCCGATGGCAATGCCGATCAGGGACAGCAGGCCGATCTGGATGAAATAGGTCTGGAAGATCGTGCTGCGGGTCGCGCCCAGCGTGCGCAGCGTGGCGATGACGCCGGTTTTGCCCGCCAGATAGGCGCGCACGGCGGCCGACACGCCGACGCCGCCCACTGCAAGGCCCGAGAGGCCCACAAGGATCAGGAACGCGCCGATCCGGTCCACGAAAGTGGCGATTCCCGGTGCGCCATTGCGCGCGTCGCGCCAGCGCAGGCCGGTGGGTTCGAACCGGTCCAGCGCATCTTGTTTGGTGGTTTCTATATTCGCGGTGTCCGGTAGCAGCAGGCGGTATTTCGTTTCATAAAGCGTGCCGGGTTCGAGCAGCCCCGATTGGGCAAGGTCGGCCGTGCGGACAATAGTGCGCGGGCCAAGGGCAAAGCCGGATGCACTGCCGTCGGGTTCGTTTTCCAGCGCGGCCATGAGGGTGAAGGGCTGGGTGCCGAGGCGGAAGGTGTCGCCGATGGCAAGGCCAAGGCGCGCGATCAGGATCGGTTCCATGACCGCGCCGGGGGTGTTGTTTCGGGGCGCGAGGGCGTCTTGCAGGGAAATGTCGGGGTCAAGTTTCACCATGCCGACAAGGGGATAGGCGTCATCCACCGCCTTGATTTGCGTCAGGCCGCGTTCGGTTTCGCCGCTTCTGTCCACGACGGCCATCGAGCGGAAATCCGCGATTTCTGAAGTGGCGCTGGCGGTTCGGGCCATCCATGCGCGTTCGTCGTCCGAGGCGAAGCGGTAAGTGAATTCCAGTTCGGCATCGCCGCCAAGGATTGCGGCACCTTCGGCGGCAAGCCCTGCCTCGATCGAGGCACGGACCGATCCGACTGCGGCAATGGCGGCCACCCCAAGCGCGAGGCAGGCGAGGAAGATGCGGAAGCCCTTGAGCCCGCCGCGAAGTTCCCGCGCGGCAAAGCGGGCGGCGGTGCGCAGGCTCATTCCGCGGCCTCTTCCGCAGTGTTCTTGGAGGGGGTGGGGTGGTCGATGCGCCCGTCGCGCAGGGTCACGATCCGGTCACAAAGCGCGGCCAGTTCTGTCGCGTGGGTGACCATGACCAGCGTGGCCCCGTGCCGGTCGCGCAGACCAAAGAGCATGTCCATGATCGCCTGACCGTTGGTGCCATCCAGGTTGCCTGTGGGTTCATCCGCCAAGAGGATTTCAGGCCGCGGGGCAGAGGCGCGGGCCAGGGCGACGCGCTGCTGTTCGCCGCCCGACATTTGGGCAGGGTAGTGATGCGCGCGGGATTCCAGCCCGACGGCTTGCAATTCCTCCATCGCGCGGTCGAAGGCGTCGCGCTTGTCGGCGAGTTCCAGCGGGGTTGCGACATTTTCCAGCGCGGTCATTGTCGGAATAAGGTGGAAGGATTGGAACACCACCCCCATATGATCCCTGCGGAAGCGCGCCAGCTGATCCTCGTTCATCGCGGTCAGGTCTTGCCCCAAAGCGTGCACTTCGCCAGAGCTGGCCCGTTCCAGCCCGCCCATCAGCATGAGGAGAGACGATTTGCCCGACCCGCTAGGCCCGACCAGCCCCAAGGTTTCCCCGCGCGGCACATCCAGCGTGATGTCGTGCAAAATCTCGACCGGGCCGGCGTTACCGGACAGGGTCAGCGTCACGTCGGACAGGGAAAGGACGGTGTCGGTCATGGGAAAATGCCTGAATTTGCTGCGCTCTGTCACATATGGGGGCGTAAGGCGTATGGGCAAGGTGATTGCCACGGGGTTGGTTGCCATTTCGTTCATTTCTGCGGCGTCCGCCCCGGCATGGGCGGAAAAGACGCATATCTTGGCGCTGGGCGACAGCCTGACCCAAGGTTACGGGCTGATCGAGCAGGAAGGGTTCGTGCCGCAGCTGCGTGCGTGGCTGACCGATCAGGGGGCCGATGTGCGGGTGGTCAACGCGGGCGTGTCCGGCGACACCACGGCGGGTGGACTGTCCCGCGTGGAATGGAGCCTGACGCCCGAAATCGGCGCGATGATCGTGGCGCTGGGCGGCAATGACGTGCTGCGCGGGATCGACCCGGCCGTCACGCGGGCCAATATCGAGGGGATCTTGCAGATCGCTCAGGAAAAGGGCGTCAAGGTGCTGCTGATCGGGCTGACCGCGCCCAAGAATTATGGGCCGGAATATGAGCAGGCGTTCGAGGGTATCTGGCCGGATATGGCGGAAAAATACGGGGTGTTGATGCTGCCCAACTGGTTTGCGGGCATGTCCGCCCCGCCCGAAGATTTCACCGCGATGATGCAGGCGGACGGGCTGCACCCGAATGGCAAGGGGGTGGCGATGATCGTTGAAGGGGTCGGGCCGAAGGTGCTGGAGCTGATCGACCGAGTGGGCAAGTAGGGTGGGTTTATAACCCACCGCCTCCCAAACGGGGTTTGGTGCAGCCCCGCAAAAGAAAAGGCCCACCGGATCGGGGGCCTTTTCCACTAAAGCGTTTCGAGAAAAAAACCGAATCAGGATTTTTGGCGAAGCGCGCGGAACCTAACGATGTCGTGGGCGCTTCGAAACAAACTCGAGTCTCAAGTTTATCTCGAAACGCTTTATCAAATCGCGCTTGGCTTAGGCCAGTGCGAGGTTCACCGCCGACTCGCGGCCATCACGACCGGGTTCGATGTCGAAGGTCACCTTCTGGTTGTCGGCCAGGCCGGTCAGGCCCGAACGCTCGACAGCAGAAATGTGGACGAATACGTCTTTGGACCCGCCATCGGGTGCGATAAAGCCGTAGCCTTTGGTGGTGTTGAACCATTTAACGGTGCCGGTGGCCATAATCCGTGTCTCCTTTGATAATGCTGCCCGCGGAGGTGCGGCAGCCCGGCTCGTCAGTGCAAGATCGAAGGTACTGAGCCGTGTAGGAGCAGGTAGGTCGATAGTGGTAACGTCGCGAATTCGAAGATGGGGCCGGTCCTGAGTCGTTTCAAGCCAAATTTCTGTGACAGATACGATTGGCAAAGGTTTGCCGCCTCTTCACATGGGGGGCTTATGTCATATATTGGATGCTGAATATAAGACAGGAGGGCGCAACATGGCGTCGAAAAAGATCACGTGCCTTGAATGCGGGCAGTTGAACCGCGTCCCCGGGGAAAAGCTGGGGTCCGGCCCGAAATGCGGCACCTGCGGCAGCAAGTTGATGCAACCCAAGGCCGTAGAGGTGGATTTCGCCACGCTGCAAAAAGCGGCGAAGAATGACGATGTGCCGCTGGTGGTGGATTTCTGGGCGCCGTGGTGCGGCCCCTGTCGGACGATGGCACCGGAATTTTCCAAGGCAGCGAACGCGTTGTCGGGCCAGATGCGCCTCGTCAAGCTGAACACAGAGGAACACCCCAAGGCGGGCGCGGTGTACAATATCCGGGGCATTCCCACCATGGCGGCCTTTGCTGGCGGGCGCGAGAAGGCGCGGCAATCGGGGGCAATGCCCGCGGCGTCGATTGTGCAATGGGCCAAGGGGTCCATTTAACATTCTGAGTCTTGAATATGATGATCAAAGACCCTATAAAGGGATCAAAGCAGGCGTGGGGCCTGCGATCAGACAAGGGATACTGAAATGAGCCTTGATCGTGCTGTCATGTTGTTTGCCGGAATCATGGTGCTGCTGAGCGTCGCGCTGACTGTTTTCGTCTCGCCGCTGTTCATGTGGTTCACCGTTTTCATCGGTCTGAACCAAATTCAAGCGTCGTTTACCGGGTTTTGCCCTGCGGCATCCGTGTTCAAGATGCTGGGCATCAAGGAAGTCTGCGCCTTTTCGTAAGGCAATGTCATAGCGAATGAAAAAGGCGCGTCCCATCGGGGCGCGCCTTTTGTTTTGACGGGTCGATCCGGGATGTACGCCATGCCCGTGGGGCGGGATCAGATTCCGAATCAGATCACGGTGACCTTGGTGCCGGTGGGCACGCGCTGGTACAGGTCGATCACGTGGTCGTTGATCATGCGGATGCAGCCGTTCGATACCGACTGCCCGATCGACGACGGCTGCGTCGTGCCGTGGATGCGGAAATAGGTGTCGCGCCCGTTCTGGAACAGGTACAGTGCCCGTGCCCCAAGCGGGTTTTTCGGGCCGCCCGGTTCGACAAAGTCGTTGTCCTTGAACTTGCCATAGGCAGCGGGGGCACGTTCGATCATCTCGTTCGTGGGGCGCCATGTGGGCCATTCCTTTTTCACCTGGATGACGGCCTGTCCGGTGAATTCCAGCCCCGCCTTGCCGACGCCCACGCCATAGCGGCGGGCGGTGTTCGGGCCGGTCACAAAATACAGGAAATGCGCGCGCGGCAGGATCAGGATCTGGCCCGGTTCAAGCTGGGTGCGGATCGTCACCTCTTGCGGCATGAACTGGTTGTCCAGGTCGAAGGCCAGCGCGGGGGCGGCCAGCGAAGTGGCCGCTGCGGCAGAGGAGGTGGCAAGGAAGGAACGGCGGGAAATCATATTGGCCTTGAACGGATTGTGACTGGTTATACCGATTGTGCCACGGTGCGCCCTGCGGGATCAAGTGTCGGGCGCGGCACGAATGCGTGAGGCGCGGGGGGGGGGCAAAGAAAAACGCGGCCCCCGGATGGGAGCCGCGTTTCAAATGACGATCTGGTGCGGCTTATGCCAGCGCCAGGTTCACCGCGGATTCGCGACCATCACGGCCTGCTTCCACGTCGAAGGTCACTTTCTGGTTGTCGGCCAGACCGGTCAGGCCCGAACGCTCTACAGCAGAAATGTGAACGAAAACGTCTTTGCCGCCGGTTTCGGGTGCAATAAAGCCGAAGCCTTTGGTGGTGTTGAACCATTTTACGGTGCCATTGGCCATATCCGTAGTCTCCTATAAACGCTGCCCGCGTCGTGCGGCAGCCGTGGCGTAGTCGGTCTGTATCGAAAGACTGAGCGCCGGTTGAAGGGAGACAGTAGGTCGAGAAAGAATAACGTAAGCCCCGTCCCTATGGACCTGTTGCGGCGAAATAGCAAGGAAATTCGCGCCGGTCAGGCGGCGGTGGCGTAAAGCCAGTAGTTGCGGTTCGCCAGGCGGTAGCCCCGCCCCGCAAGCATCACCGCGATGTCCAGCAGTGGCGATTGGCCGTGGCGTTCGGGGCCTGCGTCGATGGCGATCTTGGTGACGATATCGGGGGTCGCATGGGTCAGGATTTCCAGTTCGACGCCCTCTGCCTCGACCTTGAGGAAGTCGATCTTGCCGAGGTTTTGCTGCGCGATCAGGTCCGGCAGCGTCAACGTAGGCACGGTATGGCGGCCTATTTCCTCGCCCGTGTCCTCGGCCAGCATGGAGTTGTCGGTGGCATTGGCGCGGATGATGAAGTCGATCTGGCCAGATGTGTCGAACAGGCCCGCGTTGATGTTGGTGATGGCGGTGCCTTGGGTGTTGCGGGTCAGGCATTCGAAGTTCACCGGCGCGGGTTCAATGGCAATGACGCGCCTGCCCTGGCCAGCCTTGCGCGCCGCGCCAAGCGCGAATCCGCCGACAAACGCGCCGCAATCGACCACGGTGTCGCCGCGTTCGACGTCGATGAAATCCTTGAGGGTGTATTTCGACAGCATCCGCTGCGCATAACCACGCGAGATGGCAAACCAGTTGGGGCGGGCCACGGGAGTCGGCATCCAGACGGTATCCTTCGGGCCGGTCAGTTGCACCATGGCGTCGTCATGGGCGGTTTCCGTGACGGCGGCCTTGATGTGATCGGGGACGGGTTCGTCCTCGTATGCGCCGGGATGGCTGCGGGCCTGCAACATCTTCATCCGCGCGGGCGTGACCGGTTCAACGGTGAACCGGTGCCGAAGGCGGGTCAGTTGGCTGGCATCAAGGGGGGTATCGGACATGGAAGGGCACCTTTCGGGCGGTATCCTTACCCGATGAGGGGCGGGGCGCAATGGGCGCACGTAAACCTGGGATTAATCACGAATGCGCATAGTCGAAGGTATGCCGAACTATATCCGCCCCAAGATCCCCGGATCGACTGTATTCTTCACCGTCTGCCTTGCCGATCGGCAAAGCGATTTGTTGGTGGCGCAGATCGACATCCTGCGCGAAGCGGTGCGGGTCACGCGTGACCGGCGGCCTTTTGCGATAGACGCCTGGGTGGTTATGCCGGACCATATGCACGCGGTCTGGACCCTGCCCGAAGGGGACACGAACTATTCTGACCGTTGGGGCGCGATCAAGGCGCGGTTTTCGAAGTTCGTGCGCATGCAGGCAGCGCAGGATACGGTGGGTTGCAAACCCACCCTACCCGGCGCGCCGAAGCGGTCAGGGGCAGGAGGAAGCGAAATCGCGGATCGTATGGTGGGTTTTCAACCCACCGAGGTTGCGCGGCTGCAGGCAAGGCGAAGCCCGAGCAAGGTTTCCAAGAAGGAAGCCGGAATCTGGCAGCGGAGGTTCTGGGACCATCACATCCGCAATGCGGCGGATTACGAAGCGCATGTGAAATACTGTTTGCTGAACCCCGTCAAGCACGGGCTTGTGGAGCGGCCCGAGGATTGGCCCTTTTCGTCGATCCATCGTGATATGCGCATGGGGCGATGGGCCGCGTAAACTGTGCAGCAGGTGTTTTGAATAGCTAGGTGTTTAGTCCCGGCATCTGGAGGATCGGGTTCAGGATGAATCGATCCGGCTCAGAAGTCCAGATCTTACAGATGTATTCATAGGGCGTGAGCCCGCTGAGAGTTTTGAGACGGCGGGCGTAATTGCAGGCGTCGAGGAAGTCGCCGAGATGGCTGCGCAACTGGTCGTGCGGTTCATCCGTTCGACCTGCCCATTCGTCCACGGGTGGTTGGGCTTGGTAGGCGGTG
>DFBX01000073.1 GCA_002366795.1 Rhodobacteraceae bacterium UBA3069 | reverse complement strand
CATTCGCCCGACGGGCAATCCCGTGGTCTTCACGCTGACGCTTCACACAAGCCAGCAATTCGAGGCGGGCGGGAGAAGAGAGAAAACCCGGGCGGATCATGCATCGACCTGAATCTACTACGCCTAAATCGTCAAGCAGTTCTTCGGGTGTTCTCGGGTGTTCTCGGGTGTTCAAGGACTCGCAGTATACGTCAACTTTTTCACCGCCCCCTAGGTCAGTTCCAACCGCACCCTGCTGACAAGATGCTGCCAGCCCCCTTGCACCTACCCCACGCAATGCCACATTGAAGGGCGAAGGAGGCCGCCCATGCCCTATGCCCATTCCGACAAATCCGAGGCGCTGCTGCACGCGCCCGCGCCGGACGTCAAAGACCGCCTGAAACTTGAGGGCGGCAAGCGTTTCGTGATGCATACGGATTTCGAAGCAGCAGGCGACCAGCCCACCGCCATTGCCGAACTCAGCCAGGGCGTGCGAGACGGCGACCGCGATCAGGTGCTTCTGGGCGCGACAGGCACCGGCAAGACCTTCACCATGGCCAAGGTGATCGAACAGACCCAGCGCCCCGCCATCATCCTTGCCCCGAACAAAACGCTCGCCGCGCAATTGTATGGCGAATTCAAGGGCTTCTTCCCCGACAACGCCGTGGAATACTTCGTCTCCTACTACGACTATTACCAGCCAGAGGCCTACGTCGCCCGCTCTGACACCTTCATCGAGAAGGAAAGCCAGATCAACGAACAGATCGACAGGATGCGCCACTCGGCCACCCGCGCCCTGCTGGAACGCGACGACGTGATCATCGTCGCATCCGTGTCCTGCATCTACGGCATCGGGTCCGTCGAAACCTATGGCGCGATGACGCAGGACCTGAAGGTCGGGAGGATGTATGACCAGCGCAATGTGATCGCCGATCTGGTCGCGCAGCAATACCGCCGTAACGATGCCGCGTTCCAGCGCGGCAGCTTCCGTGTGCGCGGCGACAGCCTTGAAATTTTCCCGGCCCACTTGGAAGACCGCGCATGGCGCCTGTCCTTTTTCGGCGAGGAGCTGGAGGCGATCACCGAATTCGACCCCCTGACCGGTCAGAAAACCAATACCTTCGACCAGATCAGGATCTATGCGAATTCCCACTACGTGACGCCGAAACCGACCATGCAGCAGGCGATCATCGGCATCAAAAAGGAACTGCGCCAGCGGCTTGACCAACTGGTCGCCGAAGCGAAATTGCTCGAAGCGCAGCGGCTGGAACAGCGCTGCACCTTCGATCTGGAAATGCTCGAAGCGACCGGCGTCTGCAACGGGATCGAAAACTATTCCCGCTATCTGACCGGCCGCGCGCCGGGCGAGCCGCCCCCCACCCTGTTCGAATTCATCCCCGACGATGCCATTGTGTTCGCCGACGAATCCCACGTCTCCGTCCCGCAGATCGGCGGCATGTACAAAGGCGACTACCGGCGCAAATTCACGCTGGCCGAACACGGGTTCCGCCTGCCGTCCTGCATGGATAACCGCCCGCTGAAGTTCGAAGAATGGGATGCGATGCGGCCCCAATCGGTCTTCGTGTCGGCCACCCCCGCCAAGTGGGAACTGGAACAGACAGGCGGCGTCTTCACCGAACAGGTGATCCGCCCCACCGGCCTGCTGGACCCGATGGTCGAGATTCGCCCGGTGGACACGCAGGTGGATGACGTGATGGATGAAATCCGCCGCGTTTCCGCCGATGGTTACCGCACGCTGGTCACCACCCTGACCAAACGCATGGCCGAGGATCTGACCGAATACCTGCACGAACAAGGCATCAAGGTGCGCTACATGCACTCTGACATCGACACGATCGAACGCATTGAAATCCTGCGCGATTTGCGGCTGGGTGCGTTTGACGTGCTGATCGGCATCAACCTGCTGCGCGAAGGTCTGGATATTCCCGAATGCGGACTGGTTGCCATTCTGGACGCGGATAAAGAGGGGTTCCTGCGGTCTGAGACATCGCTGGTGCAAACCATCGGCCGCGCCGCGCGTAACGCCGAAGGCCGCGTGATCATGTATGCCGACCGCATCACCGGATCCATGGAACGCGCCATGGGTGAAACCGACCGCCGCCGCGCCAAGCAGATTGCCTATAACGAAGAACACGGCATCACCCCCCAGACCGTCAAAAAGAACGTCGAGGATATTCTGGCCGGCCTCTACAAGGGCGACGTGGACATGAACCGCGTCACCGCCAAGGTCGACAAACCCCTGCACGGCGCGAATTTGGAAGCCGTGCTGGACGGCCTGCGCACCGACATGCGCAAAGCCGCCGAGAACCTTGAATTCGAAGAAGCCGCGCGGCTGCGCGACGAGGTCAAACGGCTGGAAGCCGTCGATCTGGCCATCTCCGACGATCCCTTGGCACGGCAAAGCGCCGTGCAAGAGGCCGTGAAATCCTCCGGAGTGAAATCAGGCCGCTCCACGGCGGGCAGGCCGGGGCAAAGGGGTGGTGTTAAGCGGAGAGGGAAGCGGTGAATTTTCCCAAAGAATGTACCCATTTCCCACAATGAAAGATGTTGCCTTCATTTTTTTATCTCGAATAAAGTTTTTCAAAAATGGAAACTAAGGGCTTACGATGAACTTAATCATAAAACTTTCCACTTTGATGGTTCTTTCGGCGTGCGCAAGCAGTACAGTAACACCAGTTTCAAAAAATCAATTTATTCTAAGCACTTCTGCTGCCCCTGCTTGTGGAGCAAGTGGCGCACAAAAAGTTGCTTCGAAAATGGCCGCAGTTGAAACTCTTCGTCGCGGATATTCGCGATACTATATTGTCGGCGTACAGAGTCAGAACAATACGTCAATGATTTATCGCCCTCCTACTACGGCCTATACCACTGGGAACGTAAGCGTTTACGGAAATACGGCCTATGGACAAGCAACTACCAATTACTATGGAGGAGGTCCGATGGTACTGGGTTCTCACGATGCAAGGCTTGGCGTCGTAATGCTAAACCCGGAGGATAAGGGTTTTGCAAATGCGATTGATGCGAAACAAGAACTTGGACCGAAATGGGCGGAAGTGGTCGAAAAAGGCATACAGACTTGCAATTAAAATGAAAAATCTATTCAAAATCAGCCAGTGGAAGCCTTCTATCGCTATTAGCTCCTTGTAAGCTGCGAGAGAGGTGACTCGCATCATGCCGGAGGCATGCTTTCAGCATGACACTTGCGCGGCGGCCTAACGGCCTTGATTCCGCGGGCTCTAAATAAACGGCACCAACGGAACGCCGCAGCCGCTCAAGACCATCAAACCGCTCAAAAAAAGCCCAACGCATCGCGCTCTCCTGCCTGTTGTTTGCAGGTCAGCCTAGCACGAAATCGGTCCTTTACCGCACCTCGCCAGGATCAAACTGGCGGGGCGTGGCTTCTTGGTCCCTGATGTGGATTGAGCTACCCCCCGAAATTCGGACACTGACGTAAGCTGCGATTTGTAGTCTGCTGATCTTCAACACGAAGGAGATCAGGAATGTCGAAACGGAAGCAACATCATCCAGAGTTCAAAGCCAAGGTGGCGTTGGAAGCGCTGAAAGGCGAAGAGACAGTCAGCGAGCTGGCAAGCCGGTTTGGGGTGCATCCCACGATGATCCATCAATGGAAACGTGCCCTGCATGAAGGCGCGTCTGGCGTATTTGAGCGCGGCGGCCGGAAGGCACCGGAAGTCGATGAAGAGCAGGTCAAAGACCTGCATGCCAAGATCGGGGA
>DFBX01000095.1 GCA_002366795.1 Rhodobacteraceae bacterium UBA3069 | reverse complement strand
CACAACGCTTTGTGCAACAAAGCCCCCCTTGCTGGCATTCTCTTCCTTCACGTCGGACGAACAGACCGGCCCATACGTACGAATGCGGGCCAACACATCGGAGGATCGTTCATCCACCCCGTGCCGCTGCCAGCGCTTCCAACGTTCGGACAGGCGCTTGCCATCCCGCGCCATTTTCAGTCGCCAATGCGGGAAAAATTCGACAGGGATCACGCTGGCATCATGGGTCCAGTGTTCGAATACCGCGCGGTCGCGTTGTAGCAGGTGGCCCAGCGCCGGTGGGCGATAGGCAGGGCGGCGCGCGAACAGGATCATGTGATGGGCGCGTTCGACCGTGGCGATGCTGTCGAGTTGGACAAATCCCAACTTCGTGACCAGTGCGGCCGGGTCCGCCCCCTTGGCCGGCGCAGGATCCAGACCGGACAGAGCGTGGCGTTGCATAAAGAGCTTGCGCGCAGAGGGGTTGTCGAGCCGCAGCACCCTAGTCGCGGCGCAAGGTGTCGCCATAGCTGATTGTCGGCGTCAAGATCACCTTGTCGTCAATCTCGGCATCAGGGTTCTGGGTACGCTCGACCAGGATTTCGGCAGCACGGCGGCCCACCTCGGCACGGCAGGCATCCATGGTCGCAAGCTGGCGCGGCAGACCGTGCAACAATTCAACCCCATTGAAACCGGCAAGCCCCATCTGGCCGGGAATGTCATAGCCCTTTTCGATCAGGTACAGCAGGCCGCCCGCCCCGATCATGTCATTGGAATAATATAGGAAATCCAGATCAGGTGTGCGTTCCAGCATGGTCTGCGTCATCTCGCGCCCCTTGGCCAGCGCCGAACCGCCAGAGTAGAATTCCTGATCGGCCATTTCGATCCCGGCCTTGGCAAGAGCTTGAGCGAAGCCTTCAAACCGTTTGCGTGCGCGGTGATCCAGCGGCATCTTGGTGCCCAGGAACCCGATCCGGCGATAGCCCGCCTTTATGATAGCCTCGGCCATTTCGCGGCCGGCGCGACGGTGCGAAATGCCGACCATCGCATCTACGGGGATTCCGTCGGTATCCATGATCTCGACCACGGGAATGCCGCTGGCGCGCAGCATGGCCTGCGATGCGTCGGAATGTTCAAGCCCGGCAATGATCACGCCAGAGGGGCGCCAGGACAGCATTTCATACAGTACTTTTTCTTCCTTTTCAGGAAGATAATCGGTGACGCCAACGACCGGCTGCAGGTCGGTTTCTTCCAGCACGCGGGAAATTCCGGTCATTACCTCGGGGAAGACCATGTTGGACAGCGAGGGGATGATCACCGCGACAAGATTCACACGTTGGCTGGCAAGCGCACCGGCAATCTTGTTGGGCACATAGCCGAGCGATTTGGCGGCTTGCAGCACCTTCTCACGGGTCGCATCAGACACATCGCCCCGGTTTCGCAAGACCCGGCTGACGGTCATTTCGGATACGCCGGATGCTTCGGATACGTCGCGCAACGTCAGGGGGCGGGCGTTTTTCGGTGTCAAAGCAGATGCCTCCTGAAATGGGTCACGGGAATGTTAGCGCCAATCGCGCGCATTGTTCAAGCGGCCCCGCCGTTTCTTGCATTGGTCATGATTGGGCGATTGTGCCATTTCAACCGCAAAGCCCCCGGGAGCGCGAGAAGCCCGTTGCATTTCAGTTGCTGCCTTGGGCCGCACGATGCCAGCCCGGGATCAAAAATCGGCCCAACCAGGGTCGATTTCTTGCGCTGGCGCGATGTTCGGCGCGTTCGCAACACGTTTCGCACTGCCCGAGCGGAACACCGGTTTTTCTTGCCCAACGGATTCGACACGGTTGGCTTTCGCTTGGCGTCCGCTGACCGAAAAGGCCCCAGACAGGTCCATCAGCTTGCTGGCTTCCTTGGCAAGGTTGGTTCCGGCGCTGTGAACCTCTGTCGCCATGCTGGCGTTTTTCTGGGTCACACCATCCAGATGGTTGACCGCCTCGTTGATGGAATCGAGGCCGATGGACTGTTCGCGCGCAGCGGTGGCAATTTGAGTGACCGAGGCCGAAACTTTTTCCATATCGCCCTGAAGCCCGTCGAAAGAAGACCCGACCCTATCGACGACATCCACACCACTGCTGACATTTTCGGCGCTTTCGCGGATCAGATCGTTGATCTCTTTCGCGGCTTCGGAACTGCGCAATGCCAGCGCCCGAACCTCGGAAGCCACAACCGCGAATCCGCGCCCCGCATCGCCAGCACGGGCCGCTTCGACACCTGCGTTCAAGGCCAGCAGGTTGGTCTGGAAGGACAGCGTTTCGATTACTTCGGTCACTTGGGTGATTTTTTGCGACGAGTCGGAAATCCGCTCCATCGCTTGCATCGCGGTTCGGACCACGTCGCGGCTGTCAGTCGCATCGGCCCGGGCCCGGTTCATCACCTGATCCGCCTCGCCTGCGGCTTCGGCCGTGGATTTCACACTCGCGCTGAGTTCGGTGATGGCGGCTGCCGTCTCTTCCAGGTTAGCGGCCTGTTCCGCCGTGCGGTCGCTCAATGCGTTGGTCGAGGTTTCGATCCCGCGCGATGTACCGTCGATTTCCTCGGCGCTTTTCACAAGCGACGAAATCGCATTGTCCAATTGGCTGAGTGCCGTGTTGAAGGATTTGCGCAGATCTTCGTAATCGCCCGAAAATTCCGTGTCGATCAGGTTCGTCAGATCACCCTTGCTGAGTTGATTGATTGCAGCACCCAAGGTTTCGACGACCTTTCGCTGCTCGGCGGCTTGGGACTGTTGCTTGACCCGCTGTTCTTCGGCGACGCCCAGCTTGTCGCGCAGGTTTACCAGGTCGCGGGCCAGGGTGCCGAATTCCTCGGTGCGTTGCGCATATGGAATATCAACCGCCAAGTCACCTTCGGCCAGCGCCGTCACACTGGCACCGATGCGTTCAAACGGTCGGGTCAAGGCGCGGCTGACAAGAATGCCCAAGGCAGATACCACGACGGCAGCCACGGCCATTCCGATCAACAGCGTATCGCGTAACTTGTTGACTAGGCTGTAAACCTCGGACTGGTGCTGAACCGCGGCGACGAACCACTCGATATCATGGTCGCGTATGCGATGCACGGATCCCACCAGCGGCACACCGTTTTCATCTGTGAAATACATCATCTTTACGCTGCCGGCCTCAGCGGCCTGCATCAGTTGCGGCGCTGCGTTCATTTCGAGAATGCGATGCCCTTCGGGGAAACGTGATTCGCTACGGTGAAGCCCGTCCAATCCGATCAATATCGTCTCGCCGGTTTCGCCCAAGCCATTGGCATTATTCATGATATTGTTAAGTACATCGACGGGTGCCTGATAAATGATCGCGCCGGCAGGCTTGCCCGCTCCATCCAGAATGCGTTTCGAAAAGAACGCGGCCGGCGCGCCATGGCTGGGTCCGTAAGGCGCGAAATCTTCGAATACGACTGGATCGTCCTCGGCGGCCATCACCTTGCGGAACACCGATGATAGGCCCGTATCTTTCCATTCACCCGTCAAAAGGTTGGTCGCAAAGTCCAGCTCTTTGAAAACGGTGTAAACGACATCACCATTCTTGTTCACAAGGAACACGTCATAATAGCCGCCGTTCTCTTGCACTTGCCGGAAATAGGAATGGAATTTTCCATGGTTGCGGTCGTATTGCAGTTCGGCCTCGGACGCTTCCAGATTTTGCCTTTCGCCGACGGGATGAGGGTTGTTGTTGATATAGGCATCCTGCAACTGCTGCGTCGCGGTATCGCCCAACTGCTTGTGCGCCAGAGAAAACAGTGTCAGCGAACTTTTGACCGTTGGGTTCTGCACTTGCGTAACCAGGTCGTTGTCAATGGAGTTTAACCAGGACGTGAGCGCGGATTCGCGTGCGTCCAGTGTCGTTTCCATGTTGTCGGTCAGGTCGCTGATCAAGATGCGCTGCGCAGCATTGAACGAGATCGTTCCGATGATCCCCGCCACAAGCAGCGCCAGCCCGACGATCACGACGGGCATTTTATGGGTCATCCTACGATTCGCCAGCCAGCTGCTTGGCCCGCGACGTGCTTTGGAATTCGCGTTGTCGATGTCATTCGCCATAATTATCGGCCGCTCCTCAAACATAGCTGCAAAAATGCAGCACTGACGGCCCTTCCGCCGACACAAATCGGGACCATGGATCGCACAAGTCATTTAAGGAGGCATTAAAGCCGAATTGCCCCTCGCCCTTATGGTTATTGAATGATGACAAAATCGGCTGTCGGGGTTAGGAACATGCCGTGCGGCCCCGTGGCTCAACTGGATAGAGCAATCCCCTCCTAAGGGATAGGTTGTAGGTTCAAGTCCTGCCGGGGTCGCCATTTCTTTACAACTGCTTAGCGAGATTTTCAGCTCTCAGACGGTTCGCATGTGCGGTTCGGCTGCACCGGCAGTGGTCCTTCCAGCTTTCAAACAACTTGACGTGAGGCGCTTTCTTGGCCGTGACGACAACTCTGAGCGTTGGAATTCAGTTGTCGGATGCTTGTTGAACTTTCCGTCTCCAACTCGCCTAGATAAAGGATTCAGTCAGGCAGTCGGGCGATGTCGGAAAAATATTCAGTCGGTGAATATTTTTTGCAGCCCCCTCTTGGTTATGCCACAACCATCATGAGGCATTGGCTAAGAAGCGAACCAAAATTGAACCGTGACACTGAGCTACCCCCCGAAATTCGGACACTGACGTAAGCTGCGATTTGTAGTCTGCTGATCTTCAACACGAAGGAGATCAGGAATGTCGAAACGGAAGCAACATCATCCAGAGTTCAAAGCCAAGGTGGCGTTGGAAGCGCTGAAAGGCGAAGAGACAGTCAGCGAGCTGGCAAGCCGGTTTGGGGTGCATCCCACGATGATCCATCAATGGAAACGTG
>DFBX01000116.1 GCA_002366795.1 Rhodobacteraceae bacterium UBA3069 | reverse complement strand
TCCTTTGAGGCCCGCAGAAAGCCCGGCGGGATGTGCTTGCCGGGACTTGGCGTTTTCCGGTTTTTGATCAGCCCCAGTTCCCGCAGCCTCAGACTGAAGGGC
Organism: Rhodobacteraceae bacterium UBA3069; assembly: GCA_002366795.1. Classification (GTDB taxonomy): domain Bacteria; phylum Pseudomonadota; class Alphaproteobacteria; order Rhodobacterales; family Rhodobacteraceae; genus UBA3069. The sequence goes on along the minus strand of DFBX01000116.1, from coordinate 6,457 downwards.
TTGGCCTCCGACAGGACCGGGTCAACCGGATACCCATGTTTCCAGCGCATGGTAAACTGCCGTCCACATTCAGCGCAAATGCCGCTGCCGTGACGACCAACGACGTTCATGTCGTGCCCCCGCCGACAAACATGATCAGGCCAGGGAAAGGTCGGCTTCAGCGTCAGGATGTGCGGAAACCTCTTGTCCTTCGCCGTGACCTCCACGTCCATGCCGCGGGCTCGAAGGTGATCGGCAATTTCCAGATCGTCACGATGCGCGGTGATCTGCGAGCCGTAGCTGTGCCCGTCGCCAAGCCAAACGCCGAGAACATAGGGCGGGATCGGAAGGTCAGCTTCCGGCAAATTCAGTGCGTCGGCGACCGGGATCGCGTAGCGGTTTCTCTTTCTGTCGGTGCGATAATGTGCTGTCTCAGCAATCTCCTTCGTTGTCAGAACCATCCGATGGGTTTTCAAGGAGCAGGTCCCCCGTCGCGCGGCTTGCACGTACTTCCGTGTCAGAATCCACCGCCCAAAGATGGTCGGCATCGGCAATGATTGAACTGCCATCCGAGAACTGGACCCGATAACAGGGCCGCTCAAACATGACATCTGTGGCCGCCGTGACCCGGCATGGCGTGCCAGTTTCGTCGAAAATCACGTCACCAACCCGGATTTCACCCATGGAGGTCCAGCCCATAGGTGTCGGAATCGGTGTATCCAGCGCCAGCGCTTTGCCCACTTGAGAGCTGGACATGATCACAACGCTCTCCACACCCGCATCCGAGATCGCCTCCATGATCCCACGCTGGTATTCCGCCCGGCTGGTGCGCCACTGGCCCGGTTCGGCGCTCGCCTCCGAACTCAGCCTCCGGTTCGCATCCGCCCAGTCACTGATCGTCAGTTCCGGTGGTGGGCGCAGGGTCTGGAGCGCCTTCTTCACCGTCCGGCGCAAGATTGGCGAGCCCGAGATCGTCAGCGTTGGCTGCCGTTTTGTCATCTGGGTCTGGCTGCACATCGTTATTGGCTAAATCCTCAAGAGCTTCCCGCAAGGTCGCGCGCAGCAGATCCCGTGTTCCGGGCAGGTTGTCCTGTCCATGAACCAGTGGTGCCAACCGGTCCGGCAGCGACAACAACCGGGTGCGCAACAGCGCCAAAACCGCAATCCATGCCGCCTCGGCATCATCAGCCGCAATCAGCGAACCGCGCCGTTGGTTCGCCTCCATTTCCGCCAGATCAGCCCGGGCCCGGATGAACCGGGCACGTTCCACGGCATAATCCGGTGCCCCGGCCTGTGCGCTCACCGCCTGATCGCGCAGGTAGCGCACATAGCCCCGGACCGAACCGATCAGGTCATATTGCCCACGTGTCGCTTTCGGGATCACGCCTTCGCGGCTCAGCTGCTGCACCCGACGCTCGGACAGGTCCAGTAGTTTTGCGATCACCGCGAGGGGCTGTGTGGCAGCGGCCATTACCAAGCCCTCGCGATCTGATCAACGCAATGATATTGCTTCTCTTTTACTGGATACACACCCCGATCAGAGCGATGATGATTACACCAATACAATGCACCCAAGGACCGATACGATGACCGCCAGAACCCGCACCAACGACAAGGCCCTCGCCACCTTCAGCGCCCGCCCGGCCGAGTGCGGGGCTTCAGCCAACTTCAAATTGCGTCTTCATCCGTGAAAACAGATCGTACATCAGCAGGTCTTTCCCTGTCTTGTCGGTAAGCAGCCTCTCCAGCATCTGGTAGGCCCAACCAAGTTTGCCCGCATTTTGGGCTGAATGATGCAGATGTGAAATCGCGGCCTCTGCATCCCTCGGGCTTGGTTCATAGCCGCGGCCCGCGAGATAATGCTCAATGGCTTGAAGGGCCACATGCGCGGCAAATGATGGATCACGATCCCGAAAGTCTCGCGCTGCGCGAACCAACGTGGCCGGTTCGACATTCGGATCGGCCGCACATTGCAGCGCAATGTCAAAACACCCCGCGTCCTTCGCTGCTGCAAACCATTTCCCACGGTTTCCATGGAGCGCCATCAGATCGACGAGAATCTCCCTTGGGTCGCGCTCCGGGTAGCGTTTGACCAGATCGCGCCAGATCGCGACATAGGTCGAACCGCGTCCGGCTGACAGGCCGTACCGGGCATAGGCTTCGTCGCGCCGACCAAGGAGGAACAGAACATCTTCGCAAAAGCGGCCAATCTCGCTCTGATTGTACCCCTGCCGTTCCAGCGCAAGCCTTTCCTCGGCAAATGCAAGCGCTTCCTCGAGCCGTCCCTGCCGTACAAGAGCTTCCGCCCCGAAACGGTCATCGCTCCACATGCGGTTCTGACGCAAATCGAGCAACGCAAAGAGTTCATCTGTTCGTCCAGCCTCCTGCGCGCCGTCACCTTCGTCAAGGCCGTTCAGCAGGTTGTTCAATTCATCATCGGTGAAGCCGGTCAGGTCGAGATCAAAATCCGCGGCCTGCAAATCACCCAGTTCCAGCCCGAGCAGATCATTGTCCCATTCGGCGTTTTCGCCCGAGCGGTTGTCCATGATCCGGAACGCGCGTGCCTGGGCCTCGCTCAGCCCTTTCGCCACGTGCACCGGTGCCGTCTCGAAGCCAAGTTGCTGCGCCGCTGCAAGTCGGGTGTGTCCGGCCAGCACGACCATCGCCTCGTTCACAACGATGGGCTGTCGCCAGCCGAATTCGGCAATCGAGGCAGCAACCGTGGCCACGGCCTTTTCGTTATGCCGCGGGTTGCGCGCATACGGAATGATCTGCCCAAGAGGCAGGTCGATCACGTCCATGGAATATCCTTGAAAAGGTTGGCCGAAACGAAACGCATCAGCCCGCGAAACGAAATGCCCCCAGGGGGCCGTTTCGTTTCAGAGGGGTTTTACGGACCGTCAGGCCCTTGTTTCATTGGGTGTATAGTTAAAACGAAACGAAACGGGTGTTTTTCTAAACGTCACTGGGAAAGCCTCGCGCCTCGCCCCCCCGTATACGTTTACGGCAGGAAGGGACCCGTTCAATATCAATGGGTTAGGAGTCACGGCTAATGTTTCATGCGTTACTTTCCGTCTTGAAACCGTTCAATTGCCACCCTGTTCTGCTCACGTCTCTTGCGAGTATGCCCGATTTGTAGCCCCCGGAGTCGCCCAGTGAAACCCTTTCCGGTGTACACCCGAAAATTGTCTCGCGAAGTCGATTTTCCTTGACAGGAATTGCAGTAACCTATGCCGGGAGAGGCTCCGTGCCACGATCCAGCAGCGCGAGATATTCCGTGTAGACGTAGATACGGCCGCGTTGCTTACCTGTGGTTTCTCTCACAATGTCCAGTCCAGCCAGCTTATCCAGCGCAGCGCTTACAGTCGGGAACGTCATCTCGAGCGCGTTGGCAGCGGCCTGAATCGTCACGATTGGTCGGCCCTGCAGAAACTCATGTACACGCAGGGAGGAGGGTGCCGCCCGTCCCAGCGTGCCAATCCTTTGGCGATGCTCCGCGAACAGCGCAATCAGCTCGCGGGCCGTTTCGGACGCCTGCTCGGCGGTTTCCGCAACACCGGTCAGAAAGAATTCCATCCAGGCCTCCCACGCACCAGCCTGCCGCACCTCCTGCAGAAGCCGGTAGTAATCGTCGCGCCGGGACTTCAGGAACAGACTGAGATAGAGGATCGGCTCGCGCAAAACACCTGCTTCGCAAAGAACAAGCGTGATCAGAAGTCGCCCCAAACGACCGTTGCCGTCAAGGAACGGGTGAATGGTCTCGAACTGAACATGGGCCAGCCCCGCCTTGATGAGCGGCGGCAACCCGAGGTCTTCACTGTGCAGGAAAAGCTCGAAAGCGTTGAGGCATTCGGCAAGCCGGTCCGGTGGTGGTGGAACGAACAAGGCGTTTCCCGGTCGTGTGCCGCCGATCCAGTTCTGCGACCGGCGAAACTCCCCCGGTTGTTTTGAAGCTCCCCGGCCTGATTTCAGGATGATCGCGTGCATCTCACGGATCAGGCGCAGCGACAGTGGGAACCCGCCCCTGATCCTGTCCACACCGTGTTCGATGGCCGCGACATAATTGGATACTTCGGCCACGTCGTCGATCGCCACGTCGGGGGCTTCATCATTTTCGTACAGCAGGAGATCTGACAGCGAAGACTGCGTGCCTTCGATCTGGGACGACAGAAGCGCCTCCTTGCGCACATACATGTAGAGGAAAAGTGGCGTTGAAGGCAGGATCGTCGTGACACCGTCCAGACGGCCCACAGCAGCAACTGCGCGTTCGTAGACGCTCATGATCTGCGCCAGATCAAGCGGTGGATTGGGCGGCAAAGGCGCGGGCACATAGGCACGCACTTTCTCGCCTCCGGCAACTGTCTCGACAAACGTGCCCAGCCTTGGATCCCGATCATCCATCTTCGCACCAACCTTTAATTACGCCACCTCCTTATTAAAGGTTCAGCCGTCTAATTTGAATAGCGATCATCTCTTATTCAAACTCACCGTGCTTTCTGGATGACGTATGCCATCGATCGCTTGGTTGGCACTCTCCGCCCATTCAGCCGCCAGACAATTACCGCCAAGCCGAATTGCCAGCGTCTCGTGGCAGCTGTTCGCGACATCCCGAACTGCCATGTGATCTGCTTCCACGCCACCCGTTCGGCCCGGGCCCAGACCAGCTTTGCATCCTCCACCTCCAGCCAGCGCAGCCACAACATGGCTTCATCGGCCTCGGTGATCATGCGCGGGCTGGACAACGGCCTGCGCATCTTCGGCTCCTGACCCACCTTGTCAGCGAAGCTGTGGAAGTATTCCGGCCAGGCGTTGAAATGTCCTTGTGGTTTTACTCCGGGCATTTGCCGCATGACGTCTGCGGCGAGTTCCAGCCGGTCCTGCACCCGGGTGATTGTCCAGTCGGTCATCGTGATAGCCCTTTCTGCCCGAGGCGTTTGCCGTAGAGTTTTTCACCAAGCTGGCGAACCAGTTCCCTCTCCGGCCAGGTTAGCCGCTGGTCATCCAGCGAGACCGCCAGAACTCCCTGTTCCTTCCAGCCGTCGCGCTTGACCTGATCGGGGTTGCGCCGGGTGCCGCCAAAGCCGCGCGGAGTGAAACTCATGCTGGTCATGCGACACCTCCTCGGGTTTCCATGGCCCAGAGCAGGATGGCGATGGCATCGGCCTCGTTATCGTCCGCCGGGCTGAACCCGCGGGCCCGGGCAGCCTCAATCATTGCCGCTTTGTTGGCGTTGCCCTTGCCGGTGGCATGTTTCTTGATCGTGCCGACTGGTACGCCCTGATACGGCACGCCGCGCTGCTCGGCCCATGCGGTGAGCGTGGCCATCAGACCGCCAAAAACATGTGCCGCGTCGGTGCCGATATGTCGCCTGACTTCTTCGTAGAATATCGTGGCGATCGGCCCGCTGAGCCGGTCCATCTCGGCCAACCAGTTCTGAAACCGCAGATAGCGCATGCCGCCGCCATCATAGCGGCTGGGGCGAAAGCTGACCGTGCCGCTGGTGATCAGACCACCGGGGGATTTAAGAGCCCAGCCAGTGGTGGTGCCGAGATCGATGGCCAGCAGGGTGCGGTCCATCGGCGTGGTTGTTGGAGAGTTGGCGCGCGCAGGCGCAGAGGATTGGGTCATGACGACCTCCTTTTCGGGGTTGGGTGATCGGGGAGACATCGCCATCGGGTGAGGATGGCGGCCGCCCGAACCCACAAAGAAGGGGTCAGGTCTGATCTACTTCCGTCACTTCCGTCAAAGCTGGAATTGACGGAAGTTTGACGGAAGATTTATACTTATATCGTTGTTATTATTAATTAATTGTAGATACGTCATTACGTCGACACTTTCCTGGATCTCCCAAAATTCGCTCAAATTCCCGGTCTTGGGGATGTATCTTATTCTAGGTGACGCTTGACGTATTGACAGAAGTGTTTTCCTCTATTGTTTCAGCACCTTACCTGCCAACTTACGTCATTTGCCGGAACTTTGACGTTGTCATAAGCCCCCCGAAATAACGCGGTAGAATTGAGCGGGTCGGCCGCTCCCTTTTCTTTTGAACCCGGTGACCTGCTCGCTTTCCAGCAATGATTGCAGAGTTTCACGGCGGGTTTTCAGGTCAAGAAACTGGCATTTGCGGGTCAGATCACGCTGTTTGATATACTGCGAGTCCTTGAACACCCGAGAACACCCGAAGAACTGCTTGACGATTTAGGCGTAGTAGATTCAGGTCGATGCATGATCCGCCCGAGTTTTCTCTCTTCTCCCGCCCGCCTCGAATTGCTGGCTTGTGTGAAGCGTCAGCGTGAAGACCACGGGATTGCCCGTCGGGCCAATGCGCTGTTGTTGCTCGATGATGGGATGTCGTGTGCGCAGGTCGCGCAGGTTCTTTTCCTTGACGATGACACGGTGCGGGGCTGGCATAAGCAGTATCTGGCTGAGGGTTGGGAGTCTGTTGCCTACGACGGCTGGAAGGGCGGGCAGTCGCGGA
>DFBX01000089.1 GCA_002366795.1 Rhodobacteraceae bacterium UBA3069 | reverse complement strand
ACCTTGGGATCAAACACCTAGGGCGCGGAACACCTTTGGCAATTCCTCGGGCAGATCCTCGGCAATCAACCCCGGTCCGAAACTCCGCGCGCATTCCACATGCAGCCATGCGCCGATTTCTGCGGCCCTCATCGGGTCAAACCCGCGGGCGAGTAGCCCCGCAATGAACCCCGCCAGAACATCGCCAGATCCGGCGGTGGCCAGCCATGGCGCGGCGCGATCATAAACCGCCGCATTGATACTGCACCGCCCGTCCGGTGCGGCAATCACCGTGTCCGGCCCCTTGAACAAGACCACACAGCCAGCCCGCGCCGCCGCTTCGCGGCAGGCATTGACCTTGGAATAGGCAGGACCAGCCGTGGCGGGCGCATCCAGTTTCGCGGCAATATCAGGGAAAAGCCGCGCAAACTCCCCGCCATGGGGCGTCAACACACAACCCGCATGTAGCATCGAAAACAACGCCTCCGGCGCATCGGCAAAACCCGTCAGCGCATCCGCATCCAACACCGTCGCACGAGGCACCGTCCCGCCCAATGCCGCCGCGACCAAGCACCGCGCCCGCTCCACCCCCAGCCCCGGCCCAAGGCACAGCGCATTGATCCGCGCGTCCTCCAGCACTTCAGCCAACCCGTCCACATCTGCCACGCGCCGCTGCATCAGCGCCGAGATATGCCCAGCGACCTCCATCTGCGCAGCAGGCGGCACGCCCAGGGTCACCACCCCCGCCCCGATCCGCAACGCGCCCCGCGCCGCCAACCGCGTCGCGCCGGTTTTACCAAAGCCACCCGACAGGATCAGGGCATGACCGTGCGAGTACTTATGCCCATCCCCCTTACCGATTTCGCGTGGCCGCGCTGCGATCAGACCGACCGGCTCTGCGTTGAGGAGTTCCGCTCGAAGAGGATCATCCAGCCAAGCGCCCAGCCCTATGTCGACCACGCGCATACGGCCGGATTGTGATGCTCCTTGCGCAAGATAATGCCCCAGTTTAGCCGCCTGAAAAGAAACCGTCAGGTCTGCGGGGATAGCATTGCCAAGGACGCGCCCACTGTCAGAGCACAGACCACTGGGCATATCGACGGCAACGGAACGCACTCCCTTCTCAACCAAAAGCGCGTTTACATCCGCTTGCGCGAAAATCGTAAAAAGCCCCCGAAACGGGCGAGTCAGACCTGTGCCGAAAAGCGCATCGACCAAAAGATCGAAATCGCCATCAATTTGCAGACTGTCATCCATCAGCGCAGGCGGATCAACAGCGCGAACCACAGTGTCCCCCAACGCACACCACCGCTCGTAATTCGCCCGCGCATCGGGCGGCAACCGCGCAGCATCCCCATATAAGAACACCTCCACCTCCCAGCCGCGTTCCTTCAACAATCGCGCCACGACAAACCCGTCGCCGCCATTGTTGCCCGGCCCACACAGCACCACCGCCCTGCGCTTTTCATTTTGCTGCAAATACTCCGGGGAGCCCGAGGGGCCGGCCCCTCGGTCCACCCTCGCCGCCTCCAACTCCGGCCATTGCTCGAACACGGCTTCAACGACACCCCGCCCGGCGCGCTCCATCAGTTCCAGCCCGGTGACCACGCCCGACTCGATGGCGGCATGCTCGATGGTGCGCATTTGGGCAGATGTCAGTAATTCGGTCATTTTTAACCCTATCGCGATTCAATTTCGCCCAAATATTGTGCAATCAGCCCAAGATTTCGGCGCGCCTGTGGATTCCATTCTTGGCTTCCCCGCGCCCCTACCCTATCCAATTGTGGACGCTAAATAGAAGTGGTCTGAAACGACCCGACACTTATGGCGAGGAGGCCAGCCGCATGAAAAAGATCGAGGCGATCATCAAGCCGTTCAAACTCGACGAGGTCAAGGAAGCCCTGCAAGAAGCAGGTGTGCAAGGCCTGTCCGTGATCGAGGTCAAAGGCTTTGGCCGCCAGAAGGGCCATACTGAATTGTATCGCGGTGCCGAATATGTCGTGGACTTCCTGCCCAAAGTGAAAATCGAAGTGGTCCTGGACGACGATCAGGTTGACGCCGCCGTCGAGGCCATCGTGGACGCCGCTCGCACCGACAAGATCGGCGACGGCAAGATTTTCGTCTCGCCCGTCGAGCAAGCGATCCGTATCCGTACCGGAGAATCCGACTCTGACGCGATCTGATCCGGCACCCGCCGGGCACGCGACAGAACGCCCCCGCACACCCTGACACCGACCATTCCAACCAAAGGGACAAAAGAGAATGAGCGCCAAAGACGTTGTGACGATGATCAAGGAAGAGGATATTGCGTATGTCGATATCCGGTTCACCGACCCGCGCGGCAAGCTGCAGCACGTAACCGTGGACTGCGACCTGGTCGACGAGGATTTCCTGGAAGAGGGCTTCATGTTTGACGGCTCCTCCATCGCTGGCTGGAAATCCATCGAAGCCTCCGACATGAAACTGATGCCCGATTGCGACAGCGTCTATGTCGACCCCTTCTATGCAGAAAAAACGCTGTGTGTGCATTGCTCGATCGTCGAGCCCGACACCGGCGAATCCTACGAGCGCGACCCGCGTTCGGTGGCACAGAAAGCCGAAGCATACCTGAAATCCTCGGGCATCGGCGACGTGGCCTACATGGGCCCCGAGGCCGAATTCTTCCTGTTCGACGACGTGCGCTATGCCGTCACCTCGAACAAGGTCTCCTTCCAGGTGGACGGTATCGATTCCGCATGGAACACCGACACTGAATACGAAATGGGCAACACCGGCCACCGTCCGGGCGTCAAGGGCGGCTACTTCCCCGTGAACCCGATCGACGACGCGCAGGACATCCGCTCTGAAATGCTGTCGACCATGAAGCGCATGGGTATGAAGGTGGACAAGCACCACCACGAGGTTGCCTCTTCGCAGCACGAACTGGGCCTGATCTTCGGCACGCTGACCGAACAAGCGGACGAGATCCAGAAATACAAATATGTCATCCACAACGTGGCACAGGCATATGGCAAGACCGCAACCTTCATGCCGAAACCCATCTCGGGCGACAATGGCTCGGGGATGCACGTCAACATGTCGATCTGGAAAGACGGCAAGCCGCTGTTCGCAGGCGACAAATACGCCGACCTCAGCCAAGAAGCGCTGCATTTCATCGGTGGTATCCTGAAGCACGCGAAAGCGCTGAACGCCTTCACCAACCCCTCGACCAACAGTTACAAGCGTCTGATCCCCGGTTTTGAGGCCCCCGTGCTGCGCGCCTATTCGGCACGTAACCGTTCGGGCTGTGTTCGTATTCCGTGGACTGAATCGCCCAAGGCCAAGCGCGTCGAGGCACGTTTCCCCGATCCCGCGGCAAACCCCTACCTGTGCTTTGCTGCGCTGCTGATGGCGGGTCTTGACGGCATCAACAACAAAATCGATCCGGGCGAAGCCATGGACAAGAACCTCTATGACCTGCCCGCGGAAGAACTGGCCGAAATCCCGACCGTCTGCGGCTCGCTCCGCGAGGCTCTGGACGCACTGCGCGACGACATGGACTTCCTGACCGCCGGTGACGTGTTCACCCGCGACATGGTCGAAGGCTATATCGCGCTGAAAGAAGAAGAGAACATCGCGTACGAGCACACCCCGCACCCGGTGGAATACAAGCTCTACTACTCCTGCTGATCCGTCAGCCGGACCAAGATGCCAAGGCGTCCCCGCAAGGGGGCGCCTTTTTCATGCAAGGTCACACTTAAGGAATCCTTGACTTGTCGTTGCGTCAACCTTTGGCCTAGGCTGATGGTGATGGCTGCGCCCTTATTGTCCCAATCCGTTTTTTTTGGCAGCCCGAAGTTTCATTTTACACGTCCGAATTCTGCAAAAGGAAAACTGCCATGAGCATTAACGTCATATCCGCCGACCTTGTCGGCGCTGGAAACCAATATACCGCCACCTCGGGCGAGACCGTCATCCTTGCCGAAGACACCATGATCGTCAGCACAGGCGGTTCAGGCATCTACGCCGATGGCACCGTCAATAATATGAACGTGGTGGTTGCCGGCAGCGTCTACACCTATGGCAACGCCATCAACCTGCGGTCCGACGGCATAACTGGCGACCATAGCATCACCGTTCTGGACACGGGCAGCATTGTTGCCGAATTCTTTACCGGCCTGTTGATCGAAGGGGAAAATGCGATTGCCACGAATTACGGCCAGATCACCACCAGCCGCTCTGCCGGCATGTATCTGAACTCTTCTACCAACGGCAGTCTGATCAATTTCGGTACGGTAACGGCAACAAGTCCTGACAGTTTTTCAACGGCCATGACCGTAACCTTCGATGTCGATGTGGCCCATCTTGAAAACCACGGAACCCTGGTTGGTAATTCCGTGATCGAGGGCACCGTTGATATTCAATCATCGGGCAGCGTCTATTTTCTGAACACGGGCACCGTTACCAGTTTGAGCGCGGCCTATATGTCAAGTAGCTCTGCAAATGATACCGTAGTCAACACCGGCTTGATTCAGGGCGATGTGAACCTTGGCACCGGCGTCGACCTTTTCGCCGGTCCTGGCGGCACCGTGAACGGGCGCCTCCTGGCGGGCGGCGGCAACGATGACATTCGCATCAGCGGGTCGGATGACTGGGTCCATGGCGGCGCGGGCACGGATGTTTTGTACACCGACGGCGACGCGATGGCGCTTTATCAAATCGAAACCGTGCGCCTTTTGGGCACCGAGGGCGTGGCCGTGGGCGGCGATGCGACAGCCACAACCTATTACGGCAGTCTTGGCAATGACGTGGTTGCGGCAGGCGACGGGGCCGACATCATCCACGGGCGCGGCGGCAATGACGAATTGCACGGCGACCTGGGCGATGACACCATTCGCGGCGGCGCGGGTGACGATGAAATCCACGGCGGCGAGGGGCTGGACCGGCTGATTGGCGACGCGGACGCGGATGTTTATGTTTTCGCTTCCACATCGGAAATGAGCGCCGGTGCCGTTGGCGACCGGATCGAATTGCACTAGGGCCTTGACCTGATCGACCTAAGCCAGGTGGCCGACGGCGTTATCGATTTCATCGGCGGCGCGGGCTTTTCCGGCGTGGGCACCGCCGAGGTTCGAGTGATCGCAGCCGCAACGGGCCATGGCATCGTCATGCTCGACGTGAACGGCGACGGGACCGAGGACGCGCGCCTTGTGGTGCTGGACAACGCGGCGCTGACTGCGGATGACTTCTTGCTCTGACGCCCCGGCCCTGCGAATTGCTGCCCCTCCCGCGTGGTGAACCGCGTGGGAGGGTTTGACGTGTGCTCATACGACCATCGCGCGAACTTTAACCTTTGCTTTACCATTGCTTTACCATTGATCGGAGAATGGAACCGATTGCGCCCCATTCTTGCCATTCCCCAAGTTCAAGAAACAGACATAGCTTACCCATTAAACAGGTTTTGTGCCGTGTCCGCTTTGCCCCATACCGTTCCTGATTTCCCCTTTTCGCCCGATTTGCTGGGCTGCGCCGCACTGTATAAACGCATGATTGCGCTTGATCCCGGTGCGCTGGCGGCATCGCTGTCTGGCCGGCTTGAACCGCTGGGCGTCACTTTCACCCATATCGAAGAAGCAGACGCCGCAAGCGAGGTCACGGCCACCACCGTTCTGTCAAATGCCGACATGCACCTGCAAATCGCCATCGTGGACGGGCAGCTGCCGTTGCAACGGCTGTCGGGCACGCAAACCTCGCCGTTTCTGCAAACCCATCCTGCGGGCTTCGGGGCGATTGCGCGCCGCCATGTCAGCCATGTGGAGCTGCGCCTTGGCGCGGGGCCGATGCCTGAACCGAACCGCCCAATCCCGACAGCGCCGGACCTTCCGGCGGAACTGTGTATCGCGATCTTGCACCGCACCCTGTCATCCCTGATGGAACAGGGCCGCCCCGAGGCGCTGATCTGGTACCCCAGCGACATGATGCTGACCCCCGAGGAACTGATGGCCGAAGAGGGCAGCGTTCTGCCCGCTCTGTTGTTCTTACACCCCGCCGTCTGGACGCCGGGATGCGATGAACAGGGCCGCCGCCTGACCGGCTTTGTCGCGGAACATGCCGAAGGCTGGCTGGGCAAACCGCTTGAAATCGAACCGACCGCTCATGACGCCACCGAAAGCCGCGCCGTGGCCGCCTACCTGCTCCGCCAGTCCCTTGCCGGACGCGATGCGCTGGATGACGGCGCGCGCGTGCCCTTGGGCGGCGGGCATTTCGTCAACGTGCGGCACCTGCCGGGCGATGAACAATTCCCCGCTGGCCGCATATCGGTTGCCTTCGATCCCCCCTTCCCCGCCCCTGTGAAACAGAAAAACAAGTTCACGCCGCTGCACATCCTGCGCAGCTTCGGCACGGCCTTGGGCATGGTCATGGGGGGCATGGCTGCTGGTGTGGCCGGAACCGGCGGACGCTATTCGATATACACGTCCGGCGGCGATGCGATGAACACGATCAAGGCCTTGCTGATGTACGGGGTCGTGATCGGGTTCTCGGTCTGGGTCGTATTTCAGGTTCCCTCGCCATTCTGACGCGGAAACACGGCAGAAAAATCCGCGCCCGCGCAGCGATTTCTGAAAATTTTACATTTAAAGGCAGTAGATTACCTCCTTAATCTGAATTTTTCTATATCAGGAACACTGCGTTTCCCGTCCCCCGTCACTTTTGCAAGGAACTGGCCGGAACCTGCCACATTCCTGCCTTCAGCCATGGCAAATCTAAAGGTCCGATCGACAGATCGCGCCGCCAGAGGAGACACGCCATGACTGCCAATGTGACTGCCCATTTCGATAAATTCCAAGCCGGACTTGTGCTTGTGTTCGCGCAACCCTTCTCGATCACCGCCAAGGCAACGGCGGCGGCTGTCCTGCAAGACGGTTGCGCCCGGCGCGGAATTCCGGTCATCGCGGCGCCGGTGACCGGGGCCAGTTCCGTTACCCTGCACACAGCCTCGTTGGACATCACGCTGGACCACCGCCCCGGCCCCGGCCAATCGGCGCGGCTGGTCTTGACCCTGTCGCGGCTGACCCAAGTCAGACCCACCGAGGATACCGTGATGCAGGGCCATCAGGCCGCCCTGTGCGGCAAGCTGCTGCATCAATTCCCGTGCAGCACCGTGTAATGGCTGTCCGACACGATGGAACTGCCCGCCGGCAGGTTTCTGGCAGAAACCGATCCGGTCAAACCGCGCCGGATCAAACCGCAAGCCAAGCCTCACCGCCCCGCACTGCGGCCCCATGCCGAATTCGCGCCACAGGTCAGCGCCGCCTGACCCTGGCTGGCGGCGATTGCCAATCGCAAGGCAGTTGATAATACTTCTGGCGAAAGCATTGTTCAGGAGGGTCGCCATGTCCCGCGTTCGTTTTTCCGTTCTTTCCGCCGTCTTGGGTCTGGGGCTGCTGTGCGCGCCTGCCTTGTCCGCCGCCACATGCGGCAACACGGGATCGGGCTTTGCCGCCTGGAAACAGCAGTTCGCCGCCGAGGCGCAGCGCGCAGGTGTCGGGCGGCGCGGGCTTCAGGCGCTGGCCTCGGCGCAATACGCGACCCGCACCATCGCGGCGGACCGCAACCAGAAAAGTTTCAAATACGCGCTGTCGAAGTTCATGCAAATCCGCGGGGCCGATACGATTGTCGCGCAGGCGCGCAAGCGCAAGGCCCGCAATCCGGCCTTTTACGCGGCGCTGGAAAAGCGGTTCGGCGTGCCGGCAGGAGTTTTGCTATCGATCCACGGGATGGAAACGGCCTTTGGCGGGTTTATGAGTGACAGCCCGGTCGTGTCGGCCATCACCACGCTGGCCTATGATTGCCGCCGCTCGGCGTTTTTCGTGCCCCATGCCATCGGCGCGCTGAAGCTGGTGGATCACGGGTCGATCACCGCCAATACCAGGGGCGCGAAACATGGAGAGTTGGGCCATACCCAGTTCCTGCCCGGCAATGCGCTGACCTACGGCGTGGACGGCAATGGCGATGGGCGCGTGGATTTCTATAACGAGGTGGACGCGCTTGCCTCGACCGCGAATTACCTGCGCAAGAAGGGCTGGAAGCCCGGCAAGGGCTACCAGGAGGGCCCGCCGAATTACCGCGTGCTAAAGGAATGGAACGCAGCGACGGTGTATCAGCAATCGCTGGCGATCATGGGCGCGAAAATCGACCGCTAGGCGCAATCTGCTAAGGACGGCGGGCACCTGCGGATCACTGCAGTTGCCTTGCCGATCATTCTCATCGTGTCATTCCTACCGCATCATTCCAACCGCAACGGGCCGCTCGCCATGGCGCGTTGGTCCAGCATATAGGTGTGGATGCTGAACACCACCGCGCCACTGGTCGGCAGGCGCGACAGGGTTTGCCGCTCGGTGCGCCACCAGCGTTCTTCGACCTGTTCGTCATAGGGGCGTTTTTCATGAATGCTGCGCGCGTTGAACAGGCGCGGGTCGGCATGGGCATGGCCGTTGATCCGCCACAGCGGGCGGCCCGACTGCACCCCGTCCAGCATGCGTTGCACCCGTTTGGCGATGTTCGGGTCGTATTCGGGAACCATGCCGTGGATATGCAGCATGGGATGGCCGATCTTTTCCGCCAGAAGCCATGCGGCGGGAAAGCACAATGTCGCGGCGGTCAGGCGGTGTTCGTCCCAGCCGTCGCGTTTTTCCATGATGCACAGATCCTCTTGCACCAAAAGGGTCAGCGTGCCCATGGGGTCGCTGCGCCGGATTTCGACCGTGATCCCGTCGGGGCGGGTCACGGCGTGATCCGCCACCCGGTAGGCAGGCTGCTTGGACAGGTAGTCCAGCACGGTTTGCAACACCTCTGCTGCGGCGGGTTCAGCGCCTTGGGTCATCGCCACCACCGCTGCGCGGCGGTTAGCCAGCAGTTTTTCACGCAGGGCCATTTGCGCGGCAAATGCATCATCGACAAGCAGCCATTCGGCCGGGTCCATGGGCGCAATCCCCGGCAAGGGGCGCAGCGCGGCCGGATCATAGGGCGTACCTGATTGCAGGATCGGCATCGAGGGATCCTCTAGCGGCCTGTCATCATGGTATGCAGCAGTACCGGTCATGGTGCCATGCTGCCGCCGGGCGCGCGTTTAGGCAATCCCGATCTGCGCCGTTCACGCCACTTGGTCGCGGCCGGCGCTTTTTGCGGCATATAGGGCACGGTCGGCGCGGCGCAGCGCCGCCTCCATGGCTTCGGCTGAATGGGTTTCCGCAACACCGAAGCTGACTGTCAGCGGCACCTCGCGCCCTTCGGCGACGAACCCCATCTTTTTCATGCTTTCCCGCAGAGATTCGACGCGAGGCAACGCATCCTCGCGGGTCACGCCCGGCCATGCCAGAACGAATTCATCCCCGCCATAGCGGGACACCAGCCCGTTTTCGCCGGCAACGCTGATCAGCGCATTGGCCACATGGCGCAGGGCCTCGTCCCCGACCCAGTGGCCAAAACGATCATTCACACCTTTGAAATGGTCGATATCCACCATGACGAGGGCCCCCTCGAACGGTCTTCGTCCGCGAGTTCCAAAAGCCGACGCCGGCTCATCGTGCCAGTCACCGTGTCGCGATTGACCAACCGTCGCAGTTGCGCCGTCAATCGCTGCACCTCGCGCACTTTGTAGCCCATGATATAGGACATCATTGTTCCATTTATGAACGTGATGATAACGCAAGGCCCGAACTCAGCGATGAAATCCTCAAGTTCCACGAAGAGATACAGCATGGTTACTGACGGGATCACGGCCACCAAACCTATGCCGCAACTATAGAGTACCAAAAGATATCTGTTCGGAAAGCGCATTGGCCGCCCTGTTTTTTTACATCAACCAGTTGCAGCATGGCATATGAAGCAACTTCAACCTAATTCCCTGGTCCGCCTTCCTAAAAGCATACAGTGATTTGCTGCGCTGATATCCAGAAAAATAGCAAGAAACTGCATAAAATCTCTGTCTTTGGGCAGTTTCAGCATGAAACTGGCTGGAACAGGCTCTCCATTCGGTACGCCTTGCGCGGGCCTGTGACGCGCCATGTGCTGCGCCATTCGGGCCAACGATCGAAATCATAGATCACGCGGTAATCATCGGGGTGGCACCAATGGGCAGCAGCCACTGTCGCGCCGGGCTGAAAACGGTGAAAGAACCGGCCATCGTCGAAATATACCGCGATTTCCGCGCCTTGCGCGCGCCATATATAGCGGCGGGTGGCGTTGAAACTTTGCCCGCCCAGATGCATCTGGCCTGTTTCTTCCAGTTGCAGGCCGCCATCATGGGCGTTGAAACAGGCAACGCCTGTGAAAGAGGCATCCGGCCCCTTGTCATCGGTGATCTTTCGGGAAATCAGCCACTCCCCCGCGAAACTGTCCAACGTGATGTCCAAGCGCCCCCCCCTTTTGCCGCGCAATCTAGCGGCAGGTGCCCCCGCCGCCAAGCGCGGCTGTGCAGGACGAACCGCCGCCCCATCTTCTGCCCGCTTGTCGTCACGGCAATGACGGGCTAAACCCCGCGCGAACCCGAAATCCTTGCAACAAAGGCGCTGCTTATGATCCCCCGTTATTCCCGTCCCGAAATGGTTGCCATCTGGGAGCCCGCCACCAAGTTCAAGATCTGGTACGAGATCGAGGCGTACGCCTGCGACGCGATGGCCGATCTGGGCGTGATCCCGCGCGAGAATGCCGATGCCGTCTGGAAAGCCAAGGACGTGGAATTCGACGTGGCCCGCATTGATGAAATCGAGGCCGTGACCAAGCATGACGTGATCGCCTTCCTGACCCATCTGGCCGAACATGTGGGCAGCGAAGAAGCGCGTTTCGTGCATCAGGGCATGACCTCCTCGGATGTGCTGGACACCTGCCTGAACGTGCAGCTTATCCGCGCCGCCGATATCCTGATCGCCGATGTGCAGGGGCTGCTGGCCGCGCTGAAAAAACGCGCGATGGAACACAAAATGACCGTGCGCGTGGGCCGCTCTCACGGTATCCACGCCGAACCGACCACCATGGGCCTGACCTTTGCCCGCTTCTACGCCGAAATGGACCGCAACCTTGCCCGCCTGAAACAGGCCCGCGAAGAGGTGGCCACCGGCGCGATTTCCGGCGCGGTTGGCACCTTTGCCAACATCGACCCACGGGTCGAGGAACACGTCTGCGCCAAGCTGAGCCTGTCGCCCGAACCGATTTCCACGCAAGTCATCCCACGCGACCGTCACGCCATGTTCTTTGCCACCTTGGGCGTGATCGCCTCGTCGATCGAAAACGTGGCCATCGAAATCCGCCACATGCAGCGCACCGAGGTGCTGGAAGGGGCGGAATTCTTCTCGATGGGGCAAAAGGGCTCTTCGGCCATGCCGCACAAGAAAAACCCCGTCCTGACCGAAAACCTGACCGGTCTGGCGCGCCTCGTGCGCATGACCGTGATCCCCGCAATGGAAAACGTGGCGCTTTGGCACGAGCGCGACATCTCGCATTCCTCTGTGGAACGCGGCATCGGCCCCGATGCGACCATCACGCTGGATTTCGCGCTGGCCCGCCTGACCGGCGTGATCGAGAAGATGCTGATCTTCCCCGATAACATGCTGGCCAACATGAACAAATTCCCCGGCCTGGTGATGTCGCAGCGGGTGCTGCTGGCCCTGACCCAAGCCGGTGTTTCGCGCGAAGACGCCTATGCCATGGTGCAACGTAACGCGCTGAAGGTCTGGGAAGATCGTGTCGATTTCCGCGAACAGTTGCTGGCCGACAAGGACGTGGTGGCGGCCCTTGGCGTGGACGCCATCAACGAAAAATTCGACATGGATTATCATACCAAGCACGTGGACACGATTTTCAAACGGGTCTTCGGCGAAAGCTAAGGCGCGCAACCGCACGAAAACCTGGCAAGGCGCGGCCCGCAGGGATCGCGCCTTTTGCTTTGGTTTCGCGGTTTCGCGTGATTCGGTGTATGCGGGCCCGACATCAATGTTCTGCAGCGAAGGCATGGTCTGGGACAACGACGCCAAGACCTGTACAAAACAGGTATCCAGCTGAATTTAGACGTTTAGCTCATGCAGAACGAAAGGGTTTGTTCACCCTTATCGCACTAGACTGGCCCTTGATACGGATTGAGGGACAGCATGAACAGTCTGACACCGATTGCCAGCCTTAGCGGCCCGATGGGCGGCGGCGGCGCGCATCTCAGCCGCCGGCAAAAGGCCGCGATCATCGTGCGGCTGCTGGTCAACGAAGGCACCGATGTGCCTCTCGTTGAATTGCCCGAGGATTTGCAGGCCAGCCTGACCCAGCAAATGGGGTCCATGCGCTATGTAGACCGCGAAACCTTGCAGAACGTGGTGGATGAGTTCGCCGACCAGCTGGAAGAGGTCGGCGTGATCTTCCCCCGTGGACTGGCCGGTGCGCTGGCCGCGCTGGACGGCAAGATCAGCCCACAGACCGCCGCGCGCCTGCGCAAGGAGGCGGGCGTGCGCCAGTCCGGCGATCCATGGACCCGCCTGCGCGAGCTGGAGATCGAGCAGCTCATCCCCATCCTTGAAAACGAAGCGATCGAGGTAGCGGCGGTCGTCCTGTCCAAGCTGGATGTGGGCAAGGCTGCGGCGGTGCTTGGCAAGCTGCCAGGCGCCAAGGCGCGGCGCATCACCTACGCGGTATCCCTGACCGGGCAAGTCACCCCCGAAGCTGTGGACCGGATCGGAATTTCCCTTGCCGGACAGATGGATATGCGCCCCGAACGCGCCTTTGTGGACGTGCCCGAAGAACGGGTGGGCGCGATCCTCAACTTCTCGCCCGCCAACACGCGCGAGGATGTTCTGGAAGGGCTGGACGAGACCGACAAACCCTTTGCCGACCGTGTTCGCAAGGCGATCTTCACCTTCGCCAACATCCCCCAGCGTCTGGACCCGCGCGACGTGTCCAAGATCACACGCGCCGTGGATGGCGATGTTCTGGTGGTCGCCATGGGCGGCGCCACCGCCGAGATGGAGGCGAAGGCCGTCGAATTCATCCTGTCCAACATGTCCTCGCGCATGGCGGACGGGTTGCGCGAACAGATCGAGGAAAAAGGGAAGATCAAAGCCAAGGACGCCGAAGAGGCAATGACCGAAGTGGTCGGCGCAATCCGCGAACTGGAAGCGAATGGCGAAATCATGCTCCGTTCGGGCGACGATGAGGGCGAGGAGGACGAGGATTGATCCCATCCCGTAAACGCGGGCTTCATAGGACATGACCCGATGCCTGCTGCCGCGAAACCGCCGGAAAATCAGCCCTGCCCGCCCCTTCGCATGCCGCAACCATTCGCGCCCTGATTGAAAAACTCCCCGATCATCCCGGCCTGTCTGGACAGTCCCGCCGCCGCACCCTAGCGTCGCGGTCTGATTGACACTGTCCACCACCCAACCGGAGCATCCATGTTTTCCCGGCTCAGCCCCCGTGCTCAGGCGATCCTTTTGATGATCACCGCGATATTCTTCTTCTCGGCCATGGATGCGTGCGCCAAGGGGCTGGCGCCCCGCGTCGGCGCGGTTCCGGCGATCTGGGTGCGCTACACAGGGCAATGCCTTGTGGTTTTGCTGCTGATCAACCGCCACCTGCCCACCGCCATGCGCACGCGCCATCCTTGGCTGCAATTGTTGCGGTCGGTCTTTTTGCTGATCGGAACGGGCTGCTTTTTCTTCGGCGTGGCCAACATCGGCCTGGCCGAGGCGACGGCGATCATAGACCTGAACCCGGTGCTGATCACCCTTGGCGCCGCCCTGTTCCTGGGCGAGCAGATCGGCCCGCGCCGCCTGATTGGCATCGGCGTTTCGATGGTGGCGGCGCTGATCATCATCCGGCCCGGCGCGGCGGTCTTCTCGCCCTGGGCGCTGCTGCCACTGATCGCCGCCTTCAGCTACTCGGGCTATAACATCGTCACGCGCTTCGTCTCGCATAACGACAGCAACTGGACCTCGCTCTTGTACACGGCGATATTCGGCGCGGTGGTGATGAGCGCGATCATCCCGTTCTACTGGGTCCGGCCCGATGGCACCGCGATCCTGCTGATGCTGGCCATTGCGGGATGCGGCACGCTGTCCCAATTGTGCTTGATCCGCGCCCTGTCGATGGGAGAGGCCGGAATGTTGGCGCCCTTCGCCTATACAGGGCTGATATTCGCAACCGTCTGGGGCGCGGTATTCTTTCGCGAATGGCCGGATATCTGGACCGTGGTCGGCGCCTCCGTCATCGTGACCGCCGGCATATATGTCTGGTATCGCGAGACTTTTTCAACCGAGCCGGCCAAGCCCACCTAGCGCAGCTGCGCCGCAGCCAACACCAGCCCGGGGCCTTTCTTGCCCGCTTTGCCTTGCAGGATCACCACGACGGGGTCGCTGCCGCTGACCGGAACGCTCAGGGCAAGCGGCCCCTGCCCGTCCCATTCGCCAATGTGCTGCCATTCGGTGACGATGTTTGAATAGTCGATCACGCGGCCTGCGTTTTCCCCGCGTTTGATGCGGACCGAGGCCGAGGGGATGTAGCGCACCAGTTGCACCGCCACCGGCCCGGAAATCTGCCCCACAGCACGGGCGCGGATGGTCAGCTTGCCACCCCCGCGCACCAGTTCCATCTTCACCGGATCGGGGCGGGCAGCGTGTTTGCGGATCAACAGCCCAAGGTCGCGCGGATGGTTGCCGACCACGCGCTCTGCCCCGCCCACGATCATCTGGGGCGTATAGACCGAGCGTTCGCCCGCCGCGCGGGCATAGGCCTTTTGACGGGCGGTGAAATGTGGGCTGCCGAAACTGTCTTTCCAGCCGATGTAATCCCAGTAATCGACATGCAGCGACAGGGCGATCACGTCATCGCGCGCGGCCAGTTCGGTCATGTAGGCATCGGCGGGCGGGCAGCTGGAACAGCCCTGCGAGGTATAAAGCTCTATCACCACGGGGTCGGCTTTTGCCTGCGGCGCGGTCAAGCCGCCGAAAACCCCGCCTAGAACACCCACGGCCAGCATCGCCATCATGCGTCGCATCATGCGCCCTACGTCCTTGTCGTTTTATTCCTCAACATGCCTAGCCAAGCGTGCCTGTAATGACCAATCAATGTTTTGTCAGGTGGCCCGGTGCCCGGCTCAACACCCCGTGATTGCCCCTATATGCCGCGAAGAGCCACCCGCACGGCGAAACTTTCCCCAAAAATGTGTGCAATGGTATACAAACGAGCCATTCCCCTATTGAATGACGCGGCGACATGCGGCATTAGCTTGGCCAGCAACACCCCTCAATCCCATTGATAAAGGGAGGCCACCATGCCCATCACCGTCGGACAAGATACCGCGAAAACGCGGCGCACGCTTACAGCGGGCGGCAGCACCATTGCCTATTACTCGATCCCTGCCGCGCAGGAAGCCGGGCTAGGCGATTTCACGAAACTGCCAGCCGCACTGAAAGTGGTGCTGGAAAACATGCTGCGTTTCGAAGACGGCGGTTTTTCCGTGTCGGTCGATGACATCAAGGCCTTCGGCGAATGGGCGACCAAGGGCGGCAAGAACCCGCGCGAGATCGCATACCGCCCCGCCCGCGTGCTGATGCAGGATTTCACCGGCGTTCCCGCCGTAGTTGATCTGGCTGCCATGCGTGACGGCATCAAGGCACTGGGCGGCGATGCACAGAAGATCAACCCGCTGAACCCGGTTGACTTGGTCATCGACCACTCTGTCATGATCGACGAATTCGGCAATCCGCGCGCGTTCCAGATGAACGTTGACCGCGAATACGAGCGGAACATGGAACGCTACCAGTTCCTGAAATGGGGTCAGGGCGCGTTCAACAACTTCCGCGTTGTGCCGCCGGGCACCGGCATCTGCCACCAGGTCAACCTTGAATATCTGGCGCAAACCGTATGGTCCGATGCGGATCAGAACGGCGAACAGGTTGCATACCCCGACACGCTGGTCGGCACCGACAGCCACACCACCATGGTCAACGGCACCGCCGTTCTGGGCTGGGGCGTTGGCGGGATCGAGGCAGAGGCCGCGATGCTGGGTCAGCCGATTTCCATGCTGATCCCCGAGGTTGTCGGCTTCAAGCTGACCGGCGAAATGGTCGAAGGCACCACCGGCACCGACCTTGTGTTGAAGGTCGTCGAAATGCTGCGCGCCCATGGCGTGGTCGGCAAATTCGTTGAATTCTACGGCCCCGGCCTGGATCACCTGCCGCTGGCCGACCGTGCCACCATCGCCAACATGGCACCGGAATATGGCGCAACCTGCGGCTTCTTTCCGATCGACGGCGAGACCATCCGTTACCTCAAGAATACCGGCCGCGACGAGGCGCGTATCGCGCTGGTCGAAGCCTATGCCAAGGAAAACGGCATGTGGCGCGATGCGGATTACGCACCGATCTATTCCTCCACGCTGGAACTGGACATGGGCACCATCGTGCCCGCGATTTCCGGCCCGAAACGCCCGCAAGACTACGTTCCGCTGACCGCTGCTGCCCCGGCATTCTCGAACGTGGTTGCCGAATATCGCGGCATCGACATCTCGGCCGATGCCAAGGACATGGCAGACGAAGGCCCGGTCGCGACCAAATCCGTGAACCTGCACAAATCGGCTGCGGTCGAGGGCGAGGATTACGAGCTGCGCGACGGCTCTGTCGTGATCGCCTCGATCACCTCCTGCACCAACACGTCGAACCCCTACGTGATGATCGGCGCAGGTCTGGTGGCCCGCAAGGCACGCGAACTGGGGCTGGACCGGAAACCCTGGGTGAAAACCTCGCTTGCGCCGGGCAGTCAGGTCGTGACCGAATATCTTGAGGCCGCAGGCCTGCAAGAGGATCTGGACGCCATCGGCTTCAACCTGGTCGGTTACGGCTGCACCACCTGCATCGGCAACTCTGGCCCGCTGCAACCGGAAATCTCGAAGGCGATCAACGACAACGACCTGATCGCCACCTCGGTCCTGTCGGGCAACCGCAACTTCGAAGGTCGCATTTCGCCCGACGTGCGCGCCAACTATCTGGCCTCGCCGCCGCTTGTGGTGGCCTATGCGCTGGCAGGTGACATGAACATCGACATCACGTCCGAACCGGTCGCACAGACGCCGGACGGCAAGGATGTCTACCTGAAAGACCTGTGGCCCACCAACAAGGAAATTTCCGACTTGGTGGACAAGGTTGTGACGCGCGAGGCGTTCCTGTCCAAATATGCAGACGTCTTCAAAGGCGACGACAAATGGCAAGGCGTGGAAACCTCGGAAGGGGAAACCTACGACTGGCCGGCGGAATCGACCTACATCCAGAACCCGCCCTATTTCCAGGGCATGGGCAAGGAAAAGGGCGTGATTTCAGACATCAACGGTGCGAAAGTACTCGCGATCCTTGGCGACATGGTCACCACCGACCACATCTCGCCCGCCGGCTCGTTCAAACCCGAAACCCCCGCCGGTCAATACCTGACCGAAAACGGTGTGCCGGTGCGTGAATTCAACTCCTACGGTTCGCGCCGCGGCAACCACGAAGTCATGATGCGCGGCACCTTTGCCAACATTCGCATCAAAAATGAGATGCTGGATGGCGTCGAAGGCGGCTTTACCAAGGGTCCCGATGGCGCTCAGACCACCATCTACGACGCCTCGATGGCCTATCAGGATGCCGGTACCCCGCTGGTAATCTTCGCGGGCGAACAATATGGCGCGGGTTCGTCCCGTGACTGGGCCGCGAAAGGCACCGCCCTGCTGGGCGTCAAGGCCGTGATCGCCGAGAATTTCGAGCGTATCCACCGCTCCAACCTGGTTGGTATGGGCGTGATCCCGTTCGAATTCATCGGCGGCGACAACCGCAAATCGCTGGGTCTGACCGGCGAAGAGACCGTGTCGATCGAAGGTCTGGCAGGCGATCTGAAACCGCAGTCGGTCGTGCCCTGCCACATCACCTTTGCAGATGGCTCGACCAAGACCATCCAGATCAAGTGCCGGATCGATACCGCGCCCGAGATCGAATATGTCGAAAACGGCGGCGTGCTGCATTACGTGCTGCGCAACCTCGCCAAGTCGTAAGCGATTGCGATAAAATGCAAAACGCCCCGGCCATACGCCGGGGCGTTTTGCATTTGTACAAAGCCACGCCCGCGCAAGCTTCGATCACGCGGCTTGCCTCCTGGTGCATTGCCACAAAAGGGCGCTCCCGCCCCCTCAATCCGGGCTGGCGCCCGCATTCGGCGTTGGGCGTGGCCCGCGCCAAAGGCGCGGGTCCGGGGCGCGGCCCTGCGACGGTAAAGCTAATTTAACCAACCCATGCCACGCTCATGGCATGACAAAAAATCCCGCAAAGCGCCCCCAGCCGCGCGCCCTAGCCCGAGCCATTCACCTGCCGCCGTCCGAAGCGATTTGGCTGCTACCGCCGCTGCTGCTGGCGCTTTGGGGTTAAGCCCGCTCTGGATTGATCGGCCAATTGCGCCTAAAACGCTGGTTCAAGAATATCCGACGGTAGTTTGGCCCCATGTCCCTGCGCACAACTCTGACTGAGCTTTACGAGGGCGAAACCCCGCGCGCCCACCGCTTTCGCTATGGGCTTCTGGCCTTTGACATCACCGCGATCCTGTTTGTCGTGGGAACGTCATTTACCATGCATGGCATGACGGTCGAGGTGATCGACGCACTGTTCGGCGTCGTCATCCTGATCGACTTTTCCGCGCGGCTCTGGATTTCCAACCGCCGCTGGCGGTTCATGACCCGCCCCTTCACCATCGCCGAAATCGCCGCGCTGATCTCGTTCCTGGCGCCGGTGGCGGGCGAGGGGTTGGGCTTTTTGCGGGTGTTGCGGACAGTTCGATTGCTCCACAGCTATCAGCTGATGGACCGCCTGGCCAAGGACTTCGCCTTCTTCAACCGCTACCGCGATATCACGCTGGCGACGATCAACCTGTTGGTGTTCATCTTCGTGATGACCGGCCTGATCTATGCCTTCCAACACGCCACCAACCCCGAGATCAACAATTACGCCGATGCGCTGTATTTCACGGTCACGACCCTGACCACGACCGGGTTCGGCGATATCACACCCGCAGGCACATCCGGCAGGATGCTGTCGGTGACGGTGATGATCTTTGGCACGACGCTGTTCCTGCGGCTGATGCAGGTGCTGCTGCGCCCCGCAAAGGTGCGCCAGCCCTGCCCCTCTTGCGGGCTGGTGCTGCATGATGCGGACGCGGTGCATTGCAAACATTGCGGGCGCGTGATCCATATCGAGACCGAGGGGCAGGTTTAAGCCACTGCGCGTGCCACGGGCGCCAGACGGGGGAAGCTGCGGATTGCGGATGCAATCCGTTGCGGGGGCCAGAGCCCCGGCCACGCCCCGCATCGCGAAAGCCGTCGGGCACTTGTCCAGCAGATATGCCTTGCGAGAAAGGGACGCTCCCGCCCCTTCAAGACGGGCCTTGCAGCCCGCATTCAGGGTTGGGCGTGGCCCGCGCCCAAGGGCGCGGGCAGCCAAGCCTTACTGTGCCGCTTTTCCCAAAGCAGGGCGCAGGGTGCCGTCGATCACCCGCTGGGTGATCGGTCCGGCGTGGCGCATCACGATCCGGCCCTCGCCGTCGATCACATAGGTTTCCGGCACGCCATAGACGCCCCAGTTGATCGCCATCCGGCCCGCTTCATCCGCGCCGATCGCCGCGTAGGGATTGCCAAGCTCCGCGATGAATCGCAGCGCCTTGGCCGGATCGTCCTTGTAGTTCACGCCGTAAATGGTGATCCCCTCGGCGGCCAGCGCCTCGAGCTTGGGGTGCTCCACGCGACACGGCTGGCACCACGACGCCCAGAAATTCACCAGCTTGACCTTGCCATCGCGCAGGTCGGCATCACCGAACCCGGCAAAATCACCTAGGGGCGTGACCACCACTGCGGGCGCTTCCTTACCCTCCATGGTCGATGGCAGCTCGTCCGCGTCCTCACGCCCCATGCCCCACAGGAACATGGCGGCAATGCCCGCGAAAATCAGCGGCGGGGCCAGCATTAACGGGGAAACCCTAGCCATTTTGCGTGCCTTTCTTGCGCCGCGCCTCGATCTCGTCCAGCCCGCGCCGGACGCGCCGTGCGCGTATGATGGACAGGGCCACCAGCCCCACGATCAGCAGGATGGACACAGCGTAAGAGCTAAGCACCGCGCCCGCGTATTTTCCCAAATCCGGCATCATCCCAGCCTCTCCCTCGCCAGCAGCGCGCGGGTCCGGCGCGCGCGAATTTCGGTTTGCGTGCGCAGGAACACCAGCGCCACGAACAGCAGGATAAACCCGGCGATGCAGACCAGCAGCGGATAATAGAACACGTCCGCCACGTTCTCTTCCTTGTCCATGGACAGGGACGCGCCCTGGTGCAGCCCCTGGTTCCAGAAGTTCACCGCATAGCGCGACAGCACGGCAAAGACCGATCCGACAAGGCACAGCACCGATGTCAGGTCCGCAGCCGTATCGTCGTTTTCAATCGCCGCCCACAGCGCCATGTAGCCCAGGTAGAACAGGAACAGGATCAGGAACGAGGTCAGGCGCGGATCCCACGCCCACCATGTGCCCCACATCGGTTGCCCCCAGATCGCCCCCGTGACCAGTGCAATCACGGTCATGGTTGCGCCAATCGGTGCCGCCGCCCGCGCGGCCAAGGCCGACACATGGTGCCGGCGCACGATCCACACCAAAGACGCCACCAGCATCATCAACCAGGCATTGATCGCCATCAGCGCGGCGGGCACATGCAGGTAGATGATCTTCACGGTAGAGCCTTGCCGGTAATCCTCCGGCGTAAAGAAAAATCCCCAGACCAAGCCACCGACCAGTGCCACCACCGCCGCAATGGCGATGAAGGGCAGAAACCGGTCCGTGGTTTCAATGAACTTCTTGGGGTTCGCGTATTCCCAGATCGAGGCCATGATCCCTCCCTACCTCAGGTTCACCCGCAATACAGCAGCCGAGGCAAAAGGCAAAAGCGCGATAGCGCCGCAGGTGATGCCTGCCAACATGGCCAGTGGTGCGGTATATTCCAATCCTTCCGCGCCGCGCCGTGCAACTTCGGCCCCGAAAATCAGGGTCGGCACGTAAAGCGGCAGCACCAGCAGGCTCAATAGCAGCCCGCCGCGTTTAATTCCAACGGTCAGCGCCGCGCCGAAAGTGCCGATCACCGACAGGGCGGGCGTGCCAAGCGCCAGCGACAGGACCAGCGGGCCATAGCCCTGCACCGGCAGGCTGAGCAGCAGGCCCAGCACGGGCGTTGCCAGCACCAGCGGCAGGCCCGTGGTCAGCCAATGCGCCAGCGCCTTCATGCTGACCAGCGCCTCCATCGGGACGGGGGACGTAGCCAGCAGGTCAAGCGAGCCGTCCTCCCAGTCCAGCGCAAAGATACGGTCCAGCGACAACAGGCAGGCCAGCAAGGCGCCCAGCCACAAAATCCCCGGTGCGATCCGGGCCAGCAGGGCGTTTTCCGGCCCCACTCCGAACGGCACCAGCACCACCACGATCAGGAAGAACGCCAGCCCAAGGCCAAAGCCCCCGCCAGCGCGCACCGCCAGCCGCATGTCGCGTGTCAAAAGCGCAATCACAGGAAGGCTCCGTCGAAATCATCCAGCATCGGGGCCTTGGCGCGGTATGGGCCGACGTCCAGCACCCGCGCCTCTGCCAGCCCCAGGTCGATATGGGTCGCCATCAGGGCAAGCCCGCCATCGGCCAGATGGGCCCGCACCGCGCCGGCGAACATGCCCACGGCCTCCACGTCCAGCGACACGGTCGGCTCGTCCATCACCCAGACAGGGCGGCCCGTGACCACCATGCGCGCCAGCCCCAAGCGGCGTTTTTGCCCGGCGCTCAGCGCGCCTGCGGGGCGGTCTGCCAAAGGCGCCAGTTCAAAGGCGTCCAAGGCCGCGCCCACGCGGTCCGTGCCAAACACCGACGCCCAGAATTCAAGATTTTCGCGCACGCTCAATACCGCCTTGATTCCGTCGGCATGGCCGGCATAAGCCATCACTTCGGCGGGCATCGACATGCTGCCGGACAGCGCCGGTTGCAGCCCAGCAACGGTGCGCAAAAGCGTGGTTTTGCCCACGCCATTGGGGCCGCGCAGGATCAACGCCTCCCCTGCCTGCACGGCAAAGGACAGCCCTTCAAGGACCGGCACGCCACCGCGCGCCACAGCCAGATCGGAAACCCTCAACTCCATGGCAATGGCTTACCCCATCCATTGCGGGCGCGAAACCCATTCACCTGCGACACACTGACGGCTTCTTCGGTCCGAAAACATCCCGGGGTAAGGCCGCAAGGCAGAGGGGCAGCGCCCCTTGTCCAGCCCATCAGACAGGCAACACGGCCAATGCCACGCGCCGCCCCTCGTTCACCAGCACGTTATAGGTGCGACAGGCCGCGGGGGAATTCATCACCTCGACCCCGATCCCCAACCCTTCCATCCGCACGCGCAGGCCCGCGGGGGCATGGGCAATCTCGGCCCCCATGCCCATGAACAGGACATCCACATCGCCCGACAGTGCCTCAAGCGTGGCCAGATCCTCCAGCCCGCCCCAGCTGCGCGCGGCGCGCGATGTCACCAGGCAGGGCCCGTGAAACACCTGCCCCGCGACGCGGAAAAACCCCGGCCCGTAGCCTTCGACCGGGACCGCGTCATCATATGTAACCTCGTGCAATTCCATTGCCGTTGCTCCTTATCCGTAAATCGGCAACCCGCTGAGGATCGCCAGAAAAATCACGCCGTAGGCCGCCCAGCGATAGCCCTGTTCAAGCGAGGGGCGGAACAGCCATTGGCCAAGGGTGACGGTGGCCAGATAGGGCAGCACCAGCACCAAACCCAGCCATACCGCATCCATCCCGACCATGCCGCGCGCCAGAAAGTTCACCACGATACCGATGTCCAAGCAGCTGAGGAACAGGATCACATTGGCCCGCACCTGCGCCGCGCCGCCCTGCCCCGCCAAGTAGAACAGGATCACCGGCGGGCCGGTCAGCCCGGTCAAACCGCCCAGCACGCCCGAGGCCGACCCGACACCCAACAGCCCGCCGCGCGACACGCGGCCGCGATAGCGCCAGCCGGTGACCAGCGCCAGCAGCGTCAGACTTGCTGCCAGCGACACAGTCCAGCGCAGGGTCAGGACATCCAGGTATGACAGCAGGGCAATTCCGACGGGGGCGCATAGCACGGCGGCCAGGGCCATCACGCCAACCTCGCGCCGCTGTGCCAGCTTCCATGCGCGCGGCACGATCACCGGCCAGCTGCCGATACCCGTGACCATCAGCACCACGATCGCATCGGCCATGGGCAGCAAGGCGCCCGCCAGCGGCATCACGATCAGCGCGGTGCCGAAACCGGTGAACCCGCGCACCACTCCGGCCACCGCATAGGCGACGGCCAGCCAGACCAGCCCCGGCACGCCAAGCGCCAGGGCCAGGCCGTCAGGCATCCACATCGGCAAAACGGGTGCCGGCCGAGGGATCCTGTTTCGACCAGTCGCGTTTCACACCAAGACGCAGCAGGATGGCCGAGGCCACGAAGATCGACGAATAGGTGCCGACGATCACGCCCCAGATCATCGCAAAGACGAACCCGCGGATCACGTCGCCGCCCAGAACGAATAGCGCGGTCAGCGCGATCAGCGTGGTGACCGAGGTCATCATGGTGCGCGACAACGTTTCATTGATCGATAGATTCAGCAGGTCTTTCAGCGGCATCTGCTTGTATTTGCGCAGGTTTTCGCGGACCCGGTCGAACACGACAACGGTATCGTTCAGCGAATAGCCGACGATGGTCAAAAGCGCCGCGATAATGGCCAAGTCGAACCGGATGTTCAGTTCGGAAAACACGCCGATGGTCAGCGCCACGTCATGCACCAGTGCCAGCACCGCGCCCACGGCGAACTGCCATTCAAACCGCAGCCAGATGTAGAACAGCACCGCCGCGATCGCCAAGACCACAGCGATGATCGCCGTCTGGATCAACTCTCCCGACACTTTCGGGCCGACCGATTCGACCGAGACAAAGTTGATGTCCGGCACAACGGCCTGAATCGCGCCTTCGACATCCGCGATCATCTGCGCGGTCACGGCCTCTTGCCCGTCTTGCGCCTGGATGCGGATCATGGCGACGTTCTGGTCGTCGCGGAAATTGGGGTCGAACACCTCGGTGATGGTCACGTCGCCAAGGCCCAGCGGGGCCACCGCATCGCGGTATTGGCCCACGTCAACGGGCTGCGCGCTTTCCGTGCGGATCGTGGTGCCGCCGCGAAAGTCGATGCCGAAATTCAGCCCGCGCACACCGAAACTGACCATGGCCAACACGATCATCAGGCCGGAAATGCCGAACCACAGCTTCCAGCGGCTGAAGAAATCCCAGTTGGTTTCTTTCGGAACAAGTCTCAGTCGCATGGGATTACACCTCGATTTTCGTGGGGCGTTTGCGTTCATACCAGATCACGATGATCACGCGCGTTACATAGATCGCCGTGAAAACCGAGGTCAGGATGCCCAGCCCAAGAGTGATGGCAAAGCCCCGCACCGGACCCGACCCCATGACATACAGGATCAGCGCCGTGATGAAGGTGGTGATATTCGCGTCAACGATGGCCGACAGCGCCTTTTCATAGCCCAGCTCGATCGCGCGTGCCGGTCCCTTGGCGGTTTTCAGTTCCTCGCGGATACGTTCGAAAATCAGCACGTTGGCGTCCACCGCCATGCCGATGGTCAGCACGATACCGGCAATGCCGGGCAAGGTCAGCGTGCCGCCGATCAGGCTGAGCATGCCGAAAATCAGCGCCACGTTGATGGTCAGCGCGATATTGGCGAAAATGCCGAACAGCCCGTAAGACGCGACCATGAAGAACAGGACCGCGACTCCCGCGACGATGCATGCGATCTTGCCCGCCTCGATGCTGTCCGCGCCCAGTTCCGGTCCGATGGTGCGTTCTTCAAGGAAGTTCAGCCCCGCGGGCAGCGCGCCCGCGCGCAGCAGAACCGCCAGGTTGGTCGATTCCTCGACCGTGAAATTGCCGGTGATGATGCCGCTGCCGCCGGGAATGTGGGATTGGATCACAGGGGCGCTGATGACCTCTTCATCCAGAACGATGGCAAAGGGGTTGCCGATATTCTCGGCGGTGTAATCACCGAACTTGCGCGCCCCGCCGGGATTGAAGCGGAAGGACACCGCGGGCCGCCCGTTCTGGTCGAATGATGGCTGCGCATCCACCAGTTCCTCGCCGGTGACGACGGGGGCTTTTTCCAGCACGTAATAGACGCCTTCCTCGCTGGCGCGGGTGGTGGGATCGTTGCCCACGGCAGGCAGCAATTCATTGCCGGCACCGGCGGGCATTTCGGGGTTGGTGGTGCGCGTGACCACCGGCTGGAACGTCAGTTGCGCGGTGGTGCCGATGATGTCTTTCAACTCCGACGCCGATCCGATGCCCGGCACCTGGATCAGGATCCGGTCCGCGCCCTGGCGCTGGATGGTGGGTTCGCGCGTGCCGACCTCGTCGATACGGCGGCGGATGATTTCCAGCGATTGCTGCACGGTGCGATCATCGGTTGCCAGGCGCTCTGCCTCGGATAGGCGCACCAGAATATCCGCACCATCGGTGGACACCTCGATATCACTCGCGCCCGCGCCGGTCAGGCTGACAACGGGGCGGGCCAGACCGCGCACCAGTGCCGCGGCTTCATCCACCATGTCGGGTTTTTCATTCAGGCGAATGCGCAATTCATCGGCGGCCGAGCGTTGCAGCCGGATCGTTCCGATCTGGCTGCGCTCCTCGCGCAGAACGGCGAAGATTTCCGGCCACATGCCCTGCATACGGGCCTCGTAGACATCGGCGACCTGCACTTCGGCCAGCAGATGCGCGCCGCCGCGCAGGTCCAGCCCCAGGTTCACCAACCCCGAAGGCAGGAACGAGGGCCACTGCCCTGCCTGCTCCTCCAGCCCCGGCGCGGTCGCGCCCTTCTCGATCGCGGCAACCGCATCGTTATGGGTCTCGACGCGGGTGTAAAAAGCGTTGGGCATGGCCAGAAGCAGGCCAAGGGCACAGGTGCCCCAGATCAAAACCCGCTTCCACAGATCAAACTGAAGCATAGTCGCTCCTTGGGATAGCATGGGGGAATGCCGGTGCCGCGCCAGACGGGGGCGCGGCGGTCAGGCGCTTGGGCTTAGGCGTTGGCTGCGGGCTCGGTCTTGTTGACGACCTGCGCGATGGTGTTGCGCACGACGCGCACCTTGATGCCATCGGCCAGTTCGACCTCGACCTCTGCGTCGTCCTTGACGCGGCTGACCTTGCCGATCAGACCGCCTTGCGTGACAACCTGGTCACCCTTGCGCAGCGCCGCGACCATGGCTTGATGCTGCTTCAGCTTTTGCTGCTGCGGGCGGATCATCAAGAAATACATGATCACGAAGATCAGAATAAGCGGAATGAACTGGGCAATGCCTTCCATCGGGGTCGTCCTTGTCTGGTTGTCAGGGGGACGTCACCGCCCCGTAAATCTGGCCGGAACCTATGCGCGCCCCCCCGCATTTGCAAGGTGCGATCGCCGGGCGCGGCGCGGGGTCATGCCGCCCGCCATTTACCTGCAGGAACGATAGACGTCGAGTCCGCGCCCCTTTTGAAGGATAGAGGCCGGACAATGCCGGTTCCTCATGGCCTACGCCCCCGAAAAAACGCAAGGCTCTCATGTTGCACCGCATCCGATCGACCGATACCGCCCATGACGACGCGCAGGCTGCTGCCATTATGCCCATTGATCCGCGCCCCATCCGGCTGGTCAAACGCGCGGCGCTGATCGGGCTGGGGCCGGTCTATTTCCTGTTCATTGCCTTCGTTCCACTGGTCTGCGCGCGGCGCGCGGGGTTTCGCGGCTGGTATTGGCGGCTGGTGAAACGCGCCTGTTCGCGGCTTTTGTGGTTGCTCTGCATCCGGGCCGAAATGTCCGATGCCGACAAGCAGGCCCTTGCCGCGGATACCGGCAGTATCATCGTGATCAACCACCGCAGCCATCTAGACGGGTTTACCCTGATGCATACCGTGCCGGATGAAAAATGGTTCACCTTCGCAGCCAAGAAAGAGCTGTGCGATGCTGCCCTTCTTAGCACCGGTTTCAAGGGCGCGGGCCTGGTCGAAATTGACCGGTCCAGCGGCAAGATCGCCATGGAAACCCTAAGCCGCGCGGTGCGCGACATGCCGCAGCGCCGCTCTGTCGTGCTGTTTCCCGAAGGCACGCGGAAAACCACCGCCTCGCTGGGGGAATTCAAGGCGGGCGCGGTGCTGGTGGCGCGCGAATCTGGCAGAACGATCCGCCCCATCGTGATCCTTGATTCCGACCGGCTGCTGCCACGGGGCAAATTCGCCCCCCGCAGCGGCACGATCCGCATCAAGGTGCTGCCGCCGTTCGAATGCGACATGACCGCAACCGTCGATGCCGACTTGGCCCGCCTGCGCGCCGCCATGATGGCCGTGTTCGACGACGCCGACGCCTAGCGACATCCGGACAACGCCAACGCGATACGCCAAAAGGGCGCCCCGCGGGACGCCCTTTCAGATCGCAATCCATTGAAAATCAGGCAGCGCGTTCCAGCAGCGTGTAGGTCGAAATCACCTCGCCCGTGACCTGCGCCCGCGCGATGCGGCCCGCGTCATTGCGCTTGCTTTTCGCGCCCACGGCACGCTTGATCACGCGGCCGATCTGCTGGTTCAGCGCACGGGCGAATTTCGCGGGGGCCTTGCCCTCGGCATCGGCGCCGGTGGCCACGGCATATTGCGCGGCAAAATCCTTGTCCTTGGATGCGGCTTTGACCACCTCAAGGATAAAATGTTCGTCGAACTTGCCGGTCTCGTCCATTTCGCGGGCCAGTTCGACCACACGGGAAATCACGCCGCGCTTAGCGCGCAGACGTTCGACCAGCGGGTTGCCCGCCTCACCCTCTTCGATCAGCTTGTCCTCGACCAGTTTCTGGATGAAGTGGTTCATATCCAGACCGGATTTCTTGGCCATGCCATTGGCCAGCTTGCGCACACCCGGCTCCAACACGACCGTCAGGGTGCTGGCCTTGGTCAGCTGTTCCAGCTTGGCGGCGCGCGATTTCTTTTCTGTCTTGCCCGCTTTGCCTTTGCCGGCTTTTGTTGCCGGGGATTTTTTCTCTGCTTCGCTCATATCCATATTCTCCAAGAGTCTCAACATACTTTTGTTCTATGCTTTGGTGTCTTCGGTGTCAACATACACTCAATGTATGCACCGCACGACAACCGCGCATTTCCGTTGCACAGTCAGGGCGAACCCCCTACCCCTTTGCATCAAAGATTTTCCAACGGAGGACCCAGATGACCGACGCACCCAACTACGGTTTTGACACGCTGCAAATTCACGCCGGCGCACGCCCCGATCCGGCCACCGGCGCGCGCCAGACGCCGATCTACCAGACCACGGCCTATGTGTTTCGCGATGCCGATCACGCCGCCGCGCTGTTCAACCTGCAAGAGGTCGGCTTTATCTATTCGCGCCTGACCAACCCCACCGTGGCCGTGCTACAAGAACGCGTCGCCACGTTGGAAGGCGGCGCAGGCGCGGTCTGCTGTTCGTCGGGCCACGCGGCGCAGCTGATCGCGCTGTTCCCGCTGATGGCGCCGGGGCGCAACGTGGTGGCGTCGAACCGGCTTTATGGCGGCACGATCACCCAGTTCAGCCAGACCATCAAACGCTTTGGCTGGTCCGCGAAATTCGTGGATTTCGACGACCCCAAGGCCGTGGCCGAGGCGATCGACGACGACACCCGCGCGATTTTCTGCGAATCCATCGCGAACCCCGGCGGCGTGCTGACCGACATTCCCGCCATTGCCGACGTGGCGAACAAGGCGGGGCTACCGCTGATCGTCGATAACACCGCCGCCACGCCTTACCTGTGCCGCCCCATCGAAATGGGCGCGACGCTGGTCGTGCATTCCATGACCAAGTACCTGACCGGCAACGGCACCGTCACCGGCGGCGCGGTGGTGGATTCGGGCAATTTCGACTGGTCCGCATCCGACAAGTTCCCCTCGCTCAGCCAGCCCGAACCCGCCTATCACGGGCTGAAATTCCACGAAACATTCGGGCCCTTGGCGTTCACCTTCCACGGCATCGCCATCGGTCTGCGCGATCTGGGCATGACCCTGAACCCGCAAGCCGCCCATTACACGCTGATGGGAATCGAAACCCTCAGCCTCAGGATGGAACGGCACTGCCAGAACGCCATTGAAATTGCCGAATGGCTGGAAGGGCACGCCGCGGTTGCGGGCGTCACCTATGCGGGGTTGAAATCCTCGCCCTATCACGCCAAGGCGCAAGAGCTGTTCCCGCGCGGCACCGGCGGGCTGTTCACCGTCAAGCTGAAGGGCGGCTATGATGCCTGCGTGAAACTGGTGGACAGCCTGAACCTGTTCTCGCACGTGGCCAACCTGGGCGACACCCGCTCGCTGATCATCCACTCGGCCTCGACCACGCACCGCCAGCTGACCGAGGAACAGCAGATCGCCGCGGGCGCAGGCCCGGACGTGGTGCGCATTTCCATCGGCATCGAAAACGTCGATGACCTGATCGCCGATCTGGACCAGGCGCTGAACGCCGCCGGTTGAACCGGCCCGAACACGCGGTGCGCCCTGCAAATCGGGCGCACCGTGCCGGCTTCTTTGGTCCGCAAATATCCCCGCCGGAGGCTCCCGCGCCAGAAACACGCCCAGCCCTTTCTTTGCGCGATAACCTGCCCTAAAATGATATCGAATAACCTGCCCGCTTCACGGGTGGGGCCGCCAGTGTTAAAGCGTTCGCGATGAAACCGAATTTCGCCCTGATCCTGTCCTTCGAGGGCATTCGCCTGCTGCACCGCGTGCCGTCGGGCTGGCATCTTGTCGGCGAAACAGCGCTGGATGTGCCCGATCTTGCCGTGCCCCTTGGCGCAATCCGCGAGGATGCACTGCGGCTGTCGCCCTCGGGCGTCCAGTGCAAGGTCGTGATCCCCAATGACCAGATTCGTTACCTGACCATCCAGACCGGCATCCTGCCGGACGAGGTGATGCGCGAACAGCGCGTGGCCCTCGCGCTGGAAGGAACCACGCCCTATCAGGTGCATGATCTGGTCTATAACTGGACGGTCGATGGCGAAAACACCCATATCGCCGCCGTCGCCCGCGAAACCCTGCAAGAGGCAGAGGGGTTCGCGCTGGAATACGGGTTCACCCCGGTGTCCTTCGTCGCCATCCCCGAACAGTTGGCCTTCCCCGGCGAGCCGTTCCTGGGCATCGCCCCCTCCGCCCGCGAGGCGCTTGGCCCGACCGCCACCGTGGCCCGCGACCTGCAAGCCATCCGCGTGATCGGCACGGCAAAGATTCCACGCCCCGAACCGGAACCGGACCCTGCCCCCGCAGCGGAAAACGATGCCGCCCCCACTGCCGCCGATCCAGAACCGCGGCCGCATGATCCCGATCCGATTCCCTATAAAGACCCGGAACCGGTGCCGCCCCCGGGGCCGCAGCCGCCTGATGCCGATCCGGTGCCGGATCCGCCAGCGCCGGACCAGCCGGACCGCGTGCCCGAACCGACCCCGGAAACCGAGCCGGAAACGCCGGTCCAGCCCGATCCGCAGCCCGCGCCCGCGCCGCCGGAAGAACCCGCGCCTGACCTGCCAGAGCAGGAGCCTGAAACGCCTGCCGAAACGCCGGACCAGCCGGATGTGCCGCCAGAGCCGCCCGCCACGCCGGACCACACCCCGCCGGACGTGCCGCAGCCCGCGATCGACCCCGATCTGCCGCCCGCTGGCGATCCGCCGCTGGAAATCCCCTCGTTCCGCGCCGCTCGTTCGGGCGCGCCCGACCCGGCGCGGCAAAGCGCGCCCGATGCGGGGCAGCGCGGCAAACTGCCCCCCGCCCCCGCCGTAGGCAAGGCGACAGAGGCAGGGCCGATTGCCTTTCAATCGATCCGCGCGCGCCGGGACGATGCCACCCCCGCGGCGGGCCGGCTGGCCGGTGCGACCCGCGATGCGGGCATAACCGACAAGCGTCTGAATGCCCCGTCGATCCCTGTTGACCCGGCCGATCTGCCCGAACCGCCCGTACCCCTGGACCAGACACCGGAACCGACCCCGACGGATAACAGCGATGCAGCCCCCGAAAGATTGCCGCCTGCCCCAGCGCCGCTTGGCAATACGCTGAAACAAAGGCCCGCGCCGGAAATCGCCGGTGTCGCCGCCCGCAAGACCGGTGCGGCGCGCAGCGGCAGCACGGGCCTCGCCGCTCGCCTTGCCCCGCTGACCAGCGCAGCCAGCGCTATCTTTACAGGGCGCCTGAAACCGTCGGAGAAGCCGCGGCAGGCCGATGACGACGCCGCCACATCCCGCCCGGAAATGACGGCGAAAAAGGTCGCGCGCACCGCGCAAGATCCAAAAACCACAGCCCGCCAGCGCGCCGCGAACGAGCGCCAGCGCCTGACGATTTTCGGCGCCCGCCGCCCCGATTCCGATGTCGTCACCATTGGCGGCAAGCCGCGCTATCTGGGGCTGATCCTGACCGCCATCCTGATGCTGTTCCTTGCCGGCATGGCCGCCTTTGCCGCCATCGCGCCCGAGCAGCTTTCGCGCCTGTTCGGGTTTGGCAATGATAGCCCCGCCTTTGCCGAGGCGCCACCGGGCATGGATGAAACCGCCCTTGCCGAAGGCGACGAGGCCACGCCCGAAGGCCATGCCGATCTGGCCATGTTCGACGACACGGACAACCGCCCCGAATTCGGCGAGGCAACAGGCCTGTCCGCGCCCGGCCTTGTCCCGCCACTCTCGCCCGAGGAAGTGGCCGCGCGCTATGCCGCCACCGGCATCTGGCAGGCCGCGCCGACCCGGCCCGAGGCGCCCGAGGCGATCACGCTGGACGATATGTACCAAACCTCGATCGACCCGTCGGTGACCATCCAGGACGCGATCGCCCTGCCCGACCCGCGTGGCATTGCCCCCGATGCGGCGCAGCGCGGGCAGCGCAACCCCATGGCGGCGGGCACAGTCACGCCCTTCGATCCGCGCGGGCTGGTCCAGGCCACGCCCGAAGGCACGCTATCGCCCGAAGGCTTCACCGTTTTTGCTGGCCCGCCGCCGCGCAAACCGCCGCAAACCCCGACCCGTTTCGCCGAGGATCCGGTCGCCGAGACCGGCAGCGCCGACCTGCGCCTTGCGCAGATCCGCCCGCGCCCGCGCCCCGGCGATCTGCTCGAACAGAACGAACGCACCCAGTTCGGCGGGCTGACCCGGTCCGAACTGGCCGCGATCCGGCCCCGCCTGCGCCCTGAATCGGCGCAAGAACGTGCCCTTGCCGCCGCCCAGTCCGCCGCCCGTTCCGATGCCGAGGCCGCCCGCGCCGCATCGCTGGCCAATGCGGTCGAAGGCGCGGTGCAAGAGGCCGTGACCACCCCCGAACCCGCAGTTGACCCGCGCGCCACCGGCACGCGCCTTGCCGTTGCCAGTTCGCTGAAACCCAAGGACCGGCCCGGCAATTTTACACGCCTCGTGCAGCGCGCCCGCGAGCAGCAGGAAACCGCGCCGGCGATCCGCACCGCCTCGGCTGCGGCGGTCAAGCCACGCACGGTCAGCCCCTCGATCCCGTCCAAGGCCAATGTGGCCAAGCAGGCGACGGTGCGCAACGCGATCAACCTGCGCAAGGTCAACCTGATCGGGGTCTATGGCAAACCCTCGGCACGCCGCGCATTGGTGCGTCTCGCGAATGGCCGCTACCAGAAGGTCAGCGTGGGTGATCGCGTCGATGGGGGCCGCGTCGTCGCCATTTCCGAAAAGGAGTTGCGCTATCAAAAGAACGGGCGCAACGTGACGCTGAAAATGCCCAAGGGCTAAGCGCCGCGCCCTGACTGCCCCGCTTTCGGGAAAATCTTTGGCTTTCGTATTGTCAGACCGCTGAACTTGTAGAATTCCAAACCCTTCCCCCCATATAAATGTGTAAGAGCGCGCCGTAGGCGCATCCGGAATCGGGGTTTGCGACGGGCAGGCAACCGCACCGGAATGGGGCAGTGGAACGAATATGCAGGATTTTCTCTATCAGGCCTCCATCTATCTAGCCGCGGCGGTGATCGCCGTGCCCCTTGCCGCACGGCTGGGGCTGGGGTCGGTCTTGGGATACCTCTCTGCCGGTATTCTGATCGGGCCGGTGCTGGGGCTGGTCGGGTCCGAAACGCAGTCCTTGCAGCATTTCGCCGAATTCGGCGTGGTCATGATGCTGTTCCTCATCGGGCTGGAACTGGAACCACGCGCCCTTTGGAACATGCGCCACCGGCTGATCGGGCTGGGCGGCGCACAGATCGTGCTGACCATGGGGCTGGTGATGGCCGCCGCCGTGGCACTGGGCCAGGACCTTGCCACCGCAACGGCGATCGGTGCGATCTTTGCGTTAAGTTCGACCGCTATCGTATTGCAAACACTATCTGAAAAGGGGCTGATGCAGACGGCGGGCGGGCGCTCGGCCTTCTCGGTTCTGCTGACGCAGGATATTGCGGTGATCCCGATGCTGGCGCTGCTGCCGCTGCTGGCCAGCCCTCTCGGGGCAGAGCTGTTGCCCAACGGCACGATCATGCGCCCCTCGGAACTGGAAAAAGCCGATGCCGCCCACCACTCCATGTCGCTGGTCGAGGGGCTGCCGGGCTGGGGCGTGACCCTTGTGACCCTTGGCGCGGTCGCGGTGGTCATCCTAGCCGGTATCTACCTGACCCGCCCACTGTTCCGATTCATCCACCATGCGCGCCTGCGCGAGATGTATACCGCCTTTGCCCTGCTGATCGTGCTGGGCATTGCCTTCCTGATGACCGCCGTGGGCCTGTCCCCCGCGCTTGGCACATTTCTTGCAGGGGTGGTTCTGGCCAACTCCGAATTCCGGCACGAGTTGGAATCCGATATCGAACCCTTCAAGGGCCTGTTGCTGGGCCTGTTCTTCATCACCGTCGGCGCGGGTATCAATTTCACCATCCTGTTGAAATCGCCCGCCACGCTGATCGGGTTGACTGTGGCCCTTATCCTGTTGAAAGGGCTGGTTCTTTACGGTCTTGGCAAGGCGTTCAAACTGAAGGGGCGCGACCAGTGGCTGTTCACCCTGTCGCTGGCCCAGGCTGGTGAATTCGGCTTCGTCCTGCTGTCCTTTACCGTGCAGCAACGCATCATCCCGCAGGGTCTGGGTGACCGACTGCTGCTGATCGTGACACTGTCGATGCTGATCACGCCGCTGCTGTTCATCTTCTACGATCTGCTGTCGCGCCGCATGGGCGAGAACGGCCAGCAACAGGCCGATGACGAGATCGACGAGCAAGGCCCCGTCATCATTGCCGGGATTGGCCGCTTTGGCCAGATCGTCAACCGTCTGGTGCAATCGGCAGGGTTCAAGACCGTCGTGTTGGACCATGACATGGAAACGATCCAGGTCATGCGCCGCTTCGGTTTCAAGGGGTTCTTCGGCGATCCGACCCGGCCCGAACTGCTCCACGCCGCCGGTCTGGGCGAGGCCCGCGTCCTGGTT
Organism: Rhodobacteraceae bacterium UBA3069; assembly: GCA_002366795.1. GTDB lineage: Bacteria > Pseudomonadota > Alphaproteobacteria > Rhodobacterales > Rhodobacteraceae > UBA3069. The sequence continues at coordinate 19,396 of DFBX01000089.1, read as the reverse complement.
GTGGCACTGGACAGCCCCGAGGCGACCAACCGGCTTGTCGCCTATGCGCGCCGCGAACGCCCCGACCTGCATATCATCGCCCGCGCTCGCGACCGCACCCATGTGTTCCAGCTATACAAGGCCGGTGCCGACGACATCGTGCGCGAAATGTTCGACAGCAGCTTGCGCGCGGGCCGCTATGCACTTGAAAACATAGGCATGTCCGAATGGGAGGCCGCCCAGGCCGAGGATGTGTTCTATCATCACGACCGGCAGGCCGTGCGCGAACTGGCGCAACTGTGGGATCCGACCATTCCCGCCAGCCAGAACGAGGCTTATATCAAACGCGCAAAGGAACTGGAGAAAGAGCTGGAATCAACCCTTGCTACCCATCTGGAAAAACGCGAGGCGGGGGAATAACCCCGCCCGGCCCGTCGTTTAACCGTCCGAAACGCCCGCCTCGGCAAAGGTCGCCATGCCGGAATGACACTCCAGCGCGGCCTTGACGATGCCGATGGCCAGCGCCGCCCCCGACCCTTCGCCAAGGCGCATCCCCAGCGACAATAGCGGCTCTTTGCCCAGACGCGCCAGAACCGCGCCATGCGCCGCCTCGGCACTGACATGGCCCGCCACGCAGTGATCCAAGGCACCGGGAATTTCATCGGCAAGACAAGCCGCCGCCGCGCAGCAGATAAACCCGTCCAAGATGACCGGAATGCGCAACACGCGCGCCCGCGCGATGGCACCGGCCATGGCGACCAACTCGCGCCCGCCCATACAGCGCAGCGCCTCCAGCCCCTTGGGCGCGCCGTGCAGCGCCACCGCCCGCGCGATCACGTCCGCCTTCAGCCGCAGCCCCGCGTCATCGACACCCGTTCCGCGTCCGGCCCAATCCCCGGCCGCGCCGCCATAAAGCGACAGCACCAAGGCGGCAGCCGAAGTGGTGTTCCCGATCCCCATCTCGCCGGTCACAAGCAGATCCGTGCCCTCGTTCACCGACTCCCAGCCGGTGGTGAAGGCGGCGACAAACTCCGCTTCGCTCATCGCTGGCTTTTCGGTGAAATCCGCCGTAGGACGTTCCAGCGCCAGGGCAAACACGTCCATCTGCGCCCCCGCCGCCCGCGACAGCTGATTCACCGCAGCCCCGCCATTGACAAAATTGATCACCATCTGCTCGGTCACCTCGGCCGGAAAGGCGGATACGCCCTGCGCCGTAACCCCATGATTTCCGGCAAAAATCACCACCTGAGGTGCCGTCACCCTGGGCCGTGCGGCACCGCGCCAGCCCGCATACCACAGCGCCAGATCCTCCAACCGGCCCAAGGCGCCCGGCGGCTTGGTCAACTGGCCATTGCGCGCCTGCGCCCCGGCATGGGCCACCGCATCGGGTTGCGGCAAATCCGAAAGACGCGCCTTCAAATCGTCCAATGTGTTCACTTGATCCAACATAAATGCAGCCTTTCACAGAATTCTTGCCGCCGTCTTTAGCCTAATGCTACTGGGGGGCAAACCCGCGAAAGGGACAGAAACATGCGACTGACCGACATCGGCGGCGATCTGGCGGCCGCCTTCTCGCTGCTGACCCGCCTGCCACTGCGCGCATCGGATGCGGCCCTATCGCGCGGGGCGATGGCCGCCTGGGCTTTCCCGGTCACCGGCATGGTGATCGGTGCGCTTTCCGCGATGTTTGGCAGCCTGACCCTGGCCATGGGCCTGCCCGCCCCCCTTGCAGCCCTGACCGCCCTCGCCACTGCGATCATCACCACAGGCGCCATGCACGAGGATGGCCTTGCCGACGCGGCCGACGGGCTTTGGGGCGGCTGGACCCGCGAGCGCAGGCTGGAAATCATGAAAGACAGCCATATCGGCAGCTATGGGGTGATCGCCGTGGTCCTGTCACTGGCAGCGCGCTGGTCCGCCATCACGGTGCTGATCATCAGCAATCCCGCCGCACTCATCGCTACGGCGACCCTGTCTCGCGCCGCCATGACGGGGCTGATGGCGGCCCTACCCAATGCGCGCCCGAACGGGCTTTCGCGCTCCACCGGTCGCCCCTCGCCGCGCAGCGCCACCATCGGAATCGCGCTTGCCTTCGCCGTCTGCCTGGTCACCACGAACGCCCCTTTCACGCTGCTGATCATCGCCGCGCTCACCACGGCCGGCATCGCCATGATTGCCAAGGCCAAGATCGGCGGGCAAACCGGCGATATCCTTGGCGCGACCCAGCAAGTGACCGAAATCGCCCTGCTTGCCACGCTTTTATGACATTTCAACTCAAGGACAGCCTCCGGGGTCCGGGGCAGCGCCCCGGGCTGCGCGCGTGCAAATGAAACCCTGTGCCTGCGTTAGCAGGCGCCACAAGGTCAAGCCCCAACGAAAAACGCCCCACCTTGTGGCAGGGCGTTTTCCATTCGGTTCAGGAACAGATCAGGCGGCGGCGCGGCTGACCAGCACGTCGTCCACCTTCTTGGCGGCCGACACCTCATCCGATCCGGACACGGCGGCAACCTCGCGGGTCAGACGCTCCAAAGCCGCTTCATAAAGCTGACGCTCGGAATAGCTCTGCTCGCGCTGATCGTCGGTGCGGTGCAGGTCGCGCACGACCTCGGCGATCGCGATCAGATCGCCAGAGTTGATCTTTTGCTCATATTCCTGGGCGCGACGCGACCACATGGCGCGCTTCACCTTGGCCTTGCCCTTAAGCGTGGTCATCGCCTTGGACACCACATCGGGGCTGGACAGGCTGCGCATCCCGATCTCGGTCGCCTTGTTCGTCGGCACCCGCAGGGTCATCTTGTCCTTCTCGAACGAGATCACGAACAGTTCCAGCGGGATACCCGCGATTTCCTGTTCCTCGATCGACACGATCTGTCCCACGCCATGGGCCGGATAGACCACATAGTCGTTAGGGCGAAATTCAGACTTCTTCGTTTTGCTCATGCAATCCTTCCTCGCAAAGACCGGACTGACATCTCCATCGCTTACATCACGCCTCGGGTCCGGGAACCTTAAGGGCAAAAAAACCGCATCGGGACCGTCATTACGATCTCGGCGGGGCAGGATAAACGCGCAAGAAACACCCTGTCCAGGGTTGGGCGCATGTAAGTGGGTGTCAGGCAGTCTTGGTCATATATGTATTACAATAGCACAAAAATCAGCAATTCGGAAGAACGCCGCGTGCAAGCATCGGGAATTACCTGAAAATCAACCAGATATAGCGCATTGTGGCACGCGCGACACCACCGCGCGGGGTCGCGCCATGCTGCATCGCCGCGAATCGGGGGCTTAACCGCCCTCGCCCGGCGCTTCCGAGAAATATTTCTCCAGCTTGCCGGTTTCACCATCCTTGTCCTCGTACCCGGGAAGCGGGTCTTTCTTGGACACGATCACCGGCCACATTTCCGAATACTTGCGGTTGAACTCGACCCATTTTTCCATCTCCGGCTCGGTGTCCGGGCGGATCGCATCGGCGGGGCATTCCGGCTCGCACACGCCGCAGTCGATGCACTCATCGGGGTGAATCACCAGCATGTTCTCACCTTCGTAGAAGCAATCCACGGGGCATACTTCGACACAGTCGGTGTATTTGCAGGCGATGCAGTTATCGATGACGACGTAAGTCATGGTTCTCTCTCATCTTCTCGGCTTGCCCATGGGTATGCCAGCACGGCGGATCATTCAAGCACCCGCTGGCGATCAAGGTCCAGTTTTCGCCGGTCACGTTTCGTCGGACGCCCCTGGCCTGCTGGGCGGGGCGCGGTTGGAACATCATTCTGCGGGGCGGGGCTCATATCATCGTAAAGGGTCTGCGCTTCGGGCGCAGGGCCGCGGCGCTCGCCAAGCGCGACGATTCTGACGACGCGCACCCGGTTGCCTTGCGGGAAGGTCAGAACATCGCCTGGCCCAACGGCCTGCGCGGGCTTGGCGATCTTTTCACCGTTCAGCCGCAGATGCCCGGCCGACACAAGTTTCGCGGCAAGGCTGCGGGTCTTGACGAACCGCGCCTGCCACAACCACTTGTCAATCCGGATCCGGGCACGCGGCTCGGACATGGGTCAGCCTTTGTCCTTCAGCCCCATAAGCGCCGCGGCGAAGGGGTTGTCAGGGTCGATCGTGTCCTTCTTGGGCGGGCGCGCCTCGAAGGTCTTGGCACCTTGCGGCTTGCCGCCGTCGCGGCGCGGGCCACCCTTGCCGCGCGGCTTGCCACCATCGCGTCGGCCGCCTTCGCGCTTGCCTTGTCCACGTTCGCCGCCAGCATTCGCTGCACGGTCGCCGCCACGGCCACGGCCCTTGCCGCCTTGCGGCTTGCGGGCCCATGTGAAGGTATAGAACACCTCCATCTCGGGCGCTTCCACAGCCGCTTCGGCTTCGACAACTGCATCTGCAGCGGCTTCGGCAGGCGGGGTCTCCGCTTCGGGCTGAGTGTCCGCAGGGGCTTCTGCCGGGGCTTCTGCCTTTTCCGCGGCCGCGTCCTGCGGTGCCTCGGCGGCAGCAACTTCAGCGCCCTCGCCTTCGGGTTTCGCTTTGGCATCAACTGGTTGCGCGGCGGCTTTCACCTTGGCGCGTTCACCTTTTTCAGCATTATAGCCAAGCCCCTGCATCAGGTCCGCGAACTGTTCCAGCGTCATGCCCGTGATCGACAGCATATCCGCCGTCGCCTCGAACCCGGCGCGGCTGTCAACGCCGCGCAGCATGTCAGCCAGGCGTTCCAGCATGTCGATACGGATTGCCCGTTCCCCTGCCGCGCGATAGCCCGCCATGGTGAAATAGCCCGGCACCGCGTCGCGTGGCGCAGGAACGGTGACCAAACCGGGGGGCGGCGCTTCGGGGAATTCGCCCAAATCCTTAGCCAGCGACCACAGCACCAGCCGCAGACGGGTCGGCGCGGGTTTCAGCAGCAAGGGCATGAACACGGTGAACTGGCCGAAACGGACGCCATGCTTGCGCAATGCGCCGCGCGCGTCCTGCTCCAGCGCCTTGACCTCGTCGGCGACTTCGCCGCGCGGGATCACGCCCATATGTTCGACCAGACGGAACGCGAAGCCGCGCGCAAGCCCGGTCAGGGTCTCGTCATTCTTCATCGCCAACAGCGGCTCGAACAGGGCCGTGACCTTGCGGTCGATGAAATGCTGCAAGCGGCGCTCGACCTTCTGGGCCACCTCGGTGCCGGCTTCGTCATCGACGAAGGCCTGCACACGCGGCTTGAGCGGATCATCGCCCGCCACCAGTTTGCCCACCGCGTCAGAGCCCCACATGAGGCCGCCCTGCTCGGTGAAATCAATCTCGGTATCGGGCGCGTTATAGAAACGGTCCGCGCGCAGATGGAAATGCGGGGCCAACGCCGCCACACTCGCCTGCCGCAGCGTTTTCGCCTCTTGCCCCGTTGCGTCCTTGTCCTGACGGAACCGGAACCCTTCAAGACGGCCGATGAACTCGCCCTCGACCGTCACTTCACCCTTGTCATCTACCTCGGCCAAAAGGGCCTCCTTCTGTTTGAGCCGGCGCAAAAGCACGGATGTGCGCCGGTCCACAAATCTTTGGGTCAGACGCTCGTGCAGCGCATCCGACAACCGATCTTCTACAGCGCGAGTCGCCCCGCGCCAATGGCTTTCGTCATCGACCCAGCCCTTGCGTTGCGCGACATATGTCCATGTGCGGATAAAGGCCAGCCGTTTCGACAGCGCGTCGATGTCGCCATCGGTGCGGTCGATGCGTTTGATCTGCCGCGCCATCCAGTCATTCGGCAGGCTGCCGCGCTGATGCAGGTGATTATAGATCACCTCGGCCATGTTGGCATGCTCAGCGTGGCTGATGCCGCGAAAATCGGGAATGCGGCAGACATCCCACAGCAGTTTCACCGAAGGACCATCCGTGGCGCGGGCCTGCACCTCGGCCACGCCGGACAGGGATTTCAGCGTCATCAGGTCGTCCGCTTCGCGGGCGCGCATCAAGATCTCGTCCCTGGGGCTTTCCTCAAGCGACCGGACAAGCGCCTCTACCGTGCCGAATTGCAGGGCGTGATTGCGCCATTGCAGACGTTTCAGCGGGGTAAAACGGTGGTCCATGATCGCGCCTGCCACCTCGTCATCCAGCGGGCTTGCCTCGCCGGTGACGCCAAAGGTGCCGTCCTTCATGCCGCGCCCGGCCCGGCCCGCGATCTGGGCCAGCTCGTTGGGCGCAAGGGGGCGCATCCGCCGCCCGTCGAATTTCGACAGCGCGGAAAAGGCAACATGGTCGATATCAAGGTTCAGCCCCATGCCGATGGCATCGGTGGCGACCAGGTAATCGACATCGCCATTTTGATACATCTCGACCTGCGCGTTGCGGGTGCGCGGTGAAAGCGCGCCCATGACCACGGCAGCGCCACCCTTCTGGCGGCGGATCAGCTCCGCAATCGCATATACATTATCAACTGAAAATCCGACAATCGCGCTGCGAGTGCGCATTCTGCTTATCTTTTTCGGACCTGAATAGATAAGCTGCGACATGCGATCCCGCCGCATGAACTGCACCCCCGGCACAAGCTGCGCAATCGGCCCGCGCATGGTGTCGGACCCAAGGAACAGGGTTTCATGGGTGCCGCGCGCGCGCAAAAGACGGTCGGTAAACACATGGCCGCGTTCAGGGTCGGCACAAAGCTGGATCTCGTCCACGGCCAGAAAATCGGCACCCATGGCTTCGGGCATCGCCTCGACGGTGCAGACCCAATACTGGGCGCGGGGCGGCACGATCCGCTCCTCGCCCGTGACCAGGGCAACCACGGACGGGCCGCGCGCATCGACGATGCGGTCGTAAACCTCGCGCGCGAGCAGCCGCAATGGCAGCCCGATGATGCCGGACCGATAGCCCAGCATCCGTTCGATGGCATATGTCGTCTTGCCGGTATTGGTCGGCCCCAGAACGGCCGTGATCCGCGATTGCACCGCGCTGTCCTTTCCGGTTATTCGCCCCACCCGATCAGAGGTCGCGCCCGCCCACTTTCGGCGTCAGCCGCGCGACAGCCTGTTGCGCGTCGTCGTAATGCGGGTGGACGCCAAGGGCAAGCTGGTAGGCCACAAGCGCCTTTTTCGGGCGGTCCGACTGCTCCAGAATCGCGCCCAATGCATAGATCGCTTCGAAATGATCGGGGTCAATGGCCAGCACATGCTCCAGGTCGGCCACGGCCAGCCCCCATTGCTGGGTGGCGAAAAACGCCTTGGCGCGGCCATACCAGCCGGCGGCGAAATCCGGCGCGTGGTCGGTCAGGGCGGTGAAATGGTCGATGGCGGCCCCGGTATCGCCCCGCTCCAACGCATCGGTTCCACGGCGCAGCAGCAGGTCCAACGTGACCGAGCCCGACCGCCGCCATTCCAGTTCGATCTCGCGCACAAGCGCGATTGCCGCATCCTCCTCTGCCTCGGCCAGTTCGGCGTAGAGCGCGGGCAGGTCGCGGGGCGGCTGCACACCGCCCGCGTCCTGTGCGGACAGGGGTATGGAATACATGACTATTGCCATGGTTGCCGCGAGGATAGCTTTGAGATTCTCTAAGTGTGCGCTCATATCGGAACTGAGTGTAACCTGCGGGGATGGAATTTCTATCCCTGACCTCATCAAAAGAAAGGGAAGCTTAGATGAGCGACGTGATTTCCGGGGCAGTCGACGCCCTGAACGAGAAGCTGGCCGACGAAAATATCGGCGGTTCCGTCAAGTTCCATATTCAGGATGAAGGCTCGGTTGTCGTGGACGATTCGGGCGCGCGCGCGTCCGACGAAGACGCCGACGTGACCCTGACCGCCGATGCAGCAACCTTTCAGGACATGATGTCGGGCGATCTGAACCCGACCGCCGCATTCATGTCTGGCAAGCTGGCGCTGGACGGCGATATGGCGCTTGCAATGAAACTTGGCGCGGCCTTGGCCTAAGCCAACCTGACAACAGGTAGGATGATGGAACAAGCTGCCTTTTTCGCTGACATCGCCGCGGGCCCCGACGGAGCCCAAGCCTTTTGGCGCACCGCCAGTGACGAGGTGCGTGTGCGCGTCGCCACCTGGAACAAAGACGCGCCGGGGGGGACGGTTCTGCTTTTCCCCGGCCGCACCGAATATGTCGAAAAATACGGACCCGCAGCCACCGAGCTGGCCGAACGCGGCTTTGCCACAATCGCCATCGACTGGCGCGGTCAGGGTCTGGCCGACCGGCTGCTGGACGACCGCTCGATCGGGCATGTGAATCGGTTCACCGATTTCCAGCTGGACGTGGCCGAAATGCTGGCCGCCGCAACCGAACTGGACCTGCCCAAACCGTGGTTCCTGCTGGCCCATTCCATGGGCGGCGCGATTGGCCTGCGCGCCCAAATGGAAGGGCTGGATGTCAAGGCCGCCGCCTTTACCGGCCCGATGTTCGGGATCGACCTGAACCTGCCCCTGCGCATGTTTGCCCATTCGCTGGGCTGGTCCTCGGGCAAGATTGGGCTGGGTCATGTCTTGTCGCCCTCGACCAAGCGCGACAATTACGTGATGGTCGAACCCTATGAAAAGAACAAGCTGACCACAGATCGCGCCATGTATGATTTCATGCGCGGCCAGGGCCGCGCCCATCCCGAATTGCTGCTGGGTGGCCCGTCGCTGACATGGCTGCACGAGGGGCTTTTGGACTCGCTGGACCTGTCGCGCAAACTGTCCCCCGACGTGCCCGCGATCTGTTTCATGGGCTCGAACGAGCGTATCGTCGATTGGGACCGCGTCCACGACCGGATGAGCCGCTGGCCAAATGGCAAGTTGCAAATCCTGGACGGCGGCGAGCATGAGGTGATGATGGAACGCCCCGAAATCCGCAAAGCCCTGTTCGACCAGATGGCCGACCTGTTCCGCCAGAATGCCAATGGCAATGGCGAGCATGGCGATGCGGGGCAGGCGCGCTCTGCCTGATCTGCGCCCACAGTAAAACAATCGGCCCCGCCGCATCCCGCGCGGGGCCGTTTTGTGTTCCGGCCTTTCCCGCCCCTGCCCTTGCACTAGGTTTGCCGGTATGACGTTGCTGACCTTTACTGACCGGGGCATTTACTGTCCGCGCGGGGATTTTTACATCGACCCGTGGCGGCCCGTGGCGCGGGCGCTGATCACTCATGCCCATGCCGACCACGCACGCCCCGGTCACGGGGCCTACCTGTGCACGCCCGGCTCTGCCGCGGTGATGCGGCACCGGCTGGGCGAGATCGCGATAGACACCCTGCCCTATGGTCAGGTCCTTGATATAAATGGGGTTTCTGTTTCCTTCCATCCGGCGGGCCATGTCCCCGGATCGGCCCAGATCCGCGTGGCCTACAAGGGCGAGGTTTGGGTGGTCTCGGGCGATTACAAGTTGGAAAACGACGGCCTGTCCGAACCGTTCGAGCCTGTGCCCTGCCAGCATTTCGTGACCGAAAGCACCTTTGGTCTGCCCGTGTTCAAATGGCAGCCGCAGGCGGCGGTGGCGGCGGATCTAACCGCATGGTGGCGGTCCTGCGCCGCGCAGGGCGTGACCCCGATGCTGGGCGCCTATTCGCTGGGCAAGGCGCAGCGGCTGATGACCATGCTGGACGACAGCATCGGCCCGATCCTGACACATGCCGCGGTGGAAAATACGAACGAGGTGCTACGCGGCGCGGGCTATGCCTTGCCCGATACAATCCGCATCACCCCCGATCTGGACCCAAAGGCGCATCCGGGCGCTATGCTGCTGGCTCCGCCCTCGGCGCTTGGCTCGTCCTGGTCTAAACGTTTCGGGCGCGGATCAAGCGGTTTTGCCAGCGGCTGGATGGCCCTGCGCGGCATCCGCTGGCGGCATGCGGGGGATCGGGGCTTTGTTATTTCCAACCATGCCGATTGGGGCGGGCGGCTGTCCGCCATCCAACAAATGACAGCAGAAAATATATATGTAACACATGGTTACACGGACATTTTTACGCGATACCTGAATGATTGCAACCTGAACGCGCAGGTGGTGCCCACCGAATTCGGCGGGGACGAGGCCGGAGAGGACGCGGCATGAAGCGCTTTGCCGCCCTGTTCACCGCGCTGGACCAGACCACACGCACCACCCTGAAAATCGGAGCGCTAGCCGAATACTTCCGCTACGCGCCCGAGACGGACAGGCTGTGGACCGTCGCGTTATTCTCAGGCCGCCGCCCGCGCCGCGCCATTACCGGCCCGCGCCTGCGCGATTGGGTGGCCGAGGCGGCGGATATCCCCCTGTGGCTGTTGGAGGAGTCTTACGCCGTTGTGGGCGATCCGGCCGAATCGCTGGCCCTGCTTCTGCCCCCGCCCACGCAGGACAGCGACCGCAGCCTTACCCATTGGATCGACCATATCCGCACCTTGGCGGACGCGGACGAGGACATGCGCAAACAGGCCATTCTGGCCGCGTGGGGCAGCCTGCCGCCCGAGGAACGTCTGGTGTTCAACAAGCTTCTGACGGGGGGCTTTCGCCTTGGCGTCAGCCAGAAACTGATGACCCGGGCATTGGCGCAGGCCACGGGCCGCGACGAATCCGAACTGGCCCATCGGCTGATGGGCGACTGGACGCCAGACAACACCACTTGGGCACAACTGATCGAGGAGGACGACCCGGCGGCCGCTGCCTCGCGCCCCTATCCGTTCTGCCTGGCGCATGGGGTGAACGGCCCCGCCGATACGCTTGGCGACCGCGCCGACTGGCTGGCCGAATGGAAATGGGACGGCATTCGCGGGCAATTGATCCACCGCCAATCCACGCTTTACCTATAGAGCCGGGGCGAGGAGCTGATAACGGATCGCTTTCCCGAATTCGCCCCCCTGACCGATTTCCTGCCGCAAGGCTGCGTGCTGGATGGCGAGGTGCTGGCATGGGACCGCGCCGCAGACGCGCCCCTGCCTTTCAGCGCGCTGCAAAAGCGGATCGGGCGCAAGACCGTGCCGAAATCCCTGCTGAAAGACGCGCCTGCCATACTGCTTGCCTATGACCTGTTGGAATTTCAGGGCCGCGACCTGCGGGCCGAACCGCTGCACCACCGCCGCGCCCTGCTGGACAGCCTGATGCGCGACATGCCCGATGACCTGCCGCTGCGCCCCTCGCCAAAGATTGACGCGCCCGATTGGTCATCGTTGACCGACCTACGCGCCACAGCCCGCGACAAACGCGCCGAGGGGCTGATGCTGAAACACCGCGACAGCCCTTACCACACGGGCCGCAAAAAGGGTGATTGGTGGAAATGGAAGCTGGACCCGCTGACCATCGACGCGGTGATGATATATGCGCAGTCGGGGTCCGGCCGCCGCGCCAACCTGTTCACCGATTTCACCTTTGCAGTCTGGAACGGCAATGATCTGGTACCCTTCACCAAGGCCTATTCCGGGCTGACCGATGCCGAATTCCGCCAGATCACCGCCTAGGTGCGCAAGAACACGCTGGAACGGTTCGGCCCTGTGCGCCGCGTCACGCCCGAACATGTGTTCGAGATCGCGTTCGAGGGCATCCAGCCCTCGCCCCGGCACAAGTCGGGCGTGGCGCTGAGGTTCCCGCGCATGGCCCGCTGGCGGCACGACAAGACCCCGCAAGATGCCGACACGCTGGACCATCTGCACGAAATCTTGACCCATTACGGGTAGGAAAGCCGCGCCCATTCCCCTTGAGGGTTCCGGCCTCGCCGCCTATGTCTTGGGAGCAACCCTATGAAAGGACCGTCCATGTTCCATCTGCCCTTCCCCGTCTTTGACGCCAATGCTTCCTCTGGCGGCAAGGACCTCGGCCAGTTGCCGGAATGGGACCTGACGGATCTGTATGCGTCAGAGGACGCGCCGGAACTGACCCGCGACATGGAGTGGCTGGAGGGCGAATGCGCCGCCTTCGCCGCCGATTACGAGGGCAAGCTTGATACATTGGATGCGGCGGGCCTGCTGGAATGCGTCCACCGCAACGAAAAGATCAGCAATATCGCCGGGCGCATCATGTCCTTTGCGGGGCTGCGCTATTACCAGCTGACCATTGACGGCGACCGCGCGAAATTCATGTCCGACTGTCAGGAAAAAGTGACCAATGCCACCACGCCGCTGGTGTTCTTCACGCTGGAACTGAACCGTCTGCCCGATGCGCAGCTGGATGCGGCTTTTGCAGATAACGCCGATCTGGCGCGGTATAAACCCGTGTTCGACCGCATCCGTGCGATGAAACCTTACCAGTTGTCGGACGAGCTGGAAAAATTCCTGCACGATCTGGGGGTTGTCGGGGATGCTTGGGAAAAGCTGTTCGATGAAACCGTCGCGGGACTGGAATTCAACGTGAATGGCGAGGTGATGGGGATGGAATCCATCACCACCCTGCTGACCGAACCCGACCGCGACCTGCGCGAGAATGCCGCGCGTGAAATCGCCGATGTTCTGGGCGAGAACGTGAAAATCTTTGCCCGCGTCCACAACACGCAGGCCAAGGAAAAGGAAATCATGGATCGCTGGCGCAACATGCCAAGCGCCCAGACCGCGCGGCACCTGTCCAACGATGTCGAACCCGAGGTGGTCGAGGCGCTGCGCAATGCCGTGGTGGGTGCCTACCCGCGCCTGTCGCACCGCTATTACGCGCTGAAAGCCAAGTGGCTGGGGCTGGACAAGATGCAGGTCTGGGACCGCAACGCGCCCCTGCCTATCGACGAGCCGAAGACCGTGAACTGGGGCGCCGCCCGCGACATCGTGCAAGAGGCCTATGGCAGCTTCGATCCGCGCATGGCCGAGATTTCAGAACCGTTCTTTACCAAGGGCTGGATCGACGCGGGCGTGAAACCGGGCAAGGCACCCGGTGCGTTTGCACACCCGACCGTGACCAATGTGCACCCCTATGTGATGCTGAACTATCTTGGCAAACCGCGCGACGTGATGACGCTGGCGCATGAGTTGGGCCATGGCGTGCATCAGGTGCTGGCGGCGGATCAGGGGGAAATGCTGTCCTCCACCCCGCTGACACTGGCGGAAACGGCATCGGTGTTCGGCGAAATGCTGACCTTCCGCAAGATGCTGGAAAAGGCCAAAACCAAGGCCGAGCGCAAGACGCTTCTGGCCGGCAAGGTCGAGGATATGATCAACACCGTGGTCCGGCAGATCGCGTTCTATGATTTCGAGTGCAAACTGCATGCGGCCCGGCGCGGCGGCGAATTGACCCCCGAAGACATCAACGACCTGTGGATGTCGGTGCAGGCGGAATCGCTTGGCCCCGTGTTCGAATTCATGGACGGGTATGAAACCTTCTGGGCCTATATCCCGCATTTCGTCCACTCGCCTTTTTACGTTTATGCCTATGCATTCGGCGATGGCTTGGTGAACGCGCTTTACGCCGTCTACGAGGAAAACCCCGACGCGTTCCAAGACAAGTATTTCGACATGCTGAAAGCCGGCGGATCGAAACACCACAAGGACCTGCTGGCGCCTTTCGGCCTTGACGCCTCTGACCCCGCCTTCTGGAACAAGGGCCTGTCGATGATCGAAGGCTTCATTGATGAACTGGAGGCCATGGAAGACTGATGCGTATCTTGATGATTGCGGCCCTTGCGGCCCTGCCCCTGCCCGCCCTTGCCGCCGATGTGGTCGGCAACTGGGCCTGCACCGCCCAAAAGGGCGAGACATCTGTCACCAATGCGCTGAACCTGCGCAAGAATGGCAAATATACCTCGGATATCAACATCACCGGCACCAGCCAGGGCGCGGCGATTGATTTCAGCGGTTCGCTCAAGGGGCGCTACACGCTGGATGGCAACATCCTGACCACCACGCCAACCAAGGTGAAACCGACCAGCGCCAAGGTGAACGGGACCGACCTGATGCAGGACAAGACCCTGAAGGCCACGATCGAACAGCAGCTTTCGGCGCAGATGTCGGCCATGCAGGGCCAGCTGTCCATCACCGAACTGACGGATGCCACCATGGTGTTCGGCTCCGGTGACGGCGCGACCCGCTGCACACAGCGGTAAGGCGCGGGGCGGTCTGCCCTTGCGTCACCTTAGGGTTGCGCTTGCCAGACCGCCCCTGCCCGCCCTAGCCTTCCCCATCCATTACGGAGGGTTCCAAATGATCAGGTTGCTGCGCGTTCTAACGGCATTTGTTCTTTTGGCGGTGATTGCCGCCGCTGCGTTTTTCATCTTTGCGCCCGCCTATGTGGAAAAGGGGCGCAACAATGTGATCGCCCATGATCCCTATCCCGTATCGGACGCGGCGCAATCGCTGCATGACCGGCTGGTCGTTGGCGACTGGCACGCCGACAGCCTGTTGTGGAACCGCGATCTGACCGAACGCGGCAGCTATGGCCAGGTGGACCTGCCCCGCCTGCAAGAGGGCAACGTCGCCGTGCAGGTGTTCACCGCCGTCACCAAATCCCCCGCCGGTCAGAATTACGATGAAAACAGCGCCGCAGCCCGTGACAACATCACCCTGCTGGCCGTGGGGCAACTGTGGCCCATGCGGACATGGGGCAGCTTGCTGGAACGCGCGCTGTACCAGTCCGGGAAACTGCACCGCTTTGAACAGGCCGCGCCGGATTCGCTCAAGATCATCCGGTCAGAGGCGGATTTGGACGCGGTTCTGGACGCCCGCGGTGAAGGCTCCGGCATGGTCGGTGGCCTATTGGGCATCGAAGGCGCGCACCCGCTGGAAGGCAAGATCGAGAATCTGGCCAAACTGGAAGAGGCCGGATACCGGCTGATCGGGCTGCAACATTTCTTTGACAACGCACTTGGCGGATCGCTGCATGGCAAGGGCAACCACGGGCTGACCGATTTCGGCCGCGAGGTGGTGACCGAGGCGGCCAAACGCGGGCTGATCATCGACGTGGCCCATTCCAGCCCGCAGGTGGCCCGTGACGTGCTGGAAATGACCAATGTGCCCATCTTGCTGTCCCATTCCGGCATCCATTCGCATTGCCCCGTAAAACGCAACTTCCCCGATGACCTGATGCAGGCTATCGCCGCCAGCGGGGGCGTGATCGGCATGGGATACTGGGCCGAGGTCGCCTGCAACGCGATCACCCCGGCTGGCATCGCCAAGATGATCAAAGCGGCGGTGAACGCCGTGGGCGAGGATCACGTATCGTTGGGGTCCGATTTCGACGGATCGGTGGAAACCGCGTTCGATACGTCGGAATTGCCCGCGCTGACGCATGAATTGATGGCCGCGGGGCTGAGCGAAGCACAGATCGCCAAGGTCATGGGCGGCAACATGATCCGTGTCTTGCGGGCGCGGCTTAACTGATCCCTTCTGCTCTTTTGCGGGGACCGGAGCCTCCGGCGGGAGGTATTTGAAGAACAATGAAGGCGTAGCTCAGAGTTCGTATCCGGCGGCGCGCATTCTGCCAAGCACCTGTTCGGCCAGATCCGGGGCGGATGCATCAAGGCATTGCTGCCCGAAATACCAATACAGGTATTTGGCATAGCGCGGGCCGGGTGCGGGGGCTGTCAAAGCGGCGGTCAGCGCCTTGGCGGTTTGCACCGTCGTGGCGATATGATGGAAATCGGCGCGCCCGCACAGGATGACGGGTTTTTCATGCATCAACGCCTCGATCCCAACGGCGGAGTTGATCGTAACCACGCGGTCGCTGGTGGCGATGATGTCGTGGATATTGCCAAGGGCGATGTGCAGGTTGGGGTGGCGCGTCTGGATATCCAGCAGGCGGTCGAAGACCTCTGTCTCCATCTCGCGCGGGTGGGGTTTGACGATCACGGGGCCTTGAGCGGCCGCGCAGGTCGCTTCGACCATGATCCAGCGGTCCAGATACAGGGTTTCGCCCACATTACGATGATTTTCCGATTGCAGAAAAATGGCCACGGCGGCCTGGGGCAACGTCTCGGCCTCTTTCGGTTGGGCATAGCGCGATTTGCGCCGCCCCACCTGCCGTGCCTTCAGTTTTCGCGTGAATCGCCGCGCTTCGGGGCCGTCGACCATGCGGGGGCGGAACGGCATATCCGCGATGGATGAAAAGGCGCGGATGCCCTTGGGATCAAGGTGCCAGAAGGGATAGACATAGGCTATGCCCGCATTCAGCACGCGCGGATGCGTAATGCGGCCATGGTTGAGAATGTGAAATAAATTATCCGCCTGCACCTGACTCGCCACCAGGTCACGATCCATTTCAACAAGCCTGCACTCCACCCCAAGCTGTGCGAACCCTTCGGTCATGCGGCGGTAGAACGGCAACATCGCCGCGCTGTCGGTGATCCAGTTTCCCGGCACATGCAGGCAAATGCCGCGCCCTGTTACGCTTGTTCCGCTCAAAGAAAAACCCCTTCCGCACGCGCCCGTGCGAAAGAGGCTATGTCGTCACGCGCCCGAGGGAAAGAGGGCGGCAACGGGCTCTTTATGCGCTTTCCAGAAGGCCCTTTTCAGCAGCCAGTTCCTGCATGCGCTTTTGCAGCTTTTCGAAGGCACGCACCTCGATCTGGCGGATACGTTCGCGGCTGACATCATATTCGCCGCTCAGGTCCTCAAGCGTGATGGTTTCATCGGTCAAGCGGCGCTTGGTCAGAATGTCCTTTTCGCGATCATTCAGAACCTGCATCGCGTCGGCCAGCATCTCGCGCCGGGTTTCCAACTCGTCGCGGGCCTCGTAATCACTGGCCTGGTCGGCATCTTCGTCTTCCAACCAGTCCTGCCATTGCATGGTGCTGTCTTCGGAGCCGACCATCGCGTTCAGCGAGGCATCGCCTCCCGACATGCGCCGATTCATCGAGATCACCTCGTCCTCGGTCACGCCCAGATCATGCGCGATCTGCTTGAGGTTTTCGGGGCGCAGGTCGCCCTCTTCCAAGGCACCGATCTTGGCCTTGGCTTTACGCAGGTTGAAAAACAGTTTCTTCTGCGCCGAGGTGGTGCCAAGTTTCACCAGCGACCACGACCGCAGGACATATTCCTGAATCGAGGCGCGAATCCACCACATTGCATAGGTCGCAAGGCGGAAGCCCTTTTCAGGGTCGAACCGTTTGACGGCCTGCATCAGGCCCACGTTCGCCTCGGAAATTACCTCGGCCTGGGGTAGGCCATAGCCGCGATAGCCCATGGCGATTTTCGCCGCCAGGCGCAGGTGCGACGTGACCATTTTATGGGCGGCCTCTGTGTCTTGTTCTTCGACCCAGCGTTTGGCCAGCATGTATTCTTCTTCCGGTTCCAACAGCGGGAACTTGCGGATTTCCTGCATATAGCGGTTCAGCCCGCCTTCCGGCGTCGGTGCCGGCAGATTTGCATAGTTGCTCAATGTCTTGTCCCTCCACTCGGGGCCCAATGTTTATGGGCTTAACATCCATATGGGCGCGGCATCGCAGCATTTCAAGCCTGATGCGCATATTCCTTTAACGAAAGGTAAACGCGAAACCGTCGCAGAGGTTTAGCGAAAAATGCAACGATCACGCGAATGGGACGCTTTGAAACGCAACAAGCGGCCAAGAATGGGTCCGTTTTTCCTTACCCGACGCGACATTGTCCCAAAAGGACGCGCTGGACCTGGCCACGACTGCACCTGGCGTGCTGGCTTTTCGGGGCACGGGCATATTTACCGGCAATGCAAACGAGGTGCGGCTGATCGAGGCGGGCGGCAGCACCCGGGTTCTGATCTACGTGGATGCCGACAGGACCGCCGATGCCGAGGTGTTCTTGCGCGGCGCTGTCGGCCGGACCGTGGACGTTTTCATTCTGCAAGCATCAGGCACGGAGGGCCGCCTGCATGCCCCCCAGATTTGCCGTTCAGCCCTGCCCCCTCAGGGCCTCCAACAGGTGCTGCATATCGGGCGGAATGGGGGCTTCGAACCGCATCGGCTCACCCGAAACCGGGTGATCGAACCCCAGCACCTGCGCGTGCAGCGCCTGGCGGGGAAAGGATTGCACCGCGTCTTGCGCCGCCTGAGACACCGTACGCGGCAGTTTGCGCCGCCCGCCATAGGTCGGATCACCGATCAGCGAATGGCCCGCATGGGCCATATGCACCCTGATCTGGTGGGTGCGGCCAGTTTCCAGCCAGCATTCCAGCAAGGATGCGACCGGCGGCATGCCGAAGGTTTCGACGATCCGTGCCCGCGTCACCGCGTGCCGCCCGCCCTGGAACAGCACCGCCTGCCGCTGGCGGTCGGTCTTGTGCCGCGCCAGATGGGTGGTGATCTTCATGATATTGCCAGGCTCGAAATTTACGCCTTTGACGCCGCGCACGCGCGGATCGTTGGCATCGGGCGCGCCGTAAACGACCGCCTTGTAATAGCGCTCGACCGTGTGCGCCTCGAACTGGGCAGCAAGGCCGTGATGGGCGCGGTCGGATTTGGCGACCACCAGCAAACCGCTGGTATCCTTGTCGATCCGGTGGACGATGCCGGGCCGTTTCGCGCCGCCCACACCGGACAGCGTGTCGCCGCAATGGTGCAGCAGGGCGTTGACCAGCGTGCCGCCGGGGCTGCCGGGGGCCGGATGCACCACCAAGCCGGCGGGCTTGTTGATGACGATCAGGTCGTCGTCTTCATAGATCACGTCCAGTGGGATGTCTTCGGGGCCGATATGGCTTTCCGTGGCTTCCGGGACGGTGATTTCCACGATGTCGTCCTCGGCCACGCGGGCCTTGGGGTCGGTCGCCACCGCGCCGTTCAGCGTCACCAGACCCTCGGCGATCAACCGCCCCAGACGGGTGCGCGACAGCGATGCATCTTGGGGCACGTCACGCGCCAGCGCCTTGTCCAGCCGTTTGGGCGGGTCGGCATGGATGCGGACGGACAGGCGGGATGTGTTCATCGGGGAAACCTCGGGCCCGCGCATGGGCGATATTGCGACATTGTTGTATCCGCGCCTTCTACCCATCGCTGCGCGGCTTGTCACCCGTCGCAGGAAAATTGAAGCCTTGTATATACGACTGATCGACATTGCAGTAACAAGACATATAACCGACCAGACTGGCATCATGGCAGACAAGAAGAAATCAAAGAAGAAAGACCTGAAGGACAGCCAACTGATCATCAGGATCGGCGCGTCCGACAGGGACCGGTTCGTGGCCCTGTGCGATCAGCTGGATACCAGCGCCGCGCGGGAAATCCGCCGGTTCATCCGCGATTTTCTGGCCGAGCATGAGGCGAACTCCTGATCGGCGACACGCCCCGTTCACAGCCTGCCCCTCACCAGCATAGCCGAAAACGCTCGAATCGGTCGCGCCAATCCGGTGGCGGCGCGGTTGCCTGCTCGGATGGATGCGAAAAACCCCCGAATGCCCTGCCATCGCGCAATCCTGCGCGGACATACGCAACACGGGCGTTTCAACGTCTAAGCGGTTCGGGAAAAATGGTACCGCCTCCCTGGCTTGAACAGGGGACCTCGGGATCCACAATCCAGCGCTCTAACCATCTGAGCTAAGGCGGCACTGGCGGGGGATTTATCCCCCCCTGACGGTGAATGCAAGCCTGTTAAAGATCAATTTCCCAGCTTTG
>DFBX01000063.1 GCA_002366795.1 Rhodobacteraceae bacterium UBA3069 | reverse complement strand
AGAGTATCTTTTTCACGACTGTCTCCGTCATGTGGTGTGGGGGGAGGGGTCAGGTGCCGGGCAGCGCCAACAGCGCGATTTCCCCGGCCCAGCGGTGGCGCAGGGCGGCCCCGGCGTTATGGGCGCGCAGACCTGTTTGACAGGCCAGCCCGATACGTGTGCCAAGGTCAGGCAATGGCAGATCAGGCAAGGCGTCGGCTGCGAGGTGTCGTCCGCCAGCGCGAAAGGGGGCGGACCTTTCGCTGCGTAGGTCGATCACCATGTCGGCACGGGTGATCTGGTCCGGGGCGATGAAAGGTGCGGGGCGGTCCGGTTCGGGGGCCCCCTCAAAGCGGAAGTCCGAGGTGCGCCAGTTGGCGGTGTCCAAGACCATCATCCGACCCAGCGGGGAGGGGGCCAGATCAAGCAGAACGGCCAGCGCCATCTGCGCCTGTATCGCGCCGATCGCGGCCACCACGGGCCCCAGAACGCCTGCTGTTTCGCAGGTTGGAGCTCCGTGCGGCAAATCAGGGAACACGGCGCGCAGGGACGGCGCGCTGCGGCAAAACCCGCCGACATAGCCCCGCAGCCCCAGCGCCGAGGCCGATATGAGCGGCGTGCCAGACGCATATACGACATCTGACAGGGTGAAGCTGGCGCCAAAGGTATCGGCGCAATCCAGCACCACATCGGCCTGCGCCACCAGATCGGGCGCATTGGCGGGGGTGAGCCAGTCAACCAAGGGGCGCACGGTGACGTCCGGGTTCAGCGCGGCCAGCACCTCGGCGGCGACTTCTGCCTTGGGGCATGCGGTATCCTGCACACGGTACAGGGATTGGCGGTGCAGGTTGCTTTCTGCCACAAGGTCGCCGTCTATCAGGGTGATCGTACCGACCCCGGCCCCGGCAAGATATTGCAACACCGGCCCCCCGGCCCGCCCGCGCCTGCGACCAGAACGCGGGCGCCGGGATGTCGGCGCTGCAATTCCACGGCCGTGGCCAGCCCGACGATCCCGGCGCCGATGACGGTGAAATCGGCGGTTTCGGTGATTTCGGTCATCCCCGGCTCTCGACCAGGGCGGGGGCGGCGCGCAGGTTCAGCATTAGCAGGGCGACGACGCCCGCCACGCCCGCGAGGTTGACCAGCAGCATCCCGGGCCAGAGGCAGGCGATCCCGGCGGCCAGCGAAAGCGCGCGCATCACCGGGCCGAAGGGGCGCTCCATGCAGCCCTGAAGCGCGGCCGAGATGCCATAGACTCCGACCACGCCAAAGGCGAAGACCTGAAGCATCGCCGGCCAGTTGCCCGACACGAAGGGGGTATAGGCGATCAGCACCGGCACGATGTACAGGCCCTTGGCCAGTTTCCAGCTTTGCACGCCGGTGGCCATGGCGGGTGCCTTGGCGATGGCGGCGGCGGTGAAGGCGGCCAGCGCCACGGGCGGGGTGACGTTGCTGTCTTGGCTGAGCCAGAAGATGATCATGTGGGCGGACAGAAGCGCGGCAACGGCCACGTCCTGCGGCACCACGAGGTCGCGCAGCGGGGCGGCAACCTCCAGCGGCAGCGCGCCAATGATGCCCGCCGCCTGGGCCTGCGTCAAAGGCCCGGCCAGCAGCGCGGCCTGCTCGGGCACGCCGAACAGCAACACCGCCTTGGCCGGTTCCGACAGGGTGTCGGCGGCCAGCTGCGCGATCACGAACTGATCCGCGATCATGCCCGCCAGCGCGGGCGCCGACAGCGTGGCCAGCACGATATAGGCCGCCGTCACCGGCAGGCCCATCCCCAGGATCAGGCTGGCCAGCGCCACCAGGATCAGGGCCACAAGGATGTTGCCGCCCGACCACTGCGCGATCATCAGGCTGAAGGTGTTGCCGACACCGGCGGTGGCGATCACGTTCACCACCAGCCCGACGGCGCACAGCAGCACGGCGGTCATCACCATGCCCTTGGTGCCCATCACCAGCGCCTCGTAGATCGCGCGCGGGCCCATCGGGGTCTTGGTCAGCCAACTGGAGGCGACCACGGTCACGATGCCGAAGACGGCGGCATAGGTGGGGGTGAAGCCCGACACCAGCAGGCCGATCAGCGTGCCGATCGGGATCACGAAACTGGCGCCGCCGTTGGCGAAGGCCTTGGCCAGCGTCAGCCCGTCCGAAGGCATCGGCGGCAGGTTCTGGCGCCGCGCCTCGATCCGCACGAAGAAGGCGACCGACAGGAAATACAAAAGCGCGGGCAGGGCCGCGACAGCGACGATCTTCTCGTAGGGAATCTGGGTGAAACTGGCCATCACGAAGGCGCCGGCGCCCATGATCGGCGGCATCAGCTGGCCGCCGGTCGAGGCGGCGGCCTCGACCCCGCCGGCGAACTTGGGCGAAAAGCCCGCGCGCTTCATCAGCGGGATGGTGATCACCCCGGTCGAGGCGGTGTTGGCCACCGCCGAGCCCGAGATCGTGCCGGTCAGCCCCGAGGCGATGACGGCCACGATGCCGGGCCCGCCGACCATGCGGCCCGCCACGGCGCGCGCCAGGCTGATCACGAACTCGCCCGCGCCCGAGCGCAACAGGAAGGCGCCGAAGATGATGAACAGGAACACATAGGTCGACGAGATCCGCGCGATGGTGCCGAACATCGCGTCATCGCCATAGATCGAGCGGAAGGTGACGGATTCCAGGCTGAGGCCGGGGAAGGAAAACACCCCGCCCACGAATTTCCCCCAGAAGGCGATATAGCTGATGGCCAGCACGATCAGGATCGGGATGACCCAGCCGGTCAGGCGGCGGGTGAACTCGATCGCGGCGGCGATGCAGATCGCGGCGGCGGCCCAGTCGAGCGGGGCCAGTTTCACGCCCCGGTCGTAGATCGCGTTTTCGGCGAAGGCCAGGTGAATGGCCGCGGCGGCGGCCAGGGTGCCCAGGCAGACGTCGAACCAGAACAGCCCCCGCGCCTTGGCCAGCCCCTTGGCAGGCGGGTAAAGCACTGCGGCGAGGAACACGAAGCCCGCGAAATGCATGGCGTTGCGCTGCAACTCGGACACGATGGGATCGAAGGCGACGTAGATGTGCCAGACCGCGATGGCGCAACACAAAAGCGACAGGGCGAGATCGACGCGGGCGGAAAAGATGCGGTGCGAGCCCGCGGAATCGTCGTCAGTTTGGTCGGAAAACATGGCAGCCTCGGGATATGAAACGCCGGTCAGCGGGCGCACCGCTGACCGGCCTGTGTCAAAGTGATCAGTTGGCTTTCAGACGGTCGGGAACGTTGATGCCGACTTCCTCGTAGTAACGCTGCGCACCGGGGTGCAGCGGCACCGGCAGGCCCGCGATGGCGTGTTCGATCGCCATGGCCTTGGTGGTCGGGTGGATCGCCTGCAGGAAGGGAAGGTTTTCATAGATCGTCTTGGTGATCATGTAGATGTTCTCTTCGGGCAGATCGGCGCTGGTGGCCAGGAAGTTGGGCTGTGCGATGGTCTGCACGTCGGCTTCCTGCCCCGGATAGGTGCCGGCGGCGATGGTGTAGGGCGTCCACAGGTCGCGCCCGCCATCGGCGGCGGCCATCTGCTCTTCGGTGAAGTTCAGCAAGGTGACCTTGTCGCCTGCGGCGGCCATCAGCTGGCTAACGGCGCCGACCGGCACACCGGCCGGCGTGCCGATGCCCTTGACCTGGCCGTTCTGCAGCGCCTCGGCCGAGGGGCCATAGCCGCCGTGCACCAGCGTGTAATCACTGTCGATGTCGACGCCCAGACCCTTGAGCAGGGTACGGTTCGACCCGATGGTGCCCGAGTTCTGCTTGCCCAGGGCCATGGATTCCCCCTTCAGCCCCACCAAGTCACCGACGGTGCCGGTGGCGGCGGCGTCGGAGGCCACGATGAAATGCTCGACGTTCTGCCACAGCATGGTGACCGAGCGCAGGTTTTCCTGCTTGCCCACTTCGGCCAGCGGGCCGGTGCCCGAGGCGGCATAGAAGCCGTAAAGCCCCTGCATGATGCCGAACTGCGCTTCACCCTCGCGGATCAGGCGCACGTTTTCGCCCGATCCGGCCGAGCTGATCGCGGCCATGCCGATCTTCTGCTTGGGCTCGAGCTTGACCTTGACCAGCGTGGCCAGCGCCACCCCCACGGGGTAGTAGGTGCCGCCGGTCGATGCGGTGGCGAGAACATAGCTGGCCTGTTCGGCCGTCGCGGCGCCGGTCATACCGGTCACGGCAATGCTGGCCGCGAAAGCGGCCGTCTTGAAAATTTTCATGATTTCCTCCCAGTTGCGGCCCTTGTGGGCCTGTCGCGATACGATACAGGCAACAGCCCGCATCGCGCCATGAGACAATCCGCAGGCCAGGGCGGGCACCGCCTGCGGAATCCCGCGCGAAGCGGGATCAGTCGAGGATCTCGGCCTTGTCGAGCCCCAGTTTCACGATCTTCTCGTTCAGCGTGCGGCGCCCGATGCCTAGGGCCTCGGCCACCGAATCCATGCGCCCGCCGTGGGTGCGAATCGCCTGTGCGATCAAGGTGCGTTCGAACCGCGCCACGGCCTCGCGCAGGGTGGCCGGCACGTCGTCGCGCAGATCGTCACGCCGCAGCGCCTCGGCCACGGACCCGCCGCCGCGCCGCGCGGCCAGCACCCGGCGTTCGGCCACGTGGCGCAATTCGCGCACGTTGCCCGGCCAGCTGTGTGCCATCAGGGCGGCGGCATCTTCGGCAGTCATCTCGGGCGGCTTGATCTCGTAGGTTTCGGCCAGCGAGCCGACGAAGTGACCGAACAAAAGCACCACGTCCTCGCCCCGGTCGCGGAGGGGTGGCAGGTGGAGCTGGAACGTGTTCAGGCGGTACAGAAGATCTTGGCGGAAAGCGCCCTGGGCGACCTCGGCCTCGAGATCGACATTGGTCGCGGCCACGACCCGCACGTCGCAGGTGACCTCGGTGTCGGTGCCCAGCGGACGGATTTCGCCGGTCTCGATGGCGCGCAGCAGCTTGGGCTGCACATGCAGGGGGCAGGCGCCGATCTCATCCAGAAACAGCGTCCCGCCATCGGCCTTGCGAAACAGCCCCAGCGCACCGTCGGCACAGCCGAAGATCTGTTCCTCGAACCCCTCGACCGACAGGGTGGCGCAATTGACGGCAACGAAGTGCTTGTCGCGCCGCAGCCCCAGCCGGTGAAGGGCGCGGGCGACGATCTCTTTTCCGGTCCCGGTTTCGCCGTCGACCAGCACGGTGCCATCGGCCAGGGCAAGGTCGATCACGTCGTCGCGCAGCGCCACGATCCGCAGATCGGTGCCCAGCAGCACGCGGTCAAGACCCGAAAGGCTGAGCAGCTCGACCCGCATGCGCCGGGTCAGGTCGGTCAGGCGGTGGGTTTCGGCCGCGTGGTCCATCACCGTCAGAAGGCGGCGTGGCTCGAACGGTTTTTCGAGGAAGGAATAGGCCCCGCGCTGAATGGCATCGACGGCCATCGGAATATCGCCATGCGCCGAGATCAGCACCAGCGGCGGTGTCTGGCGGTCCGACAGGGCGTCGAGAAGGTCGAGCCCCGACATCCCCGGCATCCGCACGTCCGACAGGATCGCATCGGGCATCACGCTGTCGAGCCGGGCAAGCGCGTGCGCGGCGTCGCAGAAAACATCGACGGACCAGCCGGCACTTTCCAGCAGGTGCGCCAGGGATTCGCGCATCCCGCGATCGTCATCGACGATGAAGGCAGAAAAAGCGTCAGGCATCTTGTTCTCCGGCCAGGGGCAGCGTGATGCGGAACACCGCGCCGCCGCTGGGGGCGTCTTCCGCGTGCAGAGCCCCGCCCATGCTATTCAGGATCTGGACCGTGATCGCAAGCCCCAGGCCCATGCCCTTGCCCGACGCCTTGGTCGTGAAAAACGGTTCGGCCAGCGCCTCGGCATCAAGCCCGCCCAGCCCCGGACCGGTATCACCCACCGTAAGAACGGCCTGCCCGTCCAGCCGTTCCAGCGTCACGGTGATCCGGCGTTCTTCGGCCCCGGCGACCGCGTCGATGGCGTTGCGCATCAGGTTGACGATGACCTGCTCCAGCTTGTTCTGATCTCCGAGGACGGTCACGGCCCCGTCCGGCAGCTGCCGGGTGATCGCGGCCCTTTCGCGTTCGGCACTGTGGCGCACCAGCCGGTACGCGGCGTCGATCGCCAGCTTCACGTCCACGGGTTGCGCCGGCTCGGCGTCGCGGCGCGCAAAGGACCACAGCTGGTCGAGGATGCCCTGCATCCGGTCGACCAGCCCGCTGAGCTGCGGCGCAAGTTGGCCGGGCGCGGC
The DNA here is from genome assembly GCA_002366795.1 of Rhodobacteraceae bacterium UBA3069. GTDB lineage: Bacteria > Pseudomonadota > Alphaproteobacteria > Rhodobacterales > Rhodobacteraceae > UBA3069. The sequence continues at coordinate 3,537 of DFBX01000063.1, read as the reverse complement.
GCCCGTCGCGATCTCCTGCCCAACGAGGTAGTTGCGCATGGCCGAAATGGGCTGGCCCAGCTCGTGCGTGATCGAGGCCGAAAGCTGCCCCAGCGCGGCCAGCCGGTTCCTGCGGGCCAGTTCATCCTGCACTTGGCGCAGGCGGGCCTCGGCCAGGCGGCGTTCCTCGATCTCGCGCTTCAGGCGGGCCCGGTCGGCATCGGACAGGGCCAGCGCCTGGCGCAGCCGTGCCGAACGAAAGGCCGTTGCCGTGATGGCCAGCGCCAGCAGCACCGCCACGCCGCTCAGCACGTATAAAAGCGCGCGCATCCTTATGCCCGCGATGTCGGACAGCAGATGCAGGGTCCAGTCCTCGGCGGCAATCTGGGTGGTGCTCCAGATATAGGGTATGCCGTCCAGCGTGGCGCGGTTGTCCCGCGCGGTCCAGTCAAGTTCGAACAGCTTGCGGTCGCCGAACTGCTGGCGCGTCTCGAGCGTTCTGCGGTCGAACGCCGAGATCGGCGCCAGAAGGCCGAACAGCATCCGCTGGTCGGACCCGGCGAAGATTACCCCCTTGCGGTTGGTCACGAAGACCAGCTCGCCGCTGTCGGCCCAAGTCTGGCTCAGGCCTTCGAGGCTGATCTTGACCGCCACCGCGCCGAACACCGTGCCCGAGGCATCGGTCACCGGTTCGGACATGTAATAGCCCGGCCTGTTGGTGGTGTCATCGATGGCAAAGAACCGGCCAGTGCCGCCGGTCAGGGCCTCCTGGAAATAGGGGCGGAAGGTGTAATGATTGCCGACAATGCTGTTGGGGCTGCGGTAATCGGACGCCGCCAGCGTCCGGCCGTTGATGTCGAGCAGATAGATGAATTCGGCGCCGGTGCGCTGCGCGATCTCGGCCAGCATGGGGTTGATGTCCGCCGGATCCTCGGACACCAAGGCATCAAGCGCGGCGGGGTGCATCACCAGCACGCGCGGAAGATGGGCCAGCCGGGTCAGGGCGTTGTCCAGCGTGCGCGCGAAAAACTGCGCCCGGTTGGGGGTTTCGCTGGTCGCCACACGCAAGAAATAGGCGCTGAGCGCGAAATAGGCCGCAACACTTGCCAGAACGAAGATGCCCGCCACCACAAGCGCACGCCCGCCGGCCCGCCGGGTCTGGTGGTCCTTGCCAAGAGCAAAGGTGAGGCTGTCGAGATCGGCCATGGTGCCCTAGAACATCTGTTTTTCGGCTCCTGCGCAACATGAATCGTGTGCGCTTGTTATGAGGCGCCGCAAGTTGCTGCGGCTGGACCGCGGATTCTGAATGGCTACACTAAACTTGCTGCACTGTTGGTCGGCCATCAACCAAACCCCAAGGACTCTCCGATAGGTGGAAGAAATTCGGGGCTCAGGTCAGTTCAAAGAACCTAGGATCATTGTCTTGAAAACAACAAAGGTGCCCGAGGGCACCTTGTTTCATTGGTCGGAGTGAGAGGATTCAAACCTCCGGCCCCTGCCTCCCGAAGACAGTGCTCTACCAGGCTGAGCTACACTCCGACCGAACGGGAGCGATCTACAGCCCCGGCAGCCATTTGCAAGCCTGTTTCGTGGGGGAAGTGCGGGGTGCCGGCATATTACCCGTGACGCGGCGCTTTGCGCCCTGCGCCCGCCTCGCGGAACAGAATGAAAAGACCGCTGGCGATAATCACCGCCGCGCCAAGAACGGTGGCGCCGTCTGGCCATTCGCCGAACAGGAGCGCGCCGTAGAAAACCGCCCACAGGATCTGGGAATACTGCATCGGCGCCACGATGACCGCCTCGGCCGCACGGAAGGCAAAGATGATGCACTGCATCGCCGGAAGCGACAGAAGTGCGATGGCCGCCAAGGCGATGATATCGGCCGGCGGCATCGGTTGGAAAAGGAAGGGCAGCGCCAGCCCCATCAGGACAACATTGGCCAGCATCGGCGTGATCAGCAACACGATGCTGCGCTCATGCGGGCCGATCTTGCGGGTCAGCACCGCGGTCAGGGCGGAGAGCTGGAAGATGCGGATTGTCAGCGTGTCGCCGGGCGCGAGCAGCCCGCCCCAGTCGGCGGTCTGCTCGGCGGAGCTGTAGACTGCGCTGGTCGTAGGAGTGGTCAACTTGCGCTTCACATTGGCGCCATCGAGGATCTCGACCTCGCAGGCCTCGGTCTCCTCGACGAGGGGCACCTCCACCGCAGCCCCGGCACACCGTCTACTGCTCGTGCCGCATCCCGTGCTAGGTCCAGCCGCTTCGGCAGCTTCACCTGCGGCACCAGCAGGAAGATCGGCGCGGTGACCTTCCCGCGCCCGGTCTTCGAGCGGGATACCACCGCCTGACCTTTGGTGTTCAGCCGTCCCTCTGCCACCAGCAGGCTCGGACCCGTCCGGCGATAGACGAAGCGCAGGCGCAGACCGCGCCGCCGCTCCCATTCGCCGGGGGTAATCCTGCCGCCGCGCAAGGACTTGCCTGCAGCGGGCAATGGGATCGCCAGCCAAAAGCCGTTTTTCGAGCGGATCAATGGCCCTGTGTCGTGGGCCCCCACGATGACCGGCGCTTTCGACCAGACCAGTGCAGCGGCATCGAGGCTTTCGCCCGACCTCGGGAAGTTCTGGTTGCGGATCGAGTTGGCAAGCCGCCGTCCGAGCCCCGCGCCAGTGATCTGTGCGCGCCAGGCGGTCTTCAGCCCTGTCCCGGCCTCGCGCATGGCGGCGGTCACCGCGCGTTCGCCAGCCGCCACCTCGGCGGCCATCATGGCCACGATGTCGGGATTGATGTCGAGCTTCAGCCTCATGCGGGCCTCAGGTCCACGGTCCAGATCAGCCGTTCACGGTCGCGGACGGGCTCGCCCTGGATGAGGAAAGCATCACCGTCGATTTCCAAACGGTCGCCGGGGCGCGGGGCCGGAACCTCCGCGACGCAAAGGTCAATCCGGGTCGTTTCCGACCAAAGCCGGGCATCGCCGAAGTCAGTGATCGCATCAGCCTGCCTGGAGACCACCCGCACTAAAATGGGCGCGCCGCCATCGGCGATATAGATCCCGTCCCGCCCGATGTTAGGATCCGCGAAGAGCACTCCCATTGCAGATGTAACTGCGCTAACCATGACTATACTGTCCTTATGAAACAAAATTCATTTTCATACAGCCTAATTCGAAGCCGCGCCCTCGTTGCCCTAAGGGCAGCATTTGCGCGCCAGCGGCCCGACATCTTGATCGACGACAAAGGCTATGCCCCCGATTTTCGAGATACGCTTCTGCCGCTTGTCGCGACCGAGGATTTTGAGTCTGATCTGCAGGCCGGGGATGGCAACGAACTTCAGACAAAGTTCCGGGCCGCGCATTCTTCCTCAGGACTCGCCGTCAACTGTTTCGCGCCATTTAAGACCCGGATTGGCGATCTGGCCCTGCCAAACAATGGCCCGTTCCAATCGCTGAAGTTCGAGCGAAAGTTCCCTACAGGCCTACGTGGCGGTCGCGCCCCAAATCTCGATGTGGTTGTCACGGGTCAAGAAAATGTGGTCGCGGCGGAGATTGTCGGATCTTCTGTGTAT
>DFBX01000049.1 GCA_002366795.1 Rhodobacteraceae bacterium UBA3069 | reverse complement strand
GTTCAAGGACTCGCAGTATAACAAGAAATATTTCAATATCCACGCCCGGATGAGCCTTGATCCGCCGCAAACAAACTGGCCCACGCTGGATGCAGAAGGCGCGCGCTGGCAGACAGCTATCATGGCGCACCACCCAGAATGGACCCCGCCCGTATGGTGGCGCAAATGATCGGGGTTTTCGCAAATGCCATGATGGTGGCCACCTGCCAGAACCCGCGCCAGCTTAACCGCCCTGCCCCGCGCAAGCGCGCAGAAGGCAAGCCCTGGAACCTAGAGAAGCGCGATGACTGAACCGGACCGCAATCCGCCCCGCCGCGGCGGTCCCCCTTGCCACTGACCATGGCGCGGCAACCGCTGGAAACAGCGCCCTGAACGGCACCAGCGAAACAAATTCACCAAAAACGAAACCGCCCCGTAGCCTTTGCCACGGGGCGGCTCTATTTATGGTGTCGGCCTTCCAGGAAACACGCGAACAGGACGGAAGGGCCGACACCGCCCCTGGGCATCACTGCCCAAGGGAACTCTCAGGCAGGATTACTCACCACCACCAAGGCTGTGGACATAGGTTGCCACGGCGCGGATCTCTGCCTCGGACAGACGGGTGTTCCAGTTCGGCATCACGCCGTAACGGGCATTCGTCACCGTTTCCATCAGGGCGTCGTAGTCACCGCCATACAGCCAGATCGCGTCGGTCAGGTTCGGCGCGCCTTGCATGCGGTCGCCTGTGCCGTCTTCCATATGGCAGGCGGCGCAGTTGTCCTCGTACACCACGGCACCGGCTTCGACCATGGATGCGTCGGCGGGCGTGCTGCCCGGTGCCAGCGACATCACATAGCTCACGACCTGTGCGATTTCTTCCTTTTCAAGGATTTCATCGCGACCGAAGGCAGGCATTTCGCTATAGCGGGCCTCACCCTCGGGGTCGTCCTCGTTGCGGATGCCGTGCGTGATGGTGAAGTGGATGTCCTCGATGGCACCACCCCACAGCCAGTCATCGTCCAGCAGGTTAGGATAGCCCTTGGCACCTGCGGCACCGTCGCCATGACACTGGGCACACCAAGTCTTGAACACGGCGGCACCGGCCGATTGCGCGAAGCCGTTCAGCTCTGCGTCACCCGAGATCGAGGCCAGCTCGACCGAGGCCAGCTTGTCGTTCATCGGCGCCAGTTTGGTTTCGACCGCCGCGATCTCCTCGGCTACCTGCCCACGGGTCGAGAACCCGAGGAAACCTGCGGTGGCCTTGTTGATGCCCGGCCATGCCGGATAGGCGATGGAATAGCCGATCGCGTAAACGATGCAGATGTAGAAGGTCCAGAGCCACCAACGCGGAAGCGGGTTGTTCAGCTCTTCGATACCGTCCCAGGAGTGGCCGGTCGTCCCGACCTCCTGCTTCTTGTTCGGTTGTTTTGCCATGTAATCAAGCCTCCTTGGGCTCACCGCTGTCATCGACAGCGGGTTTGTCTTCATGCCGGAACGGGATGTTCGCCACGTCGCGGTAGGTCTTGCGCGACCCCGGGCGCATGACCCAAAGGATCATGCCCACGAAGAAAGCGAAGAGAGCGACGAGCATCCAGCTGTCCGCGAACTCTCTGAGGAAGGAATAGGTGTCCATATTCCCCACCTCAGCGGCTTGCGTCAGGCGTGAAAGTCGAGAAATCGACCAACGTGCCCAGCATTTGCAGGTAAGCGATCAGCGCGTCCATTTCGGTGATGCCGGGCTGCCCGTCGAAGTTGCGCACTTGCACGTCTTCGCCATAGCGTTCCAGCAGGCCGTCATAGTCGCTGTCGGGATCTGCCTGCGCGGCAAAGTCTTCCTTGCCGGCTTCGATCATCTCGTCCGTATAAGGCACACCCACGAATTCATGCGTGGCCATCACGTCTTCGACGTATTTGCCGTCGATCAGCTTGTTCGACAGGAAACCGTACTTGGGCATCACCGACACCGGAACAACCGATTGCGGGTCGGTCAGGTGGTCCACGTGCCACTCGTCCGAGTAGCGGCGACCGACGCGGGCCAGGTCAGGCCCGGTCCGCTTGGACCCCCACTGGAACGGGTGGTCGTATTGCGACTCAGCCGCGAGGCTGTAGTGACCATAGCGTTCCACCTCGTCCCGCATGGGGCGAACCATCTGGCTGTGGCAGACATAGCAGCCTTCGCGCACGTAGATGTCACGCCCGGCCAGTTCCAGCGGGGTGTAGGGGCGCATGCCCTCTACATCCTCGATGGTGTTTTCCAGCCAGAACAACGGTGCAATCTGCACGATGCCGCCAATGGTCACGACCAGGAAGGCGAAGATTGCCAACAGGGTGACGTTCTTCTCTAGGATCGTGTGTTTATCAAGAATTGCCATCTCTCCAGCCCTCCTTATTCAGCCGGGACTGTGACGTTCGTGGCTTCGACAGCCGGCGAACGTTTCACAGTCATATAGAGGTTGTAGCACATGATGATCGCACCGCTCAGGAAGAGCAGACCACCGGTGCCGCGCACGACATACATCGGGAACTTCGCTGCCACGGTGTCGGCAAAGCTGTTCACGAGGAAGCCGTTGGCATCCACTTCACGCCACATCAGGCCTTCCATGATACCCGTCACCCACATGGATGCCGCGTAGAGGATGATGCCGATGGTAGCGAGCCAGAAGTGCCAGGACACGAGGGACAGCGAATACAGGCGTTCGCGGTTCCACAGCTTCGGCACCAGGAAGTAAAGCGCGCCAAAGGTGATCATACCGTTCCAGCCCAAAGCGCCGGAATGAACGTGACCGATGGTCCAGTCGGTATAGTGCGACAGCGAGTTCACCGCGCGGATCGACATCATCGGACCCTCGAACGTGGACATGCCGTAAAAGCCAACCGAGATAACCATCATGCGGATGATCGGATCGGTGCGCAGCTTGTCCCAAGCGCCCGACAGCGTCATCAGACCGTTGATCATCCCGCCCCAGCTGGGCATCCACAGAACGATCGAGAACACCATGCCAAGGGTCGAAGCCCAATCCGGCAGCGCAGTATAATGCAGGTGGTGCGGACCAGCCCAGATATAAATGAAGATCAGCGCCCAGAAGTGGATGATCGACAGCTTATAGGAATAGACGGGACGCTCGGCCTGTTTCGGCACGAAATAATACATCATGCCCAGGAAACCTGCGGTCAGGAAGAAGCCAACGGCGTTGTGGCCATACCACCACTGCGTCATTGCGTCCTGCACGCCCGAAAAGACCTGTACCGATTTGGAACCAAAGACCGAAACCGGGATCGACAGGTTGTTCACCACGTGCAGCATTGCCACGGTGATGATGAAGGACAGATAGAACCAGTTCGCGACGTAGATGTGCTTTTCTTTCCGCTTGACCAGCGTGCCGATGAAAACCGCCAGATAGCTCAGCCAGATGACGGTCAGCCACAGGTCAACATACCATTCCGGCTCGGCGTATTCTTTCGACTGGGTCGCGCCCAGAAGATACCCGGTTGCGGCCAGCACGATGAACAGCTGATAGCCCCAGAACACGAACCACGCCAGATTGCCGCCCCAAAGCCGCGCGGCGCTGGTACGTTGAACCACATAAAACGATGTTCCGATCAAAGCGTTGCCACCAAAGGCGAAAATCACCGCCGAGGTGTGCAGGGGACGCAGGCGGCCAAAGTTGGCATAGCCCTGAGCCCAGTCGAAATTGAGCTGCGGAAAGGCCAGCTGGAAAGCGATGATCACACCAACCAGGAAACCGACAACGCCCCAAAGCGCCGTCGCGATCACGCCCGCGCGCACCACTCCATCCATGTATTGCGTTTGGTCAGCAGCCACCACGGGTTCACCCGTGCGCCGCAGCGTGTAAAGAAAATAGGCCACCGCGGCGAGCGCGGCAGTCAGCGCATTCACCTGATAGGCCAGATCGCGCGCATTACCAGCCGCGATCAGCGCCATCAGCGCGACTAGGCCAAGCACGATCAGCTTGATATAATTCGACATTTTGCGTCCCTTCGTCTTTTCACCGCACGATTCGTCATCCCGCGCGGGCCAATTTAGACTAACAGCTTAATGATACCGCGACAGCAACGCTGCCTTGATCTGTGTCAAAAGCTCTGATGCACTGGTTTGACCCTTATCAATGACGGGTTAAAATGTGACGACTAGCCTCATCCTATCACACGCGGCCACCCCGGCCACGGAATGGAGGAAATAATGGCCTATAAATCTCTTCTCTCGGTCATGACGGATACGAAATATGCAGACGTGGTTCTGGAACAGGGCATCGCCCTCGCCCATTCCGAAGACGCGCATTTCGATGTTCTTTGTATGGGCGTAGATCGCACGCAAACCGGTTATTATTATGCTGGTGCCAATGCGATGGTCCTGCAAGAAACGATCACCCGCGCGCAGGAAGAAGGCGCCGAGGTCGAGAGCTATGTCAAGGAACGGCTTGGCCGCTCTGACATCCGCTGGGGCACCGAGGCCGGCGTCGCCCAACTGGCAGACATAGGGCGTCATGTCGCAACCCGCGCCCGGTTCGCCGACCTGACCATCATGACGCAGCCCTATGGCAAGGATCGCGGTGCGGAACTGGAACCCGTGTTGGAGGCCGCGCTTTTCGAAGGCCACAGCCCTGTGTTGATCCTGCCCGAAGATGCAAAGCCGGTCACTGCGCCGAAAACCATATCGATCGCTTGGAACGAAAGCCCCGAGGCAATGTCGGCCGTGCACGCCGCCATGCCCATGCTACAAGGCGCTGACACGGTGCATGTGGTCATCATCAACCCGCCGGCCCACGGCCCGAACCGTTCGGATCCGGGCGGGATGCTGTCGCAATACCTTGCCCGCCACGGTGTGCGCGCCGAAATCGAAGTGCTGGCCAAAACCTTGCCGCGCGTGTCCGATGTGCTGCTGCGCCACGCCGAAGATATGAACGTGGATCTGATCGTGATGGGGGCCTATGGCCATTCCCGCTTCCGCGAAGCAATCTTGGGCGGTGCCACGCGACACATGCTGGAAAAAGCCAAGCTTCCGGTCTTCATGGCGCACTGATCGGGGCCGGAACCACGGCATAACCAACCGTCAGGCGGATTATCTGCCTGACGGGTATTTGTCAGACATAATTGCCACAAGGGGAATCGCCAAAAAGGGGAACGGCCAAAAGGATTGCCGTTACCGCGCAGTTCACGCTGTTCCTTGCCCAGCATTCCGACTGTTTCGCCTTGTTACCAGCAAAGCGCGAAAGCATGGAAAGGGGCGTCGGTCAGGCGATCATGCCAGAACGCCACCATCGCTGTCGTCGCCCGCCTCTTCCATCAGGCGGCTGAAATCTGGCACGGTGACATGGCGCTTGCCTTCCAGATGGATCACCCCGTCACGCTTCAGCGCGGAAATCTGGCGCGACACTGTTTCCAGCGTCAGGCCCAGGTAATCCGCTATCGCCTCACGGGTCAGGGGCAGATCGAACACAAGCGCGCCCTTGGCGGGCCTCAGGTTCAGCGTGGCGTCACGCCGCGCGATGATCGTCAAAAACGATGCGATTTTTTCACGCGCGGTCTTGCGACCAAGCACCAGCATCCACTCGCGCGCGGCGTCCAGCTCGTCCAGCGTCATTTCCAGAAGGCGCTGTGCGATATGCGGCGTGCGCACCATCATCTGCTCAAACGGTTTCTTGCGGAAACAGCACATGACCAGATCGGTGGTCGCAACCACGTCATAGGCGGCGCCGTCACGGCCCGGACGGCCCACGAAATCAGACGGCAGAAGCAGCCCGACCATTTGAGTGCGCCCGTCTTCCATCGTCTGGGTCAGGGTCGCGATGCCCGACACGACAGAGCCTACAAAATCCATCTTGTCGCCGGACCAGATCACCGTCTGGCCCGCCTCGAAGCTGCGATAATACTTGATATCTTCAAGCAACTCCAGCTCGTCGGTTTCGCAACGCGCACAGACGGCCCGATGCCGAATCGGGCAGTCGCCACAATCATGCGAGAGAGAAATGCTGTCTTCGTTTAACATGATGTCCGTTCGCGCTTGATCTGGGTCAATTACGTTAGCTGAAGCTACATATAAGCGTATGCGCATGAAAGCTGAAACGCAACTTGCAAAGCTGGGACTGTTTGCCGCGAAAGTGCCACGGTATACCAGCTACCCGACCGCGCCGCATTTTTCGAATGCGATCAATTCCTCGCATTTCTCCGACTGGATTCGCGCGATAGCGCCCGGATCGAAGATTTCGCTTTATGTGCATGTGCCGTTTTGTCGGCGGCTGTGCTGGTTCTGCGCCTGCCGCACGCAAGGCACCCAGACCGACAGCCCCGTGGCTGCCTACGTGGAAACGCTCAAGGCCGAACTGGCCATGCTTGGCGCGATCCTGCCCGAAGGCGTCACGCTGTCGCGTCTGCATTGGGGTGGCGGCACGCCGACGCTGCTAACGCCGCCGATGATGGCAGAGCTGGCAGGTACGATCACCGAAACCGTGCCTTTCGCGCCCGACTATGAATTTTCCGTCGAAATCGACCCGAACGAGATCGACGAGGCGCGCCTTGATGTCCTTGCCGCCGCAGGGATGAACCGCGCCTCGATCGGGGTGCAGGATTTCGACGAAGAGATCCAGAAAACCATCGGTCGGATCCAGTCCTATGACATCACCCGCGATGCGATCGACATGATCCGCGCGCGCGGCGTGACCTCGCTTAATGCCGACATCCTGTTCGGCCTGCCGCATCAATCGCGCGAACGGATCACGGAATCCGTGCAAAAGCTGCTGGCCCTCTCGCCCGACCGCGTGGCGCTGTATGGTTATGCGCATGTTCCATGGATGGCCAAACGCCAGCAGATGATCCCGTCAGATGCCCTGCCCACGCCGCAGGAACGTCTGGCCCTGTTCGAAACCGCGCGCCAACTGTTCCTCTGGGATGGCTATGCCGAGATTGGCATTGACCATTTCGCCGCCAAGGGCGACGGACTAGAGGTCGCGCAGCGCGCTGGCCGATTGCGCCGGAATTTCCAAGGCTATACCGATGACACTGCCGATGTGCTGATCGGCATGGGTGCCTCTTCCATCTCGCGCTTTCCGCAAGGGTTTGCGCAGAATGCCCCGGCCACCGGCGCGCATACTGCCGCTATCCGCGAGGGGCATTTTTCCACCTCGCGCGGCCATGCCCTCAGCAACGACGACAAGATGCGCTCGCGTATGATCGAGGCGTTGATGTGCGATTTCCGTATCGGCACAGCCGAGATTTGCATGACCTTCGGGATCGCCCCGGCAGAATTGCGCGCCATGTTCGACGCGGCAAACCGCCAATTCAACGGCTTGCTCAGCGTCACCGATGACGGCCTGTTCATCCCCAAAGAGGCGCGCCCGCTGACGCGCATCATCGCCCGCTGCTTTGATGCCTATGACCTCAGCAAGGCTGGCCACAGTTCGGCGATCTAAGGATGGCGCGGCTGCGGATCGGCAGCTTCAACCTGCAAAACCTGCGGCTGCGCGGGGGGCATCTGGATGGTGCCCGCGACCGCGACATCCCGCAGGACATCACCGCCGAAGCACGCGATCTGGACGCGCGTGACCGTGCCCTGACCGCCGCGGTGATCCGCGCGGCCGATGCCGATATCCTTGCCCTGCAAGAAGTGTTCGATGCGGCCTCTTTGACCGCGTTTCATGATCGCCACCTTATCCCAGTCGGCGCGAAATACCCCTATCGTGCCTGCCTTCCCGGCAACGATGGCCAAGGGCTCGATGTGGCGGTGATGTCCCGCCTGCCGCTGGACCGCGTGACCAGCCACGCCGCCGTCACCCCGCGCGATCTGGCGATCGACCCGCACGGCCTGTCCCCCGATCTGCCGGTGTTCCGCCGCGACTGCCTTGAGGTGGAACTGCCCGGCCTGACGCTGTTCATCGTGCATCTGAAAGCGCCCTGCCCCGACCGCGCCGCCACATGGCCCACCCGCCGGGCCGAGGCATTGGCGATCCGTGCCCTGATCGAAAGGCGTTTTGCCGATCCGGCAGCGGCGCGCTGGATGATCCTTGGCGATCTGAACCAACCGCCCGAAGCGCCCCCCGCTGCCGCGCCCGTCCTGCCGCCTTTTTCCGAAAATCTGCTGAACCGGCTGCCCGATGACGCCCGCTGGACATGGACCGACCCCACCGGAACGCGGCGGGGGCACCCTGATGCGCTGCTGGCCAGTCCCGCATTGGCGCGTATCAACCCCGATGCCTTGCCGGAAATCCACCGCGAGGGGCTGTCGCTGAAGGCGCATCACGCTCCTGCGCGGCATCTGGCCGGGGTGGGGTATCACCGGCCCCATGCCTCGGATCACGCCTGCGCTGTCATCGAATTGAAGGTCTAGCCCGCCGGGTCCAGTGCCGCCGCCAAAAGCTGCTGCGCATATTCGGTCTGCGGCGTGTCGAACAGCGCCTGCGCTTCGCCCGATTCGACGATGTCGCCCTGTTTCATCACGATCATCTTGTGGCTCATGGCGCGGACCACGTTCAGGTCGTGACTGATGAACAGATAGGCCAACCCATATTTGCGTTGCAGCCCGCGCAGCAGGTCCACGATCTGCACCTGCACCGTCATGTCCAGCGCGCTTGTCGGCTCGTCCAGCACGACCATGCGCGGGCGCAGGATCATGGCGCGGGCGATGGCAATGCGCTGCCGCTGACCGCCGGAAAATTCATGCGGATAGCGGTGCATCGACGCCGGGTCGAGCCCGGTTTCCAGCATCACCTCGGCCACCATTTCGCGCCGGTCCCGCCCCGGTTCGGTACCATGCACGCCCAACCCTTCTGCGATGATCTGTTCGCAGGTCATGCGCGGGGACAGCGACCCGAACGGGTCCTGGAACACGATCTGCATGTCCCGGCGGTGACGCCGCAATTCGCGGGTCGTCCATTTGCGCACGTCCTGCCCGTTGAACGTGACCCCCCCGGTCGAGGAAATCAGCCGCATCACCGCCAGCGCCAGCGTGGTCTTGCCAGACCCGGATTCGCCTACGATGCCAAGGGTTTCCCCCTCGCGCACGGAAATCGTCGCCTGATTCACAGCTTTGACATGGCCGACGGTGCGTTTCATCAGCCCTTTCTGGATCGGGAACCAGACGCGCAGCTTATCTGTCGCGACAAGCTCCTTGGCGCCTTCGGGCACAGGGTCGGGCACGCCGCGCGCCCGCGCCGCCAGCAGGGTTTGCGTATAGGGATGCTGCGGGTTGGCGAAAATTACCGCCGTCGGGCCGGTCTCCACGATCTCGCCGCCTTTCATCACGCAGACCTTGTCGGCAATGCGCCGCACGATGCCCAGATCGTGGGTGATGAACAAAAGCCCCATGTTTTCCGACCGCTTCAATTCGGCCAGCAGTTCCAGTATCTGCGCCTGAATGGTCACGTCCAACGCCGTTGTAGGTTCGTCCGCGATCAGAACGTCGGGCTTGTTGGCCAGCGCCATGGCGATCATCACCCGCTGGCGCTGCCCGCCGGACAGCTGGTGCGGATAGGCGCCAAGGCGGCTTTCGGGGTCGCGGATGCCGACCTTTTCCATCAGCTCCAGAATCCGCGTGCGGATCGCCGTGCCCGCCAGCCCCTGATGCAATTCGATGCTTTCGCTCATCTGCTTTTCGATCGTGTGCAGCGGGTTGAGCGAGGTCATAGGCTCTTGAAAGATGAAGGAAATGTCATTGCCGCGCACCTTGCGCAGCAGCGTGTCGGACGCACCGATCATTTCCTGACCATCGTAGGTGACCGACCCGGCCACCTCGGCCGAATCGCCCAGAAGCGACACGGTGGACAGCGCGGTGACCGATTTGCCCGACCCGGATTCGCCCACCAGCGCCACGGTTTCCCCGCGGTCCAGTGCAAAGCTGACACCTTTCACGGCCTCGGTCCGCTTGCCGTCCTGCCGGAAGGCAACGGACAGGTTCTTCACCTCCAGAAGGCTCATTCAAACGTCTTTCTGGGGTCGAACGCATCGCGCACCCCTTCGAAAATGAACACCAGCAGCGACAGCATCACCGCGAATACGGTAAAGGCCGTAAAGGCCAGCCATGGCGCTTTCAGGTTCTGTTTCGCCTGCAAGGTCAGCTCTCCCAAGGATGGAGAGGAGGACGGCAAACCAAAGCCCAGAAAATCCAGCCCTGCCAGCGTGGAAATCGTGCCCGTGACGATGAACGGCAGCATGGTGATGGTCGCCACCATGGCATTGGGCAGCATGTGGCGGAACATGATGGTCAGGTTGCCGACGCCAAGCGCCTTGGCCGCGCGCACGTATTCAAGGTTGCGCGCACGCAGGAACTCCGCCCGCACCACGCCCACCAGCGCCGTCCATGAAAACAGCACCAGAATGAACACAAGCAGCCAGAAACTGCGCCCAAGGATCGCGAACAGGATGATGATCACGTAAAGCGATGGGGTCGCGCCCCATATTTCGATGATCCGCTGGAAAACAAGGTCGATCCAGCCGCCGAAATAGCCCTGCACCGCCCCCGCGATGATCCCCACCACCGATGCCAGCGTGGTCACGATCAGCGTGAACAGGATCGACAGGCGAAAGCCGTAGATCACCCGCGCCAGCACGTCGCGCTTAGTATCGTCCGTGCCCAGAAGGTTCTGGCGGTTCGGCGGCAGCGGCGCCGCGCCGGGCCGGTCCACCGTAGACCGATAGCTGTAGGGAATGGGCGGCCAGATGGACCAGCCCTTTTGAAAACCGTCGGCCTGGTAGCTGCCGGTGCCGATCTGTTCCAGGATTCCTTCGGGATCGTCAAAGCAATCCTCGATCCCGCCGGACTGGATCAGGCACTGCACCTCGGGGTCGCGATAGGCGGCCTCGGTCTGGAAATCGCCGCCAAACGCGGTTTCGGGGTAGAAGCTGAAGATTGGGGTGAAATATTCGCCGCGATACTGCACGAGAATCGGTTTGTCATTGGCGATGAATTCGGCAAACAGCGACAGGCCGAACAGCACCAAGAAAATGCGCAGCGACCATAGCGCGCGGCGGTTGCGGCGAAAATTGTTCCAGCGGCGCTGGTTGAGCGGGGAAAGCGCCATTAGCCCTCTCGCTTTTCAAAGTCGATGCGCGGATCGACCAGCACGTACATCATGTCGGACAGGATGCCGACAACCAGCCCGATCAGGCCGAAAATGAACAGCGTGCCAAACACCACCGGATAATCCCGCGCCACTGCTGATTCAAACCCAAGCCGCCCCAGACCATCCAGCGAGAATATCGTTTCGATGATCAGCGAGCCGCCGAAGAAAACACCGATGAACACCGCCGGAAAGCCCGCGATCACGATCAGCATGGCGTTGCGGAACACGTGCCCATACAGCACCCGCCGTTCGGTCAGCCCCTTGGCCCGCGCGGTCATCACGTAGTGTTTCTTGATCTCGTCCAGAAAGCTGTTCTTGGTCAGCAGCGTCAACGTGGCAAAGGCCGAAATGGTCGAGGCCACAACCGGCAGGGTAATGTGCCAGAAATAATCGGCAATCTTCGCGCCCCATGACAGGGTAGCCCAATTGTCCGACACCAGCCCGCGCAGTGGGAAAATCTGCCAGTACGACCCGCCCGCGAACAGCACCAGCAGCAGGATCGCGAACAGGAAGCCCGGTATCGCATAGGCCACGATGATCACCGCGCTGGTCCATGTATCAAAACTGGTTCCGTCGCGCACCGCCTTGGAAATCCCCAGCGGGATGGAAATGACATAGGCGATCAGCGTGGACCACAGGCCAAGCGTGATCGACACGGGCATCTTTTCGACAATCAGGTCGATCACGCTGATGGACCGGAAATAGCTTTCCCCGAAATCCAGCCGCATGTAATTCCAGATCATGTTCACGAACCGCTCAAGCGGCGGCTTGTCGAACCCGAATTCCTTTTCAAGCGATGCGATGAATTCAGGCGGAAGCCCACGCGCGCCGGAATAGCCGCTGTCGCCGCCGCCCCCGTCCGAGGCTGCGCCCGCATCCCCCCCGCCCGAGATCCCCTCGAACACATCGCCCTGGCCTTGAACCTGCGCGATGATCTGCTCGATCGGGCCACCGGGCACGAATTGCGTGAGTGCGAAATTGATCACCATGATCCCCAGCAGCGTGGGAATGATCAGCAGCAATCGTCTGAGAATATAGGCGCCCATGTCCCCGCTTTACCGGATCGCGCCCGCGGCGCGCAAGGCCGCTTCCTTGTCGGGATTGTGCCACCAAAGTGACGTCTCCCCCAAAGAGATTTTCGGCGGATTGTCGGTATAGGGCCGGTCATACATATCGAAGTAGGCGATGTTATGCGCGGGCTTGTACCATTGCGGCACCCAGATGTGCATGGCGCACAGAACGCGGTCCAATGCTTTGACCGCCACGTCCAGTTCCTCGCGCGATTTGGCATTCTCGATTGTGCGGATCAGGCTGTCCACGGCCGGGTTGGAAACGCCCGCGATATTGGCGGATCCTTCGGCAGATGCCGCGTCCATGCCCAGCATGCCGCGCAGTTCGATACCCGGCGTTTCCGACATCGAATAGCGCCGCGTGGTGATGTCGAAATCGAACTTCTTTTCGCGTTCCTGTGCCTGCGCGCTGTCCACCCGGTTGTAATTCACGTCGATCCCCAGCCGTTTCAGGTTTTCGACGTAAGGGTTCACGATCCGCTCGAAACTGGCGCTGTCGTTCAGGAATTCGATGGTCAGGGTCTGGCCCTTGTCATTGACGCGGATGCCATCGGGGCCGACGCTCCAGCCCGCCTCCTCCAGCAGTTTGCCAGCGCGGCGCAGCACGCGGCGGTCAGCCACGTTGCCCGGTTTCGACACGGCGGGCACGAATGCAGGTTCGGTGAACACGGCTTCGGGGATATCTTCGCGCAGCGGCTCCAGCAGGGCCAACTCGGCCTCCGATGGCATCCCCTCAGCCTGCAATTCCGAATTTTCCCAGAAGCTGTCGGTGCGGGTATACAGACCGTAGAACAGGCTTTCATTCGACCATTCGAAATTGAAAGCCATGGAAATCGCCTGCCGTACCCGCGCATCTTGCAGGATCGGGCGGCGCAAGTTGAAGAACCAGCCCTGCGTGCCTGCGGCGCGGCCATCGGGCAGGGTTTCGACCTTCACCCAGCCCTTTGCGATGGCCGGAAAGTCATAGGCCGTGGCCCAAAGCAGCGACAAAAACTCCTCGCGGTAGGCATATGCCCCGCCTTTGAACGCCTCGAACGCGGTGGTGTAATCGGCGAAATATTCAAACTTGATGCGGTCAAAATTGTTCTGACCGACATTCACGTTCAAATCCTTGGCCCAGTAATCGTCGCGCCGCTTATAGGTCACGTATGACCCCGGCTTGACCTCCTCCAGCGCGTAGGGGCCGGACCCAAGCGGCGGCTCCAGCGTGGATTCGGCGAAATCGCGGGTCTCGTAATAGGCCTTGGAAAACACCGGCAATCCGCCCGCCGTCATCGGCATATCGCGCAGCGGGGCCGCCGGATCGAAGGTGAATTTCACGCGGGAGGCATCCAGCGCCTCGACCTTCACGAAATCCTTCAGCAGCACCTTGTAGACAGGTTGCCCCTTTTGCCGCAGCACCTCGTAGGAGAACACGACATCTGCTGCGGTCACCTGTGTGCCATCGGAAAACTTCGCTTCGGGGCGGAGGTGGAAAATCACCCATTCACGGCTGGCAGGATATTCAACCCGATCGGCCAGCAGGCCATACATCGCGTCCGGCTCGTCCAGATTGCCGGTCATCAGCGTGTCAAAGAACACGGTGGCCCCGGCAGCGGCGTTGCCTTTCAGGATATAGGGCGACAGGCTGTCGAACGTGCCAAAGGCCCATGTGGAAAAGGTGCCGCTCTTGGGCGCGTCCGGGTTCACGTAGTCGAAATGCGTGAAACCTGCGTCATATTTCAAATCGCCAAAGGCCGACAGGCCATGGCTGCGGATCACGTCCCCCTCGGCGCGCAACGGAGCAGCCAAGGCCAACAGAAGCGCGCAGGCGGCGATCAGGGGAAACACCAGGGCCAGCATCGACGCAAAAGCCCGTTCCTGCGTCAAGACAAGGGCGCGGTTTGCGGCATGGGGTTGGCTCATCTGGGCGATCCTCCTGTCGGCGGCATTCTGTTTGCGCGGGGGGTAAACCCCCAGAACTGCTCGATTCACGCTAATGGTGCAGGCGGGCGACATTCAAGACGAATATCCGTGAGGCGCGTGTGATTCTCTGCCCGGGAATGCCCCGTCCGGCAGAAGACCGCGCAAAAGAAAAGCCGCCACCCTTCGGGGCAGCGGCCTTGAATTCCAATTCGTGCAAGATCAGTCGTCGAGGCTGTCCAGATACGCGATCAGGTTCGCGCGATCGGTCGGCTTGGACAGACCGCGGAAGGACATGCCGTTTCCGGGCGCAAAACCTTTGGGATCTTCGAGAAAGGCGAACAGGTTCTCGGGGGTCCAGACATCGGCGTGCTGGGACAGCTCACCGGAATAGCCGCCAAACCCTGCGGCAGTTCCAACCTGACGGCCCACAACACCATACAGGAAAGGCCCGGTTGCGTTTGCGCCATCGTCGGCCTTATGGCAGCCCGCGCATTTCTTGAACACCTTGGCGCCCTTGTCCACGTCCGCCACTGCGATCAGCGCGGCCACGTCCACTTCGACCACTTCTTCGGTCTCGCCCGCGTCGGCTTCACCCGTGTCGATCACATAGGCCTGCTCGGCGCCTTCGCCGTGCCCACCGCCGCCAACATGGAAAAGCTCTTCTGCGGCCCAGTTGCCCAGCAGGAGCACCAGAAGCGAGCCGCAAAGCGCGCCACCGGCCTTGGTCATGGTCATCGTGTCAAACATGTTTCGCCCGTCTCGTTAGAAGTTCGTCGCGCGGTATCTATCCGCTTCCCCTCCCTTAGCGCAAGGTGTAGTTTCCGCGACCAATCGCCCGGCGTGGTGTAAAATGACAGGAATTTGACCGAAATGACCAAGCGCATCGCCTTTCAGGGGGAACCCGGAGCCTATTCGCACCAGGCCTGCCACCAAGCGCGCCCCGATATGGAGGCCCTGCCCTGCCGCACCTTCGAAGATGCGATCGAGGCCGTGCGCAGCGGCGAGGCGGAACTGGCCATGCTGCCGGTCGAGAATTCCACCTACGGGCGCGTGGCCGACATCCACTCGCTGCTGCCCGGCTCCGGTCTGCATATCATCGACGAGGCTTACGTGCGGGTGCATATCAACCTGCTGGCCCTGCCGGGCACTCCGCTGGACAAGATCGAAAGCGCGATGAGCCACACCGTGCTTCTGGGCCAGTGCAAGGAATTCCTGTCGCAACACGGCATCCACCGCATCACCGGCGCCGACACGGCCGGATCGGCCAAGATCGTGGCCGAACAAGGCAAGCCGGAAATGGCCGCGCTTGCCTCGGAGTTGGCGGGAGATATCTACGGGCTGGACGTGCTGGCCCGCCATATCGAGGATCAGGGCAACAACACCACCCGCTTTCTGGTGATGAGCCGCGACGCGATCCACGCCCGCCGCGGCGAAGCGACGATGAAAACCACCTTCGTATTCCAGGTCCGCAACATCCCCGCAGCGCTGTATAAAGCAATGGGCGGCTTTGCCACGAACGGCGTCAACATGACCAAGCTGGAAAGCTACATGGTGGGCGGTTCCTTCACTGCGACGCAGTTCTACGCCGACATCGAAGGCCACCCCGAAGACCCGAACGTGCAGCTTGCGTTGGACGAGTTGGACTATTTCACCACCAACTTCGACATTCTGGGCGTCTATCCAAAGGCGGCGCTGCCTGCCTGAAGCGAGCAGTAGGTATTTTTGGAACAATGAAGGCGCGGGGGCTTTTGTCCTTCGTTGTTCTTCATATACCCGCATATACCCGCCAAAAGCTGGATTTGAGTCAGGCGCTGCGGCGATGGCGGTCTTCGGCATCCTTTGCGAAATCTGCAACACGCAGCTTGAACCGCTTGGCGATATTGCCCCGCGCCAGTTTCAGCGACTGCACCAGCAGCCGCGCTGACAGGGTTTTCGGCGACAATTCGACCGAGATGCTCAGCCTTGTGCGGGCGCGCGACAGCGCGACCAGATCGACCAGCATCTTGACGTCCATTCCCTGGCTTTCCGCGTCGAACACCATGCCGTTGGGCGCATCGTATTCGCTTAGCACAACCTCGATGTCGCGGCGT
Source organism: Rhodobacteraceae bacterium UBA3069 (assembly GCA_002366795.1). GTDB lineage: Bacteria > Pseudomonadota > Alphaproteobacteria > Rhodobacterales > Rhodobacteraceae > UBA3069. The sequence continues at coordinate 17,090 of DFBX01000049.1, read as the reverse complement.
TTGCCGCGGATGTCGAATGCCGCTTTCCAACGCATCCCCTCGCCGGTGGCTTGCAGGTTGTCCACCCGGACCACCTCTGCCCCGCGGCGCATCGCGCCCCGTTCGTAGCCTTCGAAATCCGATATCCGCTGGAAAAGTGCCTCCAGCGGCATTTCGATGTCTTCCCTAGTCTCGAACTTCATTGTGCCTCGATCTTTTTCTGTCGTTTCGGCGGGAATGCCGCGTTGCCCGGCGCGGCCCCTGAAATCCGCGCGCAGTCTGGTATCAAGCCAGCCGATCCGCAAGCCAGTTGCGCAGGATAAATTGGGCAATTGCCCCCTTACGTGCCGGCAGGATTTTCGGGTTCTGGCCAGCAAAAGCGGCCAACATCTCTTCGCGCGTGACCCAGATCGCATCCTCGATCTCTTTCGGGTCGATTTCGATCTCGGCGCTCAGCGCCTCACCCTTGCAGCCGAACATCAGCGAATTGGGAAAGGCCCAGGGCTGCGAGGCAAGGTAATCGACCCGCCCAACCCGCACGCCGGATTCCTCGATCACCTCACGGCGCACAGCGGCCTCTATCGTCTCGCCCGGTTCGACGAACCCGGCCAGCAGCGAATACATGCCCTGCGGCCATCCCGGCGACCGCCCCATCAGCACCGAATTGCCATGGGTGATGCACATGATGACAACCGGATCGGTGCGCGGAAAATGCTGCGCCCCGCAGGACGGGCAATTCCGCTGCCAGCCCGACATCGACATCTCGGACGGCTGCCCGCAGGTCGAACAAAATTTATGCGAGCGGTGCCAGTTCAGAACCGCGCGCCCCGTGGCAGCCAGTTCGGCGTCGCGTGCATCCAGCCCGGTCATCACGCCGCGCAATTCGGCAAAGCTTGTGTGATCGGGCAATGCGGGGTGGCGCTGTTCGCTGCGATCCAGAAAACTGTTCATCGCCGCCTCGTCCACGCCTTCGGGCTGCCAGCGGGACAGATCATGCATCCAGATCAGCGCGCCCTCGTCGCGGCCCAGCATGATGGGATCGGCAGCCTCTGCCAAGATGGGGTGATCCGGTGCCAGCCGCGCCAGGCGCAGCCCCTCTGGCCCGTTCTCGACCAATGGTTTGCCGCGCCAGATCAGCAGGGCCACACCGTCCGGAACAGCTGCCATGGCCTGCGCATTGCCGCGCAATTCCGCAGCCCGATCCAGCCCCGATCCGCCGAAAGTCACCGTCTCCGCGATTTTCATGCCAGCCTCTTTCTGCTTCTTGCCCGCATTGAATATTCCAAATGAAGGGTAGGCAACAGCACGGAAATCCAACCTTTCAATTGAACGCGTGAACGCGGGCACCCCTAGATTGCATCCAGTGGCACCACCAAAACCCACAATTGCAAATTATTATCAAAAGTTGTCCATGATCGCCGATTACATCCTATTGCAAGTTGCGTAAAACGTGTAAAACTCGTGACTGCTGAACTACCCAAGCGAGAAATTCGACGTGGACCAGAAGAAGAAAAGCACAAACCTTTTGGAAAACGGTCAGCCCGAAAACCACGGCAATGGCGCGGCAAAAGCCAGGCTGCGCCTTTTGCATACGACCGACAGCCATATGGCGATATTGCCCTATGATTATTGGTCCGATCATGCCTCGGACACGATGGGCCTGTCCCGCACCGCCACCCTGATCCGCCAGGCACAGGCCGAGGCGCTGGCCGCAAACACCGCCTGCCTGCTGCTTGAAGGCGGTGATTTCCTGCAAGGCAACCCGCTTGGCGATTACCTGGTGCAAATCTATGAAACTGCGCGCCAGACGCAGCCGCACCCGATGATGGCCGTCCTGAATGCACTGGGCTATGACGCAGCGACATTGGGCAATCACGAATTCAATTTCGGGCTGGAGTATCTGGAAAAGGTGCTCAAACAGGCGGAATTTCCCGTGGTCTGCGCCAATGTGCTTTCCGCCAAGGGCGATAGCCCCGCCGGGGACAAGACCCTGCTGCCCCCCTGGACCGTGATCGAGCGCCCGCTGCATACCGGCAATGCGCAGGCCGGAAGCACGCAAACCATTCGCATCGGCGTTCTTGGCGTCACCCCGCCGCAGGTTGCGATCTGGGATCGGCGGCACCTGCGTGGCCGCGTCCGCACCCGCGATATGGTTGAGGCCGCCCGCGCCCAACTGCCCGCGCTGCGCGCTGCGGGCGCCGACATCGTGATCGCGCTGAACCATTCGGGTATCCATGGTCGGCTGACCGCCGGCATGGCCGAAAACGCAGGGCTGGATCTGGCCGCCCTTGATGGGATCGACGTTGTGCTATGCGGCCACCAACACGCGCTTTTCCCCGGTCCCGGCCTGTATGCCGACGGGCCGGACGGGATTGATGCCAAGGCCGGAACCCTGCACGGGAAACCTGCGCTGATGTCCGGTTGCCTTGGCGCGCACCTGGGCGTACTGGATCTTGACTTGACCCAAGACGACGATGGCCGCTGGCAGGTGGCGGGCCATCGGGCAGAGCTGCGCCCGACCTACCGCCGCGACACAGGCAACACACCCGTCCCGCTGGTCGAGGAAGATACCGAGGTCCGCGCGCTGGCCGCGCGTAGCCATGCCTCGACCCTGACCTATGTGCGCCAGCCGGTGGGTCATTGCGCGCAACCGCTGCATTCCTATTTCTCGCTGATGGATAATGAACGCTCTGTTCAGCTTGTCGCCAGCGCACAACTTTGGCGGGTCCGCGAGCTGCTGGAGGAAGGCCCGCTGTCACGCCTGCCGCTGCTGTCGGCCGCGGCGCCTTTCAAGACCGGGGGGCATTCCGGCCCGGAACATTACACCGAAATCCCTGCGGGCCCACTGTCCATCCGCGATCTATATGCGCTTTACCAGTTTCCGAACGATCTGCGGGTCGTGCAGGTGACAGGTGCCAACCTGCGCGACTGGCTGGAACGTTCCGCCGGGCAATTTCGGCAAATCAGACCGGGAACAACCGACCAGCCGCTGCGTGACCAAGCTTTCCCCAGCTATAATTTCGACGTGATCATGGGACTGGAATACAGCATAGACCTTAGCCAGCCATCGCGGTTCGACCTTAATGGCGACCCGGCAAAGGCCAGCCACGACCGGATCACCGACATGCGATACAAGGGCGAACCGGTGCGCGATGACCAACTGTTCCTTGTGGCGACCAACAGCTATCGCGCCGGGGGCGGTGGCACCTTTGCCGGGGCCAGCGGCGACAGCGTGGTGCTATCGGTGCCGGAAAGCAGCTTTGAAGTGCTGCGCAAATATGTGACCGCCCATGCGGAAATCGACCTGCCGCTGCAAGACATTTGGCAGTTTGCACCGATGCCGGGCACATCCGTGACCTTCGACACGCACCCCCGCGCCCTTGCATTCCTTGACGAGGTGCAGGGCCGCAAGGTCGAACAGCTGGGCCAAGGCGCACCCGGATATACCCGCCTGCGGCTACACCTGTGACCGCACCGCATACCGCGAAATCTGCGCAACTGATCCAATAGCGCGGGCAAGCCCGCACGCTACATTTCGTCGATCCGCCTCCCGCGGCTCTCCTCGGGCCGCCCAGATCGACCCTTGCCGCGAAATATTCCACGCGGCGTCTATGTGCAAAGGCATCTTGCGAATCCGGCGCGCCCTGCCTATATGTCCCATCGAGAGGTTGGCGCGGGCAGGCACCTCGCCAACCCGGTCAGATCCGGAAGGAAGCAGCCGTAACGAGCCCCGCTTGGGTCGTTGTCCAGCCTCTCACCCTTTCCCTCTCATCCGCAGCAAGGCAGGAGGATGCAGATGATACGCTCTCACATCCCCGCGCGCGCCGCGTGACCGTCGCTTTCACATGGCAACCGGCCGGATGAGCGATGCACCCGCGCCGATAGATCTTGCCAGCTTGGGCTGGAACGATTTCTTTGCCGAACAGATCTACGAAACAGAAACGCACCTGACACCCATGCGCCTGTCCGAAGTGCGCCGCAACCGGGTTGTGGCCCTTGGTGCGGACGGGCCGCGGGAACTGGCGCTGCCCGGCGACATCCTGACCACGCATCTTGCCGTGGGCGATTGGGTTCTGGTCGACCCCGAAGTAGGCCGCGTCGCCCGCGCATTGGAACGCCGCTCGGGCATGCAGCGCAAATCCGTCTCGCACCGTGGCCAATCGCAACTGATCGCGGCCAATGTGGATACGCTGTTCATCACCACATCCTGCAACGCCGATTTCAATCCGCCGCGGCTGGAACGATACGTCGCTCTGGCGCTAGAGGCCGGTGCGCAACCCGTCATCGTCATCACCAAGACCGACAAACCCGAAGGCGACACGCCCGAAGGTTTCGCTGCCCGCGCCCGCGCTATCACCGAAAAGGCCATCGTCATCGCCCTGAATGCCAAGTCCCCCGAGGACACGGCCGTTCTGTCGCGCTTTTGCGGGCCGGGCCAAACCGTTGCGCTGCTCGGCTCCTCTGGCGTGGGTAAATCCACGCTGGCAAATGCACTGACCGGTCAACGCCTTGCCACGGCAGACGCCCGCGAGGAAGACGCCAAGGGCCGCCACACCACCACGGCCCGCTCGCTTCACCAAATGAAAATCGGCGGCTGGCTGATCGACACGCCCGGAATGCGCGAAATCGGACTGCACGACGTGGGCGAAGGCATCGACCTGCTGTTCGACGACCTGACCGAACTGGCGACACAATGCAAATTCCGCGACTGCGCCCATGCTGGGGAACCGGGCTGCGCCATACAGGCGGCCATCGACGCGGGCGATCTGGACAGGGGCCGCTTCGAACGCTGGCAGAAACTGAAATCCGAAGACGCGCACAACACCGAAACCATTTCCGAAACCCGCTCGCGCGGGAAAGCCTTCGCGCGTCAGGTCAAAATGGCCAAACGCCAGAAATCCGGCACCAAACCAGCCAAGAAACGCTGATCTGTCTTCTGGCAGATTTTCGGGGGTGAAGATCGAAACGCCCCGCGTTTCGATCGAGGGGGCAACACCCCCCTGCTGCGCGCAGGCGCAAGAAGGCCAAGGCGTGCGTGGCCACGCGCACTCCGCTGGATTACGCCGCGCCTATTTTCGCTTGCGCGACGCCCATAGAAACTGCGCCTCTGTCTCGATGGCGCAGGGGTGCACCGCGCGCAGCCGCGCAAGCGCCGCATCGGGTTTCTCGCCCGCCTCGATCATCAGCCGCAGCGCCACCATGCCCGACCGCCCGCAGCCGCCCTTGCAATGGATCAGCAGCCGACCGCCACCGCGAAGCGCCGCGCGGGCGCGGTCCGACACCTCGGCCCACTGTTTCGTCACATCGCCCTCTGGCACGCCGTAATCCTCGATTGGCAGGTGCAACCACCGCGCTCCGCGCTTGGTCATCTCGGCGCCCACCCCCTCGATCCCGTCGGCCACCATTTCCAGCCGTGTGGTCAGGGAAATCACAAAGGCGGGCGCCCATTCGGCCATATGTTCCAGATCGGCCGCGTAGTCGCCTGAGGCACCGGGCATCGGCGCAATCGCCACGATCCCGTTTCCGACAGACAATGCATGGATAACGAATCCGCCCATGACACGAACCTAAAGCGACCGGGCCGCGAAGGTATCACAGGCTCGCACCTGCCCGGCCTCATACCCCCGCGCGAACCAGCGCGATCGTTGTTCGCTGGTACCATGGGTAAAGGTATGCGGCTGCGGCACACGGCCCGCACGGCGCTGCAAGGTATCATCACCGACCTGCCGCGCGGCATTCAGCGCCTCGTCAATATCGCCCGGCTCCAGCAACCCGCCCACCTGCTGCGCCCAGATACCGGCCAGGCAATCGGCCTGCAATTCCAGCCGCACGGTCAGCGCATTCGCCTCGGCTTGGCTGGACTGGCGCCGCGCTGCATCAACCTTGCCCAGCACGCCCACCTCGTTCTGGACATGGTGCGCGACCTCGTGGGCAATCACATAGGCGGCGGCGAAATCTCCGCCCGCGCCCAACTGTCGCGCCATGGTCGCAAAGAAATCGGTATCCAGATAGGCCTTGCGATCCGCCGGGCAGTAGAACGGTCCCGTCGCGCCACTGGTCCCGCCGCAGGGCGATTGCGTCACACCGGAATACAGCACCAGAACGGGTTGCGTGTAGGTGCCGCCCAACTGGTCGCGGAACACACCGGACCAGACGACTTCGGTGGTGGCCAGCACGCGCGATGAAAACTCCGCCGCGCGTTCTTCTTCCCCCGTGGGGGCGCGCTGGGTGACCTGCTGACCGCCCGCCCCGTCCAGCAAGGGCGTCACGTCGATCCCCGCGAAATAGCCCAGCGCCAGCACCACCAGCAGGCCGACACCACCGATCCGCGCACCGGCCTTGCCACCTATACGGCGGCGATCCTCTACGTTGCGGCTGCCCCGCACACCTTTCAAACGCATGACCGATTCCCCTTGAACAACTGGGACCAGAATGGCCCAATCCCTGTCCAAACCCAAGCGTTTGCAAAAAGGTTCCGGCCCGTGCCGGGTCAGGTGCTGATCGCGATATTCGCTGTCGTCATGCCTTGGCCGCCGATCAGCAGCACCACCGGAACGCCGGACACATAAACGATCGCGCCGGTGCCATCGCTGTTATCGGCGACGGTGATCGGGTTCTCGGTCACATCATCCGGCCCTTCCGGCACGGGCGTGCGCAGCAAGCCAGAGCTTCCCTCCAGCTCGATCACATCCGTTGCCGGGTCGAAGTCCTCGACCGTGACAACACTATAGCCCTTGGTAACGCCAGCCCACAGGTCCACCGTCACGGTATCCGCCCCGATTGAGGTGGCGACCGTGTCGCCTTCGTCCACCAACAAAATGTCATCGCCATGGCCGCCCTTGACCGTGTCGGGCGTCAGCCCGTCGGCATCTACCGAAATGATGAAATCATTGCCCTGCTGGCCGTTTATCTCGTTCGCGCCATAACTGTCCGAGATGACATCAGCGCCGCTGCCGCCGGTGATGGTGTCATCGCCGGCCTCGTATTCCTCTTCGCTGCCATAGAGTGCCGCGTCATAGGGAAAGGACAGGATGTCATCTTCCAGAAAGGCCGCCCGGTTATCCACACCATAGGCATCGTCGCCCGCCCCCAAGTCGACCATATCATCGCCCTCGCCGCCCGTGGCGTAGTCATCGCCGTCGCCCGCAAGGATCGTGTCATCCGCAGCCGAACCAAGCGCGGAATCGTCGCCGCCACCCATATCGATGCTCATCGGCCCTGCCTTGATCGCCGCGGCCAAAAGCGTTTCGGCGTCGCCTTGGGTGATCTCGCCCTCTGTCACCAAGTCATCCAGATACAGCGCCGCGCCGGATTCGTAATCCGCGCCGATCACCTCGTCCCGACCATCGGTCAGGGAATCCGGCATGCCGGGCGTATCGGCGCTGCCGTCATCGTCATCTCCGAACCCGACAAGGGCCGCGGTCGCGATCCCCACACCAAGAAAAAGCAAAATTCCGATCATTATACACTCCGGCAGACAATTGAATTTACCTTTTAGATATTAAGGCAAAACCCGACAATGGCCTGCGATTTCAGCGGATCACTCTGTTTCCCAAGCATGGACAATCGTTCAGTGGTGGACCTTGCCCGCGCGGGGCTTTACCTTGGCACGATGGCACAACTCATAATCCCGAAAGCCCGCAGATGAGCGAGACCGAACAAAAAGCCTATCAGGTGCTGGCCCGCAAATACCGGCCCGAAACCTTTGCCGACCTGGTCGGGCAGGATGCGATGGTGCGCACGCTGCGCAACGCGTTCAAGGCGGACCGGATCGCGCAGGCCTTTATCATGACCGGCATCCGCGGGACGGGCAAAACCACCACCGCGCGGATCATCGCCAAGGGGATGAACTGCATCGGCACCGACGGCAATGGCGGCCCCACCACCGACCCTTGCGGGCAGTGCGAACATTGCGTGGCCATCATGGAAGGCCGCCACGTTGACGTTATGGAAATGGACGCCGCATCGCGCACCGGCGTGGGCGACATCCGCGAAATCATCGATTCGGTGCATTACCGCGCGGCCTCGGCCCGCTACAAGATCTACATTATCGACGAGGTTCACATGCTGTCCACCAGCGCGTTCAACGCGCTGCTGAAGACGCTGGAAGAACCCCCCGCCCACGTCAAATTCATCTTCGCCACGACCGAGATCCGCAAGGTGCCGGTCACGGTGCTGTCGCGCTGTCAGCGGTTCGACCTGCGCCGGATCGAACCCGAAGTGCAGATCGGCCTGTTGCGCAAGATCGCCACCGCCGAAGGGGCCGAGATCACGGACGAGGCGCTGGCGCTGATCACCCGCGCCGCCGAAGGGTCGGCGCGCGATGCGACTTCGCTGCTGGATCAGGCAATATCCCATGGCGCTGGCGAAACCGGCGCCGACCAGGTGCGCGCGATGCTGGGGCTGGCCGACCGTGGCCGCGTGCTGGACCTGTTCGACATGATCCTGAAAGGCGACGCGGGCGGCGCGTTGTCGGAACTGGGTGCGCAATATGCCGACGGGGCCGACCCGATGGCCGTGCTGCGCGATCTGGCGGAAATTGCCCATTGGGTGTCGGTCGTGAAAATCACTCCCGAGGCGGCCGAGGACCCCACCGTATCCCCGGACGAGCGCGCCCGCGGGCAGGAACTGGCCAAGGCGCTGCCGATGCGGGTTCTGTCACGCATGTGGCAGATGCTGCTGAAATCGCTGGACGAGGTGGCGAATGCCCCCAATTCCATGATGGCTGCCGAAATGGCCGTGATCCGCATGACCCACGTGGCCGACCTCCCCTCTCCCGAGGAACTGGTGGCCAAGATACAAAACGCCCCGCAACTGCCGCCTTCCGGCCCTGCCGGTGGCGGCCAACCAGCGGGCGGCGGCGCCAATGCGGGCGGCGGCGCCAATGCCTATGGCGCGGCAAATCCCACTGGTCCGGTTCATGCGCCATCCGGCACGACCGCCTCTGGCGGCAGGCAGAACCTTGCGCTGGCGCAAGAGACCGAGCAACAGCTTGCCGCCTATCCGACCTTCGAGCATGTGGTCGAACTGGTCCGCCTGAACCGCGACGTGAAACTGCTGGTCGAGGTGGAAACCGGCCTGCGGCTGGCGAATTATCGCCCCGGCCGGATAGAATTCACCCCCGCAGCAGGCGCGCCCGACGATCTGGCGCAACGCCTTGGCGCGAAACTGCAAAACTGGACCGGCGCGCGCTGGGCCGTGACGCTGGTGAACGGATGCGAGGCGCAAACCATCGCCGAAATCAGTGATGCCGCCGCCAACACGCTGAAGGCCAAGGCCGAGGCGCACCCGCTGGTGCAGGCCGTGCTGACCGCCTTTCCCAAGGCGAAGATCGGCAAGATCCGCACCGCCGAAGACCTGGCCGCCGAAGCACAGGCCGATGCCCTAGCCGAGGTCGAGGATGAATGGGATCCGTTCGAGGAAGACTGAGGCCCGGGATAGAGTATTTGCAGAACAATGAAGGCGTGGGCTGGCCCTTGTCGTCATACCGTGGCACCCGTATCTAGAGGGCAAGGATTTTCACCGAATTTCACCGAAAGGAACGAAGATGCTGAAAGGTTTGGGCGGGCTTGGCGACATGGCCAAGATGATGAAAGCCGCGAAGGAAATGCAGGGCAAGGTGGCCGAGCTGCAAGAGGAAATGCACAACATCACCGTGACCGGCGAATCCGGCGCGGGGCTGGTCAAGGCAAGCTGCACCGCCCATGGCGAGTTGAACGGGCTGGACATCGATCCCTCTATCTTTTCCGCCGATGAGAAAGAGATGGTCGAGGATCTGATCCTTGCTGCCATCAAGGACGCGCAGACCAAGGCGGGCGAACGCAAGCAAGAAGAGATGCGCAAGCTGACCGAGGGGCTGGGCCTGCCGCCGGGCGTCGATCTGCCGTTCTAAGGCAACAGAACATGCAAACAAAAGGGGTGCTTATCGGCACCCTTTTTCATTTCAATATCAAAACCTTATGCGCACTATCGCGGCGCTGTCCGGTGGCTGGTAACAGGTGCATCCATGCCTGCGATCCGCGCGTAAACCTTGCGCGCCTGCCATGACATGATCAGCGCGAAAGCAACCGCCTGAACGCAGCTGACGGCCAGGCTGACGCCAAGCCCCTGACCGAAAATTTCCAACCCGAAGATGGTCAGAAACAGCATCTGGAACAGGGCGAATGGCAGGGCGAACACCAGCAGCCCACGATGCAGCGTGAATTGCACAAAGGGCATCATCACATAAGCACGCGCCCGGTCGCGCGGCACAGCATTGATCCATGTGTCGCCACCGATGCGCTGACCATCCAGCAGGATCTGCGCGCCGGCGACAAGCCCGCGCGGGGCGATCTTTGCCTCAAGGCGACCGACGGACAGCACCGCGTTCGGGCCGTCCATGGCAGATCCGCTCCAGTTCGCGATCTCTTTTGCCGTCGGTCAAAAGGCGGGCACGGCGTTTGAAACTGGTCAGGCTCCAATCATATTCCAGGCGGATTTGGCGCGCGCCGTGGCGGGTACTCCAGATGCGGGTAAACATGCACAGATCCTTCTTCAACTCGATACGGCGGGGCGGTCCGAAGGCCCTGCGCCTGAATATTCAACCTTGGGCAACCTACCGGATATACCCGCGTCGCATCTACCCTATACGAAACCCGCGACCCAAGCTAGATTGCAGCGCATGACAAACCGCTCCTCCATCCGTGATATCGACGCCCTGATAGAGATGATGGCCCGCCTGCCCGGCCTTGGCCCGCGTTCGGCCCGGCGCGCGGTGCTGCACCTGATCCGCAAACGTGACATGCTGCTGACCCCGCTGGCCGACCTGATGCAAACCGTGGCCGACACGGCGCGCGAATGCGGCAACTGCGGCAATATCGGCATGGCCGAAACCTGCGATATCTGCGCCGACCCGCGCCGCGCCACTGGCCTGATCTGCGTTGTCGAGGATGTGGCCGACCTGTGGGCAATGGAACGCTCCGGCACCTTCAAGGGGCGCTATCACGTTCTGGGCGGCACCCTGTCAGCGCTGGATCAGGTCGGGCCGGAACAACTGCGCATTCCCAAGCTGGTCGAACGCGTGGGCACCGAAAGCGTGGCCGAGGTGATCCTTGCGCTGAACGCCACGGTCGATGGCCAGACCACCGCGCATTACATCGCCGACCAACTGGAAGGACAGGTCGCGCTGACCTCGCTGGCGCAGGGCGTGCCGATTGGCGGCGAACTGGATTACCTTGACGATGGCACCATCACCGCCGCGTTGAACGCCCGCAAGGCGCTTTGATCGCCCGCGCAAAAGTGGCCGGGCTGGCAGGCAACTGGCCAAAACGGGCGGGAAACGCTTGCCGAAAAGAAAAAGGCCGACCCCTAGGGGCCGGCCTGGAATGCGATCAGATCACCACCACATCCAGCGGCGGGAAACCGTTGAACGCGACCGAACTGTAGGTCGAGGTATAGGCACCGCAGCAGCGGATCAGAAACCGGTCGCCTGCTTTCAGCCCCAGAGGCAATTGCACCGGGCGCTTTTCATACAGCACGTCGGCGCTGTCGCAGGACGGACCGGCCAAGATGCAGGGGCCGGTATCCTCGTGATCGCGGTCGGTGATGAACTGATAGCGAATTGCCTCGTCCATTGTTTCGGCCAGACCCGAGAATTTTCCGATGTCCAGATAGACCCAGCGGCACAGATCGTCGCCCGATTTTTTCGACACCAGCAGCACCTCGGCGGCGATGATGCCTGCTTCGGCGACCATGCCGCGGCCCGGTTCGGCCATGACACGCACCGCACCGGGAAAGCGCGGCGTCACCATGGCCGTCACGCGGGCGGCATAGGCTTGGGGGGCTTCGATCTCTTCGCCATAGAAGGCCGGGAACCCGCCACCGATGTTGATCAGGGACAGGGCATGGCCCGCCGCCTGTGCGTCGTTCCAAACCTGCGAAACTGCATCCAGCGTGCCCAACCACATTTCGGCGCGGCGGGTCTGGCTGCCGACGTGGAACGACAGGCCGACCGGATCCAGACCCAGTTCCACCGAGCGATCCAGCAGCGCCAGCGCCATGTCCGGCGTGCAGCCGAATTTGCGGCTCAGCGGCCAGTCGGCCTCGGTCGAGCCGACCAGAAGGCGGATATAGACCTGCGCGCCGGGGGCCTGTTCCGCGATCTTTTCCAGCTCTGCCTCGCTGTCAGCCGCGAACAGGGTGATCCCTGCCTGATGGGCAAAGGCAATGTCGCCGGTTTTCTTGACGGTGTTGCCAAAGGAAACGTGATCGGGGTGCGCGCCAAGGCCAAGGCACAGCTCGATTTCCGCGCGCGAGGCGGCATCGAAATGGCTGCCTTCGGCGATCAGGGCTTCGATCACTTCGCGGGCCGGGTTTGCCTTGACCGCATAGTGAATATCGGCGCGGCCCAGTCCGGCCTTCAGCGCACGGTATTGGCGGGCCACCAAGGCACGATCCAGCACCAGCGTCGGGCGGTCGAATTCATGCGCGCGAATATAAGCCTCGGCACGCGACATCGCAGCATCGTTGACTTTGGAAAAACGAACGGCAGCGCCGCCCGCAACGGGGTTCACGAAGGCATTCATGGCCATCTCCAATCAAGGACCCGGGCTTTCACCCGACCAGTTCAATAAGCGGAGACGTTACCGTCGCTACGTAAACGCGGGTGGATGACCACCGGCCAGAGGCGCGTGCGTTGGCGTCTATGGAGGCGCGTTTAGGGGGCTTGCCTTCACCGATCAACAAAAAATTGCGCATCGGCAAAGTTTTTTCGCCCCCGCGTCGGGTGGATTAAATCAAGACAGAGCAAGACGGATACAAGGCATTGTTTATAAACAATAATACGCGAAAAAAAATCTGATCAAAATATGCGGCGTTTCGACGAAAGAAAAGGCCGGGGCGCATGAAATAGCGTCCCGGCCTGAAACCTGATTCCCCTGCACATCGCGGCACAATCGGCCGGTGTCCCCGCGGGGGCTCGTTTAGCAATGACAAACGGGGCACGACGCCCCAAACCGCTTAACCATGGGCAAAAGCCCCAGGCCTGCGAGAAGACTTCCCGCAAGGGCCCACTCACAAGGTATCGTTTACCATGGGCCGATTCCTCAGGATACCCTCGTTTGGGGAGGTTCCGTTACGATCATTGACGAAAGGATCGTAACGGAACCTCCCCCATCGCGCAGTTATGCCCGGCGGCACGCGCCACCTGCCATGGCCATTCGGTGGAATGCATGTAATGGACCAGACCTTCCATCGGAATCAGGCGCGCATTTCCCAGGTCAGCGGCCAGCAATTCACCCGCCTTGAGCGGGCTGACCAGGTCTAGCGTGCCGTGATACACCTCGGCCGGGCGGGCGATGTCGCCGACCCGGAAATCCCAGCCGCATATATTCAGCACGTTTTCCTCGACCATGCCCTGGACGCCTTGCGCGGTGCGTTCCGCCAGCAATTCGACCATGCGTTTGCGCACCGTCGGGCTGCAAAGCAGTGTCAGGTCATGGGTACTGGTCGTGCGTTCGGCGTAGCGGTCGAAATAGCGGTCCGCATTTTGCATGATCGAACGGATCAGGAAGGGAATGACCTGCCGCAGCATCCCCGGCCATTTGCGCCCCAGCACCATACCCATCTGGTAGAACAGGTCCAAGTCGCGCCAGTTCGGATGCCGGTAGGCAGGATAGGCCGGGGCCGACAGCACAAGATGCGAAATCCGGCCGCGCAATTCATGCGCCACCCCCAACCCCGAGGCGACGCCAAAGCTCATGGCGAAAATCCCGGCGCTTTCGATGTTCAGCGCGTCCAGAAGCGCCTCTACATCGGGGGCGAAATCCCGCAGGCTCTTGTTCGTTTTCATGGTCGAGCGGAAGACACCGGGGCGGCATGGCACGATCAGCCGGACGTCGATCCTTTCCAGCAAGGCCAGCACCTCTGCCGGGCGGCCCAGAACGTCAATCGTCACACCCGCCATGGCGTCGAATGCCAGCACCGGCTTTCCCCCCTTGGGGCCAAGAATGAAATACTCCATCTGGCGGCCGTCCGGCAGGGTCAGCATCCGCCGCACGCCAAAGCGTTCCTCGTCTGTCAGGCGGCGTTCGCGCAACAGGCCCAAGGGGCAGCGAGCCAGCGCCTGCGACAGTTCCAACTGGCTGGAAAGCCCGCTGCGGTCGTAGATCTTTTTCAAATAGGTGCGCCCGGTTTCATAGGTCAGCCCGACGGACTGGGATGCGCGGCGCAGATCGCTTTCGGACAGCAGCGCGGCCAGCAAATCCTGCTTGCGCGCCGACAGCCCCATCCGCTGCAAGAAAGAGCGCAAGCGATCGGAATTTCCCGCCCCCGGCACGATCAGAACCGCCGCCGCCCGGGCCGGAAACCCCATGCGCACGGCCTCGCGCCGGGGCAGCACCAGCATCCGGCCCCGATCCTCGCGGGCGGCGTCATGGCCCGCGCGCGGCAGATCGCCCGCACGCACCCGCAGCGGGGTTTCCGTCCGGTTCGATTCGGCAATCCAATGGGCAAGGTTATGACGCAGCTCTTCGCCCCGCTCCTCGCAGGCCAGCAACAGCACGCCCTTTCCGCCCGCGTCCAGCAGCGGGCCGATCTGTTCGCGGACCGACAGGTTCGACATGATGGGCATACCGGCATCGTCCAGCAGCGCGACACCGAAAGAGAACGTATCCACCACCGCCTGCAAATGTTCCTCGCGTTCCTGAACGCTGACCGTCTGTTCGGAAATGGCAAAAGCGCGGCGGAAATGCCCCTCCAACTCCTCGACCGACCCGCTGCGGCCCGCCTCTGTCAGGGGGCGTTCCTCGACTCGGGTCAGATGTTCGGTCAATTCAAGGATCAGTTCCGGCCAAAGCGAATTGCCCAATGACGCCTCGTAGACAAGATGCGTCAGCTGCCTTTCACGATCACTCATATCCACCCCCCCCCCCTTGGATGCCGGACGCTAACATGATTTCCATACCGGGCACCCGGGCAAAGAAAAACCGGCCCCGCGAATAACGGAACCGGTCTGGAATCTCGAGAGGACGAAACCGCTCAGGGCTGTTCGTCGTCCGTGCCGCCTTCGGGCAGGTTAAAGAAGCTGTCCGCGTCGTGGAAGTTCTTCTCTTCCTTCCCTTCATCGTCCTCGTCGTCATTGGTCAGGCTGAATGTTTCCAGCCCTTCGATGGCGGTGGGGATTTTCGGCGCGTCGGCCTCGGCGCCAAGCGATTGCTCTGTGGACAGCAGCTTGCGGCGCTCGTCGTCGGTCATGGCCGCGCCTTCGGCGGCTTTCTTCGCGGCGGCCTTTTGCACGGCGGCATCCAGTTCGGACTGTTTGCACAGGCCAAGCGCGACCGGGTCGATCGGCTGGATGTTGGAGATGTTCCAGTGGGTCCGCTCGCGGATCGCCTGGATGGTCGGCTTGGTGGTGCCGACCAGCTTGCCGATCTGGCCGTCGGACAGTTCGGGGTGGAATTTCACCAGCCACAGGATCGAGGCAGGACGGTCCTGACGCTTGGACAGCGGGGTGTAACGCGGGCCGCGGCGTTTTTCCTCACCCACGGCGGCGGGGTTGAATTTCAGCTTCAGCTTGCGCAGCGGATCGGCCTCGGCCTTGTCGATCTCTTCCTGGGTCAGCTGGTTGTTTGCCACGGGGTCGAAGCCCTTGACCCCGGCAGCCACATCGCCATCGGCAATGCCCTGCACTTCCAACTCGTGCAGGCCGACGAAATCGGCGATCTGCTTGAAGCTCAGCGTGGTGTTGTCCACCAGCCATACGGCGGTGGCCTTCGCCATGATCGGTTTGCTCATCGTCTTATACTCCTAAAGCCATATCTTCCCCGCTGCCGGAAAACGGCTGCCTTCGGAAAGGCGGGTTACCATTGTGGGGAAACTTGGCGGCCTTATACTAAGATATGAAGGATAAGGAAAGAGTGAATGCGTAACGCCATTGCCCGTCTGCTGATGCTTGCCGGCCTGACCCTAGCCGCCCCCGCCCATGCCGACGGCGAAAAGGCCGGGGAATTCGATTACTACGTGATGGCGCTGTCATGGTCCGCCAACTGGTGCGCGATCGAGGGCGATGCGAAACGATCACCGCAATGCGACGAAGCAGAGGATTTCGGCTGGACGCTGCACGGGCTGTGGCCGCAGTACCATCGCGGCTGGCCCGCCTTCTGCCCGACGGTGGCACCGCATCCGCGCCGCTCGATGACCGCGGAAATGGCCGATATCATGGGCACCTCGGGCCTGGCTTGGTACCAGTGGAAGAAACACGGCGTGTGCTCGGGGCTGTCGGCGGCCGATTACTACACCCTGTCGCGCCGCGCCTATGACAGCGTGGTGCGCCCACCGGTGTTTCACAAGCTGGACAAGCCCGTGCGCCTGCCCGCCAAGCTGGTGGAAGAGGCGTTCCTGAAGGCCAACCCCGAAATGGAGCCGGACATGGTCACCGTCACCTGCCGGAATCGCATGATACAAGAGGTTCGCATCTGCCTGTCGCGCGATCTGACCCCCGTGCCATGTGGCCGCGACGCGGTGCGTGATTGTTCGCTGGATGACGCGCTGTTCAATCCGGTGCGCTGACCTCTCCCCGCCTGCCCCCGCGACGCGCAGCAGCGGCCAACGCGGGGCCATGCCAACGCCACATTCTTGCCACGCGAGACGGTTAAAAATATCGGCAACGCGCCGTGCCGCCCAACGTGGCGCGGCCTGATTGCCGCAACCAAACACCGGATACCCCGAATGACCGAGATCACATTGCCCGATGCCCCCATGCCCAGCCTTGCACGGCTTGCCACGGCCCTTGTGGGGGTGAATGGCGCGCTGCCCTTCGTGCTGGCGCCGCTGATGTCGCTTGGCGCCTCGCCGAACGCACAGCTGGCAATCTTTCTGCTGTGCACCGGTGCGATATTTGCCCTGAACGAAGGGCTGGCCCGCGCCTATCAGCAACAGCGCTTCGCTATTCGGATCCTATCGGGGTTGAACCTTCTATCCGGTCTGGCCGTCGGGGTTCTGGGCTTGGTCAAGGTGTTGCCGGTCCTGCCGATCCTGCTGCGCCAATTCTTCTGAAATACGGCAGAAAATCAAAAGTTCCATTTCTGGAATATTGCGGCGCTGATACCTATTAGGTGTTTAGTCCCGGCATCTGG
>DFBX01000098.1 GCA_002366795.1 Rhodobacteraceae bacterium UBA3069 | reverse complement strand
AGCGACCCGTTGAAACCACAGGACCGAGCGGCGGTGAAAGGTTTTCCGATCATCCGACAAGGAAGTTTTGCGAGCGGACGCAGCATATTTTCGGCACCTGCATGTTGGACTGGTTCAGGCCATTCGCACAGCGCGCCCTGCAATCGCCACCCATCTCTGACACATTGAAACAGAACCCTCCCGCCCCCTCAAGACGGGCCAAAGGCCCGCCGTTTCGGGGTTGGGCCGGGCCTCGCTGCGCTCGGCAGGCTAGCGCAGGTGGATATGTCGAGGCCCACAGCCCGAGGGGCGGCGCTCATGCGCTGAAACCGGCACCACTTCACACCCGCTTGAGCGCCCTTGGCAACGCAATCGCCCATTCTTATGTGATCCTTTCGTGACACCCGCCGCCCAAACCCTTAAGACGGGGTCAAATCCACACATACCGGATTCGGAGACGCGCTTTGCCCGACAGCCAGTTGCCCGCCCAGATGCCCCCATCTAATCCCTTTGATGACGACAAGCTCCGCGAGGAGTGCGGCGTATTCGGCGTCCTTGGCGTGACCGATGCGGCCAATTTCGTCGCCCTTGGCCTGCACGCCCTGCAACACCGCGGGCAAGAGGCCGGCGGCATCGTCAGCCACCACCCGACCGAGGGTTTCAACAGCGCCCACCGTTTCGGCTATGTGCGCGACAATTTCACCAATGCCACGCTGATGCAGACCCTGCCGGGGCCGCTTGCCATCGGGCATGTGCGCTATTCGACCGCCGGGTCCAAAGGCGCGGTGATCCGCGACGTGCAGCCCTTCTTTGGCGAATTTTCGATGGGCGGCGCGGCGATTGCCCATAACGGCAACATCACCAATGCCAACGCCCTGCGCCGCGAGTTGATCGAGCGCGGCTCGATCTTCCAAAGCTCCAGCGACTCTGAATGCATCATCCACCTGATGGCGCGCAGCTTGCAGAAAAACATCCCCGAACGGATGGAAGATGCCCTGCGCCGGGTCGAGGGCGCATTTTCCATCGTCGCCATGACCCGCACCAAGCTGATCGGCGTGCGCGACCCGCTGGGCGTGCGCCCGCTGTGCCTTGGCAAGATCGGTGATGGCTGGGTTCTGTCGTCCGAAACCTGCGCGCTGGACATCATCGGCGCCGCACTGGTGCGCGAGGTCGAGCCGGGCGAGATGGTCGTGATCGACGCCAATGGCGTAGACAGCCGCTTCCCCTTCCGCAAGCGCGAGCCGCGCTTTTGCATCTTCGAATATGTCTATTTCTCGCGCCCCGACAGCATCATCGGTGGCCGCTCGGTCTATGAAACCCGCCGCCAGATCGGCGTGGAACTGGCCCGCGAAGCACCCGTAGACGCCGACCTGGTCTGCCCCGTCCCCGACAGCGGCACCCCCGCCGCCATCGGCTTTTCCCAGGAAAGCGGCATCCCCTATGCCATGGGCATCATCCGCAACCAATACATGGGCCGGACCTTCATCGAGCCGACCGAGCAGATCCGCAACATGGGCGTGCGCCTGAAACTGAACGTGAACCGCGCCCTGATCGCGGGCAAACGCATCATCCTTGTGGATGACAGCGTTGTGCGCGGCACCACCTCGCGCAAGATCAAGGACATGATGCTGGATGCCGGCGCGGCCGAGGTCCATTTCCGCATCGCCAGCCCCCCCACCGCATGGCCCTGTTTCTACGGCGTCGATACCCCGCAGCGCGAAAAACTGCTGGCCGCCACCATGACCGAGGACGAAATGCGCTATCACCTGGCGGTGGATAGCCTCAAGTTCATCTCGCTAGACGGGCTTTACCGCGCCGTGGGCGAGGCCAAGGGCCGCAACGCCAAATGCCCGCAATATTGCGACGCCTGCTTCTCGGGGGAATATCCCGTGGCACCGACCGATATGCTGGAAAAAGGCTTTCAGCTGAAAGCGGCGGAATAACCCCCCCCGGCCCGCTGAATATTCGGGCCAAGGAACGCCTGCACCGGACCCGCCCCTGAAACGGCGGGTCTTTTGCTGTTCGGGGCACGGCGACGCAGCGGCGCATTTCCGCCGACGCGGCCTTTCCACCCCGAACCCACAATAAAACATTATAAAACAAGGTAAAACCGGCACCTCTTTGCCGATGCGCAGCGCGATCCGGCAAGCTCCCGCCGCCACACACCGCCATGAACGCAGCCCCCCTTTCGCAGGGGCGGCAAGGCTGCCATCTGCATCGCTCCACCACTCACGGAACCCCGGCCCTGCGGCAGGTGCGCCCATCCCCGGCCACCCGTCGCAGGGTCGCGCGGTGCCTCAACGCACGAGAAACCGAGCAATGTCCCAACCCGATATCAACGCCAAGACCCGGCAAGCGGCGACCGACGAAAACGCCCTGCCCCTTGGCGGCACCACCCTGATCGGCACGCTGACCGGCCCGAACGGACCCGTCGCCCTTGTCCGCCTGCGGCGCGGCACGATCCGGCGGATCGAAAAGGGCGACCGGCTGAACGGCGCGCAGGTCGCGGCGATCGAAGATGGCCGCCTGCTGCTGAACCGCGCCGGCCAGCCCGAGGCGCTGTCGATGCCGCGCAGCTAACCTGCCCCGCTTCATTGTTCTGCAAATACCCGGCGCGACCTTGCCGTCTCTTGACGCCGCCCTCCATCCAAACCAAACCTGCGCGCACGCAGACCCGCGCAAACCCAGGCCGCAAAGGACACCGCACATGACCGAGACCAGCACGAAACTCGCCCTCATCACCGGTGCCTCGCGCGGGCTTGGAGCCGCACTGGCAGAGGAGCTGTGCGAAACCCACCACATCGTCGCCGTCGCCCGCACCACCGGCGCGCTAGAGGAACTGGACGACCGTATCCAGGCGCGCGGCGGCCAGGCGACACTGGCCCCGATGGACATCACCAACCCCGATGCCATGGCGCAGCTGTGCCGCTCAATCTTCGACCGCTGGGGCAAGCTGGACCTTTGGGCGCATACGGCGGTGCATGTGGCCCCGCTCGCCCCCGCGTTCTTTCTGGACGCGAAAGACTGGGACAAATCCGTGGCCTGCAACGTGACGGCCACGGGGCACCTGATCCCCTTCATCGCGCCCCTGCTGGGCGAGGAAGGCACCGCGCTGTTCTTCGACGACCCCCGCGGCGGCCAGAAATTCTTTGCCGCCTATGGCGCCACCAAGGCCGCGCAAATCGCACTGGCCCAAAGCTGGGAGGCCGAAACGATCAAGACCGGCCCGCAGGTCCGCGTGCTTGCGCCTGCGCCGATGGCCACCGCCACCCGCGCGCGCTTCTTCCCGGGCGAGGATACATCGCTTCTGGCCAGCCCCCGGACCGAGGCGAAACGCCTGCTTTCACAGGTTTGATCGCCTGAAAGGGGGGCACTCCCGCCCCCTCAAGATCGGCCTGTCAGGCCGCCATTCGGCGTTGGGCCCGGCCTCGCTTCGCTCGGCATCACGACATCCCCGCCCTCGCATCAAGTGCCCCAACGCCCCCCGAAGGCCGTGGGGTGGGACGCGCATCCTTGACACGGGCCGCAACGCGGCAATGGGCGGGAACGGCCCGAGGGGGGCGTTTCGCCGCCCCGCCCGAAGGTCAACAGACACCATTGCGCAACGCATGGCACCGAACCATCCCCGCCCCCCATGCCGCCGCTTGCCCCGCCCATGGCTTCCAGCTACCAAAGGCCGCATCACACTTGGGGGACCACGGCCATGCGCATTCTCATCACAAATGACGACGGCATCAACGCACCAGGGCTGCAAACCCTGACCCATATCGCCCATGAACTGGCCGGCGAGGATGGCGAGGTCTGGACCGTCGCCCCCGCGTTCGAGCAATCCGGCGTCGGCCACTGCATCAGCTACACCCACCCGATGATGGTGTCGAAAATGGGCAAGCGCCGCTACGCCGCCGAAGGATCCCCGGCAGATTGCGTATTGGCCGGGCTGCACGAGGTGCTGAAAGACAGCCGCCCCGAGCTGATCCTGTCCGGTGTGAACCGCGGCAACAACTCGGCCGAGAACGCGCTGTATTCCGGCACGCTTGGCGGCGCGATGGAAGGGGCGCTGCAACGCATCCCCTCGATGGCGCTGTCGCAATACCTCGGGCCGCAGAATTTCCAGGCCGATGATCCGTTCGAGGCCGCGCATATCCACGGCGCGGCCCTTATCCGCCGCCTGCTGCCCTCGCTGACCGCCTGCCAGCAGGATTACCGCCTGTTCTACAACATCAATTTCCCCCCCGTGCCTGCCCATGCGGTCAAGGGGGCCGTGGCCGCGGCCCAAGGCTACCGCCGCTACACCAATTTCGCGGTCGAACCGCACCTGTCCCCCTCGGGGCGCAAGTTCCTGTGGATACGCGGCGGAGAGCAACACATCCCCACCGAACCGGGCACCGATGCCGCCGTGAACCTCGACGGCTATATCTCGGTCACGCCGATGCGCGCCGATCTGACCTGCCACGACACGCTGGCCACCCTGGGCAATCTGGACGCAGACTGACACCGATGAACAATGCCGAACGCCTGATGCAATTCCTCTTCGCGCTCCGCTCGCACGGGGTGACGGACAGCCGTGTGCTGGAGGCGATGGAAAAGATCGACCGCGCCGCCTTCACCCCCGGCGGCATCTTCGCGGACCGTGCCTATGACGACATGCCCCTGCCGATTTCTTGCGGGCAAACCATCTCGCAGCCCTCGGTCGTCGGGATCATGACGCAGGCGCTGAACGTGCAACCGCGCGACAAGGTGCTGGAGGTCGGCACAGGCTCCGGCTACCAGGCCGCAATCCTCAGCCAGCTGGCGCGGCGGGTCTACACGGTGGACCGCTATTCCCAACTGGTGCGCGATGCGCGCGCGGTTTTCGATGCGATGGACCTGACCAATGTGACCACCTTCACCGCCGACGGCAGCTTCGGCCTGCCCGACCAGGCACCCTTCGACCGGATCATCGTCACCGCCGCCGCCGAAGACCCGCCCGGCCCCCTGATGGCACAGCTGAAAGTCGGTGGCATCATGGTGGTGCCCGTAGGTCAGTCGGACGCCGTGCAAAGCCTGATCCGCGTAACGCGCCATGCCGCGGGGTATGACTATGACGAACTGCGCCCCGTGCGCTTCGTGCCGCTGCTCGAAGGGCTGGGGCGCGAATAACCACACCGGTTTCGCGCACCCCGAACGCATCGTCATCTTCTTATTGCGCTGCCTGACGGCATCGTCATCTTCTTATTGCGCTGCCTGACGGCATCGCCGGGGGGGGCGGGCGCGCAGGGCCGTTTCCGGCCCCGCGCGCCCGCCCGCATACCGCCAAACGCACCGCCACATTGCCCTCGTCCTGTCCGCGGCAGCACGGCACGGCAAGGGCGGCAACGCCGCCCGCGACGGGGCGTTCCCCATTGCCATCCGAAGGCGACCACCCCCGTGACACCCCGCACCCTTTGGTGTAAAAGAGCGCCAAAGGCCCCGCGACCAGTAAAACAAAGACAGGGGCATGACATGAGGACATCGAGATGACGCTTCCCCTCCATTCCCGCAAGGGTGCCACCCGCGCGCGCCTCGTTCTGGCCGCAGCATCAACCCTTGCGCTGACCGCCTGCACGGACACACTCGATTTCGACCTGCGTGGCAATTTCGGCAACGCGCCCTCCACCGCCGAGGCCGCCCGAAAGGCCACCGCCCCACGCCCCAAACCCGACAATCGCGGCATCATCTCCTACCCCGGCTACCAGGTCGCCGTGGCCCGGCGCGGCGACACCGTGGACGATCTTGCCCTGCGCATCGGCGCCGACACCGGCACCATCGCGCGCTACAACGGCTTGAAGGCAAACGACCGCTTGCGCGAGGGCGAAATCATCGCCCTGCCGACCCGCGTTGCCGAACCCTCGCCAGCCACGGGTGCTGTCGCCACCGGGCCGATCCAGCCCGGCGTTGACATCTCCTCGCTGGCGGGTTCGGCCATTGACCGCGCGCAGCCCGCGCAGGTGCAAACCTCGACCCTGCAACCGGTCGCCGCCCCTCAAACCGGTGTGCAACCGACCCGCCACAAGGTACAGCGCGGCGAAACCGCCTATACCGTCGCCCGCCTCTACGGCGTTTCGGTGCGCAGCCTTGCCGAATGGAACGGGCTTGGATCGGATTTCTCGATCCGCGAAGGACAGTTCCTGCTGATCCCGCCGGTCACGGCGAAAACCGCCGCCGCCGCCAACACAACCGTTCCGGGGCAAGGCTCGCCCACGCCCACCCCGCCAAGCGCGACCAAACCCCTGCCCGCGGAAAAGACCATCCCGCTGAAACCCGCTGCCACGGCGGCCACCCAAACCGCAGCCGCAGCCGCACCCAAACCCGTCGCCACGCCGGACCTTGGCAAAAGCCAGACCACGGCAACGGGCGGGCGGCTGGCCTACCCGGCCAAGGGCAAGATCATCCGCGAATATTCCAAGGGCAAGAACGACGGCATCGACATCTCTGCCGCGCCCGGCACCGCCATCGTCGCGGCCGAGGCAGGCACCGTCGCCAACGTGTCGCAAACCACCGACAAGGTCACGATCATCGTCGTCAAACACGCGAACGACCTGCTGACCGTTTATGCCAATGCCACCGGCGTAAAGGTCAAGGAAGGCGCGCGCATCAGCCGTGGCCAGACCATCGCCGAAATCCCCGGCGGTGCGTCCAACTACGTGCATTTCGAAGTGCGCAAAGGCTTCGACAGCCAGGATCCGATGACATACCTGAACTAAGGCAAGGGATGGCACAGCGGGGCGGCGCATGATGGCGACGCGAGGAATGGGATTTCTCTGGATCTGCGCAATGCTCTCTGTCCCAGCCCTGCTGCTCGGGATGGCCCTGTTGCACGATCTGTCGGGCTGGCGCGTGCAAACCCCTTGGTGGCTGACCCTCGGGCTGCTCTATGCGCCGGGATGTGCCATGCTGTCGCGCATGAAAGCCCCCACAAGCATCGCCCTTGTGAACATGGCCGCCTTCGTCACGTTGAACCTGCTGCTCTTGCCGGTTTACCTGCGAATTGTCATGCAGTGGGTCTATCCCTAGCACGGCAAAGCCTTAGATCGCCACGCCGTGCCGCCCTGCCAGATCGACAAAGAACTGCCATGCCACGCGGCCTGACCGGCTGCCACGGGTGGCCTGCCACTCGATCGCCTCGGCGCGCAGGGTATCACCGTCCACCGTGATGCCATAGGCCGCGCAATAGCCGCCGATCATCGCAAGGTATTCATCCTGCGTGCAGGGGTGAAACCCCAGCCACAGACCAAAACGATCGGACAGGGATACCTTTTCCTCGACCGCTTCAGAGGGGTTGATCGCCGATCCGCGCTCGTTCTCGATCATGTCACGGGGCATCAGGTGGCGGCGATTCGACGTCGCATAGAACAGCACGTTATCGGGCCGCCCCTCGATACCGCCGTCCAGCACCGCTTTCAGGCTTTTGTAATGCTGGTCGTCATGGCTGAACGACAGGTCGTCGCAGAACAGCAGGAACCGGTGCGGCGCATCGCGCAAAAGGTTCAGCAGCCGCGCAACGGACGGCAGATCCTCGCGCTGCAATTCGACCACTTTCAGGCCCGACCCCTGGCGCAGCACCTCGGCATGGACAGCCTTGACGAGCGAGGATTTTCCCATCCCACGCGCGCCCCACAAAAGCGCGTTATTCGCAGGCAAGCCGCGCGCGAATTGCAACGTGTTGGCCAGCAGCGTGTCGCGCGACCGGTCCACACCGATCAACAGCGACAGGTCCACCCGGCTGACCTGCGGCACGGGGGCCAGACGGTCGGGGGCGACATGCCAGACAAAGGCGTCTGCGGCATCGAAATCCGGGGCCTCCTGCGGGGCCGGGGCCATGCGTTCAAGGGCCTCGGCGATGCGCTTCACGTGTTTCTTCACGCTTTCGGCCCCTCGCCTTCGCCGCCTTCATCTTCCTCGTCCTCGTCCTCGTCGAACTCGGCCATCAGCGGGTCGTCGAACTCTTCTTCCTCGTCCTCGTCGAAATAGCCTTCGGCGCGCAACCGGTCATCGCGTTTCTTCTCGACGATACGCACAAGGAAGATCGACACCTCGTAAAGCCCGTAAACCACGGTGAACAGGATCACCTGCGTGGTCACATCCGGCGGGGTCACGACCGCGGCCAGGCCCAGGATGCCGACCACCGCATATTTGCGCATCGCACCCAGCCCTTCCGAACTGACCAACCCTGCCTTGCCCATCAGGGTCAGCAGCACCGGCAACTGAAAGCACAGCCCGAAAGCGATGATGAATTTCAGCGTGATATCAAGGCTTTCGTTCACCTTACCGAAAAAGGTGATGCGCACGCCCTCGGCCGTTTCGGGCACGATGGCCGTGTCCGCCGGAATGCTTGCGGGCATGTCCGCCGCCTGCGACAGAAGGTTCGCAAAGATGGATGACACATCGGCAAAGCCAAGGAAAAAGGCCATCGCCAGCGGTGTCACCACGAAATGTGCGAAGGACGCGCCCAGCAGGAACATCAACGGCGAGGCGATCAGGAAGGGCAGGAAAGCGCCCTTTTCATTCTTGTAAAGCCCCGGCGCGACGAACCGCCAAAGCTGGTACGAGATCACCGGGAAAGCCAGCGCAAAGCCGAACACCATCGAAATGCGGAACAGCGTGAACAGGTATTCCTGCGGGCTGGTATATTGCATCGTCGGCGACGGATCGCCAAGGGCGCGCAGGGTTTCCTCGATCGGGCCCAGCAGGAATTGCAGGATCGGTTCGGCCACGGTGAAGGCGATAACCATGCCTATGATAAAGGCGATCACGGCGCGGATCAGCCGCGTGCGCAACTCTGCCAGATGTTCGATCAGCGGCGCGCCACTGTCCTCGATCTCGTCTGTCTTGGTCATGTATCAGATCCGGGCGCGGCTGCCTTTTTCGCAGGGGCCTTCGCCTTGGCGGCGGATTTGGCCGCGGGTTTCTTGGCGGCTGTCTTGGCGGCGGATTTTTTGGCCGCCGCGGGCTTTGCCGCAGGCTTGGATGCCGGCTTGGCCGCGGGCTTCTTCGCCGGGGCCTTCTTGGCGGGCGCTTTCTTGGCGGGCGCTTCCTTGGCGGGCGCTTTCTTGGCGGGTGCCTTGGCATCCGCCTTGGCGGGCGCTGCATCCGCCGCAGCATCGGCTTCCGCCTTCGCCGCCTCTGCCGCCTTGCGATCCGTCGCGGCCTTGGCGGCGGCGGCTTCGATCTTGGCGGCGGCGTCCTTGCGATCATCGGACAGGGGCGCGGCGTCGTCAGGCGTCCACTTGGTGAACTCGGTCGCCGCGTCGTTCAGCTTGTCCAGCCCCATCTTCTTGGGGTTGGCCGCCGCCCGCAGCGTGTCGCCGATGTCGCGCACGCCGCTGTCGTCGGCCGCATCTTCCATGGCGCGGCTGAATTCGCGGGCCATGCCCTTGGCCTTGCCGACAAACCGTCCCACGGAACGAAACAGGTTGGGCAGGTCTTTCGGACCCACCACAATCAAGGCGACAACGCCGATGAGCATAAGCTCGGTCCAGCCCAGATCGAACATGGGGGTTTAGACCTTGTCTTTTTCAGCTTCCGGCGTGACGTCTTTCGCCTCGGCGGTTTCGTCCTCAAGCTCTTTGGTTCCGTCGCTCACACCTTTCTTGAAGGCGGTGATGCCCTTGCCGACTTCACCCATGAGCGAGCTGATCTTGCCGCGCCCGAAAAGCACCAGCACGACAACCGCGATCAGCAAAAGGCCCGGAAGGCCAATATTGTTCAGCATTGCGTCTCTCCCATTTCCGGGGGCGCGCGTTTGGCCGCGCTGCCCTCCCCGCAACTTTATCGTTTCCCGTATCTAATGCCTCAAGGGCAGGGATAAAAGCACCAATCTTGGCGGGCCGCGCGTTTTTTCGCCGCGCCCCCTGCCCCGGCTTCGCCCCCGCGTCCCGTCAGCCGCGCACCGGAAAGACGAAACAGCGGTCGCGCCGCAGCATCAGCCACAGCGGCTTGCCCGGACCGGGCAGGAACACGTTGGGAACGGTCGCCTTAAGGATCGACCCGTCGTGGTCCATGCGGATCTCCACAAGGCTTTCCGACCCCATGAAGCGCGCGCGCACCACCTCGCCCCGCGCGGCGGCACCATCGCGCGCCGTCGGCAGCGGGCCGCGCCCGCCACGGTCGAAATCCAGCTTGATATGCTGCGGGCGGATCACGATCTCGACCTCCTGGCCGTCGGGCACGCCGGGGGCCAGGAACTGGCCAAATGGGGTTTCGGTCAGCGCGCCGCGCACCGTGCCGCGTATCACGTTGATATCGCTGAAAAAGGCCACCGCCTGCCGGTCCTTGGGCGCGTTGTAGATATTATAGGGCGCGCCCTGCTGCACGATCTTGCCACCGCGCATCAGGGCGATTTCGTCGGCCATACGCATCGCCTCTTCAGGCTCGTGCGTGACCAGCAGAACCGCAGCATCCTCGGCTTGCAAAATTTCCAAAGTCTGGTCGCGGATGTCATCGCGCAGCCGGTTATCAAGGCCGGAAAACGGCTCGTCCATCAGCATGATCCGCGGGCGCGGTGCCAAGGCCCGCGCAAGCGCCACGCGCTGCTGCTCGCCACCCGACAGGGAATGCGGATAGCCGTCGATGAAGCGGCGCAAGCCGACCTTGCCCAGCAATTCCTCGACCCGGTCGCGTTTTTCATCCTTGCTGCCGGTCAGGCCAAAGCCCACGTTCTCGGCCACGCTCAGATGCGGGAACAGCGCGAAATCCTGGAACATCAACCCGATATGGCGCCGTTCCGGCGGCACGCGAAACACCGTGTCGCAGATCAGGTTGCCATCGACGAAAATCTCGCCCTCATCCTGCATTTCCACGCCCGCTATCATCCGCAGCGTGGTGGACTTGCCGCAGCCGGACGGCCCCAGCAAGCAGGTCACCTGCCCCGGCATCACCTTAAGCGAGACATGATCCACCACCGCCTGCCCATCGAACCGGCGCACAAGATTGCGGATTTCCAAGCGGGGAATGGGGGGGAGTTTTGTCACGCGGCGCTTTTCCGATCAAACCTGTCGGGTTTCCCTAACAGCCCCCCGCCCCCGCTGCAAGCCCGCCGCACATCAGCCCCAGACCCAGGCTTCTTCATTCCAAGAATACTCAAGCGCCGCAGCACCCCAAAAGCGCGGCCCGACACACCGAACCTCATCGCTTTCACTGTTCTGCAAATACCTCATGCCACCGCTCAAACCGCGCGCAAGCTCAACAACAGGCCGCAGCCTCGCCAGCTTCACGCTCGAACGGGCTGTCTCCGCCGCATCCGGCGAAAATTCCGTAATGGCGCGAAAAATCGCCAATGAACTGAAAATGATCGGCAAACCGCGTATCCGCCAGCATTTTCCAGGTATTGCCGCAGACCGGAAACACCTTGCCCGCCTCGATCACATGGTGATCGTCCAGCACAAAGGCGTGCGGCGCATGGGGCAGCGTGCCGCGGTAAATCACCGCTTGCCCGTAATCCTCGCAGGCGGGCTCCAACCCCTCCAGCCGGAACAGGCGATAGGTGGCGGACATGAAGCTCAGCGGCGCAACCCGCGCTTCCAGCACGGGGTTTTCAATTGTCAGGGGGCGGTGCGTCACCAGCCGCGGGTCATCAAACCCCGCGCCCTTGGCCAGCGTCAGAAAATCGTTCCAATACAAGGCACCCGACAGGCATTCGCCATAAAGCACCTCGTCCTCTGCCATGGCCCGCGGCACGCGGCGGTCGGCATAGACGTCGGAAAAATACATCTCTCCGCCCGGCTTCAGCAGGTGGTGCGCCCCGCGCAGCACCGCAGCCTTGTCGGTGGACAGGTTGACCACGCAATTCGACACGATCACGTCGAACGACCCCGGCTCCAGACCCAGTTCATCCAGCTTTTCGATGAACCCCTCGACAAACTGCGTATTGGCGAAGCCAAACCGCTCTGCATGCCAATCCTGATGGGCGCGTGCGACGGCCAGCTGCTCTGGTGTCATGTCCACACCAACCACTTCGCCCGACGGCCCGACCAGCTGCGCCAGCGCATAGACATCACGCCCCGCGCCGCAGCCCAAATCCAGCACCCGCGCGCCTTCCAGCCCGTCGGGCATCACCAGCCCGCAGCCATAATAGCGCATCAGCACATCGTCATGGACATTGGCCAGAACCCGTTTCACATGCTCCGGCATCTCGGCGGGCGAGCAGCAGGCGTTGGTCTGCAAATCATCCGATCCCTGCAAAACCTTTCCGTAATAATTCTGGACGCTGTCGTGCTGTGCTGGCCGATCTTTCATGGCTCTCCCCTTCTCGCTGGCAACAGGGATAGGCCGCAGCCCGCCCGCAGGCAATCGGCTGACATTCCATTTGACGCAAGCGTGATCGGCACGAAAAAGGGCGGCCCCGCGAAAGGCCGCCCCGATATACCCAATCGTCCGGTATCACATGGTCACATTCGCCGCGCCGCCGTCCAGCAGCACGTTCTGCCCCACCATGAAGCCCGCGAATTGCGAACACATGAAGGCGCAGGTGGCGCCGAATTCCTGCCGCGTGCCGTAACGGCCCGCCGGAATGGTCTCGCAACGTTCGGCCTTGGCCTGCTCGATGCTGATCCCCTTGGCCGAGGCAACGCCGCCGTCCAGCGACAGGGCGCGGTCCGTGGCATGGATGCCGGGCAAAAGGTTGTTGATGATCACGCCCTTGCCCGCCACCTGCCGCGCGGTGCCCGCGACGAACCCGGTCAAACCGGCCCGCGCCGAATTGGACAGGCCCAAAACCGCGATCGGCGTTTTCACCGATTGCGAGGTGATGTTGACCACCCGTCCCCAACCGCGATCAATCATGCCGGGCAGGCACGCCTGCATCAGCGCAATCGGCGTCAGCATATTGGCGTCCAACGCCGCGATGAAATCATCACGCGACCAGTCCGACCACATGCCCGGGGGCGGCCCGCCCGCATTGGTCACCAGAATATCCACATCGCCCGCAGCCTCCAGCACACGCACGCGCCCCTCTTCGGACACGATGTCGGCGGCCACGGTGGTCACGCTCACGCCATGCGCCGCGCGGATCGCCTCTGCCGCCTCGGCCAAAGGCCCTTCGCTGCGTGCATTCATCACGATGTCGACACCGGCCGCAGCCAATGCCTCGGCGCAGCCCAGCCCCAGCCCCTTGGACGAGGCACAGACCAGCGCCTTTTTCCCTTTGATTCCAAGATCCATAGCGCATTTCCTCCTGCTTTTTCCGCACAATTCCTAGCACCGCCACCGCGCCCTTGCCAGCAAAACACCGCCCCGTTGACCCAAAGGTGCCACAATCCTAAACTAGTCAGGCTCCCGCGAATGCGTCCACCACAGGCGCGTCGGAACCGCAAGTGATTGGATCAATGACAGAATCGGGTTTCAAATCCACCTTCTCCCTGCCCGCGTTGCGCAGCGATGCGCTCAGCGTGACAAACGGGGCGAATCTTGGCGACCCGCTGTCCTTTGCCGAAGAACTGGTGCCCGACGACATCTACCAGATCGCACCCAACGCCAAACCCACCCGCCTGTCGCTTATGGCAGAACCGGGCGGCGCCTTCCGCATCGCCCCCACCACCGCGGCAGGCCTGCCCGGCGCCACCGTGCATCTGGATTGCTGCCTGACGCTGATGTCCCCCGACGGGCAAACCACCGAACTGCTGGTCATGGTCGAGGTGGACGAGAATGGCGATGTGTCTGGAATCTATGGCCTGCCGCTGGACCAGATGGCCCCCAAGGTGGATTACGCCCTTGTGACCATCGACCGCGACAGCGCCCGCGAAAAACTGGCGCAAATCGCCTGCGTGTCATTTACCGCCGACACGCAAATCACCATGGCCTCGGGCCAGCAGCGCCCGATCCAGGACTTGCAGGTCGGCGACAAGGTGCTGACCCGCGACGATGGCCCGCAAGAGGTCCGCTGGATCGGCCGCACCACCGTCCGTGCCGTGGGCGAATTTGCCCCGATCCTGATCAAGGCAGGCACCCTGCACAATGACCACGACCTTGCGGTCAGCCCTGAACACCGGCTGTTCATCTACCAACGCTCCGATGCTTTGGGCGCTGGCCGGTCCGAGGTGCTGGTGCGCGCACGCCATCTGGTCAACGGCGCCACCGTGACCCGCAAGGCCGGCGGCTTTGTCGATTACTACCAGATCCTGTTCGACAGCCACCAGATCATCTATGCCGAAGGGATCGCCGCCGAAACCCTGCTCGTCGACACCCGCACCCGCCCCGCCCTGCCGCAAGACCTGGCCGAGAAACTCTCCGCCGCGCTGCCGGGCCACGAAAACCGCCCCCATATGCAGTTCGAAGTCGGCGAGGGCCTGCTGGACCGCCCCGACGCCGCCGACCTCCTGCGCCGCGCCTCCACCCGCTAAGCCCGTTTCGCTGCGCCAAGCAAGCCACGCTTCGGGGCACGGAGCCCCTCAGCGCGCCTGCTGCCACCCGGCCGCCCCGTCATTCCCTAATTATACGAATAGAGAGGCCGTGGAATCTCCCTTTACCCACAGCGCGTTATGCCTAAACTCGCCCCAAACGTGTAAGGCGCAGTAAATGGCAAACCCTCAACATATCGAATGGCTTCTGGAAGGCATGGAATCGTGGAACGCAAGGCGGGAACGGGAGGATTTAGTTCCGGATTTTGAGGGGGCGCAGTTAGGTGAAGAAAGTTTTCAAGGCTTCAATTTTGACGGAGCAAACTTTCAGTCAGCCAATGTGAGCCTCGCTGATTTTTCTAGGTGCGATTTGACCAATGCAAACTTCAGAGGCGCACGTATCAAGATGGCGTCTTTCAACAACTCCAATCTACAAGGCGCTCAATTTCGTGACACCGCCCCCCGTGGCTGCAATTTTGAAAATACAGACCTTACTGAGGTCAACTTAAAAAACCTCGATATATCTGGAACATTTTTCAGGAATGCAGCCTTTAGGCTAGCAAACTTGGACAACACAATCTTACCTGTTCCATCCCGGATGATCACAATTCCCCTCGGCGCTCGGCCCTGTTCATGGCAAGATCGGTTCTGAGGGAACTTCGGGACGGGGGACGCCC
>DFBX01000016.1 GCA_002366795.1 Rhodobacteraceae bacterium UBA3069 | reverse complement strand
TGTGTCAGACTTGGAACACTAGGAGCAAAGAAAAAGCCGCGGTGAATGATCACCGCGGCTTTTTTCTGTCCTCTCCGAGAGGAGAGATTGGAGCGGGCGAGGCGATTCGAACGCCCGACCCTAACCTTGGCAAGGTTATGCTCTACCCCTGAGCTACGCCCGCTTCCTTGGGTGAGGCGTGGAATAGAAAAAACCGCCGCCTGCTGCAAGGGGTAAAACGAAAAAGCCGTCGGTTTTTTCGGCGTCGAATTCGTACACGAACTCGCTTCGAAATCTCGAAAAGATTTCGATGCCCCGCCGTCGGGGCTGGATGCAAAATTGTATTGCAGAAACAAAAAACGCGACCGAAGCCGCGTTTTGTGGCCTCCCGTGTGGGAGGAATTGGAGCGGGCGAGGCGATTCGAACGCCCGACCCTAACCTTGGCAAGGTTATGCTCTACCCCTGAGCTACGCCCGCTTCCTTGGGTGAGGCGTCAGATAGGTAATCCCCGCGCTCTTCGCAAGTGCAAAATGCAGCTGCGCCGAAAAAAAACCTGTGCCAAGAGTGTGGGCGATGGGGGTCAGCCCCAGTTCTGGTCCCGCTCGACCGGGCCGCCGGCGGGTTCCCATGCGGAAAACCCTTCGCGCAGGTGGGCACAGTTGAAACCCATGTCATTCAGCGTCGCCACTGTCAGCGCCGAGCGCCAGCCACTGGCGCAGTGGAACACGAATTTCTTGTCCTCTTGCCCGAAGACATCCTTATAGTAGGGGCTGGTGGGATCGACCCAGAATTCGATCATGCCGCGCGGGGCGTGGAACGCGCCGGGGATAAAGCCGCTGCGCTGGCGTTCGCGGATGTCGCGCAGGTCGACGATGACCACGTCGGGGTCGTCCACCATGGCGATCAGGTCTTTCGTCTCGACCTCTTCGATGCGTGCGCGGGCGGTGGCGACCATATCGGCCACGGTTGTTTTCAGCTTTGCCATTGCTTGTCCTCTCCTGTTCGGGCGCAAGCTGGCATGAAAAACAGGCGCAGACCAGTGGCCGCGCCCGTTTTGCCTTTTTCGGGGAAGGGGTTATTCCAATTCGACCAGCAGATCCTTTGCGTCGATCTGGGCACCGGCCTGCACATGCACGGCCTTCACCACCGCATCACGTTCGGCGTGGATGCCGGTTTCCATCTTCATCGCCTCGATGGTCAGCAGCAGGTCGCCTTCCTTGACCTTCTGGCCGGCGGAAACCGCAAGGCTGGCCACCACGCCGGGCATGGGCGCACCGACGTGACCTGCATTGCCCAGTTCGGCCTTGGGCCGCGCCGCGGTCGAAGATTTCACCAGACGGTTCGGTACGCGGATGACGCGCGGCTGGCCGTTGAGTTCGAAGAACACCTTCACCTCGCCGTTCTCGTCGGTTTCGCCCACGGTCTGCAGCCGGACTTCCAGCGTCTTGCCGGGGTCGATTTCCGCAGTGATCTCCTCTGCCGGCTCCATGCCGTAGAAGAAGGTCCGCGTGGGCAGGCTGCGCACCGGGCCATAGCTGGCGTGACGCTGCATGTAATCGGTGAAAACCTTGGGATACATGAGGTATCCGTTCAGGTCTTCATCGTCGATCTCTGACAGTTCCAGACCCAGTTGAGCGGCCAACTCTGCGCGTTTCTCCTCTAGGTCAACGGCGGGCAGGTGCTTGCCGGGGCGTTCGGTGTTGGGTTTTTCATCCTTCAGCACCTTGGCGACGATGCCATCGGGGAAGCCGCCCGGCGGCTGGCCCAGGTTGCCGCGCATCATGTCCACGACCGAGTCGGGGAAGGCCACGTCCTTGTCGGGGTCTTCCACATCGGCGCGGGTCAGACCTTGGCTGACCATCATCAACGCCATGTCCCCCACCACTTTCGAAGAGGGCGTCACCTTGACGATATCGCCGAACATCTTGTTCACATCCGCATAGGTGTGGGCGACATCGGACCATTTTTCTTCCAGCCCAAGGCTGCGTGCCTGTGCTTTCAGGTTCGTGAATTGCCCGCCGGGCATTTCGTGCAGATATACTTCGGATGCGGGCGCTTGCAGCCCGCTTTCAAAGGCGACGTATTGCGCGCGCACGGATTCCCAGTAATCGCTGATCTCGCGCACCCGGTTGATATCAAGGCCGGTGTCACGCTCGGTATGGCGCAGCGCCTCGACGATCGAACCCAGACATACCTGCGAGGTGCCGCCCGAAAACGCATCCATCGCCGCGTCCACCGCATCGACGCCCGCATCGGCCGCGGCCAGAATGGTCGCCCCGGCGATGCCCGATGTGTCATGGGTGTGGAAATGCACGGGGATGTCCAATTCATCCTTCAGCGCCTTGACCAGCACGCGGGCGGCGGCGGGTTTCAACAGGCCCGCCATATCCTTCAGCCCCAGAACATGCGCGCCTGCGGCCTGTAATTCCTTGGCCATGGCAACGTAATATTTCAGGTCATACTTGGCGCGGTCCGGGTCAAGGATATCGCCGGTGTAGCAGATCGTGCCTTCGCAGATTTTGCCCGTGTCGATCACCGCATCCATGGCGACGCGCATGTTTTCAACCCAGTTCAGGCTGTCGAAGACGCGGAACACATCCACGCCCGTCTCGGCCGCTTGTTTGACAAAGGCCTGCACCACGTTGTCGGGATAGTTGGTATAGCCCACACCGTTGGAGGCGCGCAGCAGCATCTGGGTCAAAAGGTTCGGCATGGCGCTGCGCAGATCGCGCAGGCGCTGCCAGGGGCATTCCTGCAAGAACCGATACGCCACATCAAAGGTCGCGCCGCCCCAGCATTCCACGCTGAACAGCTGCGGCAGGTTGGCCGCATAGGACGGTGCCACGCGGATCATGTCGATCGACCGCATCCGTGTCGCCAAAAGCGATTGGTGCCCGTCGCGCATCGTGGTGTCGGTCAGCAGCAGCTCCTTGCGGTCCAGCATCCAGTCGGCCACGGCCTTGGCGCCGTATTCGTCCAGCAGGGTGCGTGTGCCGCCCGGTGGGTTGGCGCGCGGGGCAGGGGGGCGGGGCAGTTTCGTATCCGCCGAAGGTTCGGCCCGCCCGGTGGTTTCAGGATGCCCGTTCACGGTGATATCCGCGATATAGGTCAACACCTTGGTGCCCCGGTCGCGCCGCGCGGTGAATTCGAACAGTTCGGGCGTCTCGTCGATGAACTTGGTGGTGTATTCGTTGTTCAGGAAGGTCGGGTGTTTCAGCAGGTTCTCGACAAAGGCGATATTGGTGCTGACGCCGCGGATACGGAATTCGCGCAGGGCGCGGTCCATGCGGGCAATCGCCGCCTCTGGTGTCGGTGCCCATGCGGTGACCTTTACCAGCAGCGAATCGTAATAGCGCGTGATCACGCCGCCCGCATAGGCGGTTCCGCCATCCAGGCGAATGCCCATGCCGGTGGCCGACCGGTAAGCGGTGATGCGGCCATAATCGGGGATGAAGTTGTTTTGCGGGTCTTCCGTGGTGATCCGCGTTTGCAGCGCATGGCCGGACAGGGTGACATCTTCCTGGCTGGTGGTGCCTGTCGCCTCGGCCAGGGTCTTGCCCTCGGCGATCTTGATCTGGGCCTGTACGATGTCGATGCCGGTCACTTCCTCGGTGACGGTATGTTCGACCTGAACGCGGGGGTTCACCTCGATGAAATAGAAATTCTCGGTCTCCATATCCATCAGGAATTCGACCGTGCCGGCGCATTCGTAATTCACATGGGCGCAGATACGCTTGCCCAATTCGCAGATTTCTTCGCGCTGGGCGTCTGTCAGGTAAGGCGCGGGGGCGCGTTCCACGACCTTTTGATTGCGGCGCTGGACCGAACAATCGCGTTCGTACAGGTGATAGATCTGCCCGTGCTTGTCGCCCAGAATCTGCACTTCGACGTGGCGGGCGCGGGTGATCATCTTTTCAAGATAGCCCTCGCCATTGCCAAAGGCGGCCTCGGCCTCGCGGCGGCCTTCCAGCACTTTTTCTTCCAGTTCCGATTCCGCG
Source organism: Rhodobacteraceae bacterium UBA3069 (assembly GCA_002366795.1). GTDB lineage: Bacteria > Pseudomonadota > Alphaproteobacteria > Rhodobacterales > Rhodobacteraceae > UBA3069. The sequence continues at coordinate 15,503 of DFBX01000016.1, read as the reverse complement.
AAAATGGGCCGCATGCCGCGCCCGCCGCCGCCCCAGGACGCCTTCAACATCAGCGGATAGCCAACCTCGGCCGCCTCGCGCTTGATCGCGGCCATGTCGTCGCCCAGAACCTCGGTAGCGGGGATGACCGGCACGCCCGCCTCGATCGCCACGCGGCGTGCGCTGGCCTTGTCGCCAAGGGCGCGCATGGTGGCCGCCTTCGGCCCGATAAATGTGATGCCCGCCGCATCGCAGGCATCGACGAAGTCGGGGTTTTCCGACAGCAGGCCATAGCCCGGATGGATCGCGTCCGCGCCCGATTCCTTGGCCACGCGGATGATCCCGGGGATGGACAGATAGGCCGCGACCGGCCCCAGCCCTTCACCGATGCGATATGCCTCGTCCGCCTTGAAACGGTGTAGGCCCAGCTTATCCTCTTCGGCGAAGACGGCGACGGTTTTCTTTCCCATCTCATTGGCTGCACGCATGATGCGAATGGCAATCTCGCCGCGGTTGGCGATCAGAATTTTCTTGAAGTCGGGCATTCGGTCCTCCGCCTGAGGCCCCGGGCGGGGGCCATCCGATTGGGCGGAGGGAACGACATGCCGCGTCGCGGCGCAAGGGGAAATTTGCCAAGTGCAAATTGGCAGTTTTGCAAAACTGTGGTTTGGATAATTAGCGAAATTTGCATTCGCCCATCGGAAATTGCCGGACGCGTGGCCCGGTCACGGTTTCCAAAGCAGTGCCCGCGCCTCTTCCGGGCGCGAAATACCCATCTGCACCATGGCCGATTTCATATCCTCGGTCAGGATGTGAACGACATGATCGGCCCCTTTCGCGCCAAGTGCGGCCACGCCCCACAGCCAAGCGCGGCCCAGCATCACCATGTCCGCGCCAAGCGCGATGGCCCGCAGCACATCCAGCCCCGATGCGGTGGCCCCGTCGTAGATCACCGGAAAATCCGGCCCCAAAGCGGCGCGGATGCCGGGAAGGGCATGGGCCGATCCTGGCGCGGCGTCAAACTGCCGTCCGCCATGGTTTGACACCCAGATCGCATCGCAACCCAGATCGCGCAGCATCAGCGCATCTTCGGGCAGAATCACCCCCTTGGCGACAATCGGCCCGTCCCATGCGTCGCGGATGATGCGGAAAAACTCGGGGTCTGGCGCGCGGTGTCGGCCCAGCCCGATATGCGGGCCATTGCCGGTCTTCTCGACATATTTTTCAAGGCTGCGCACGCGCGGCATCCCGTGGCGCAAGATTTCCAGCGACCAGCGCGGTTTCATCGCCGCTTGCAGGGCAATGCGCGGGGTGATGCGCGGCGGCGTTTGCAGCCCCGACCGACGCGAGCGTTCGCGCCGTGATGGCCCCGGCACATCCACCGTCAATATCAGCGTGTGGAAACCGGCAGCCTTGGCGCGGGCCAGTAAATCCAAGTTATGGTCAATGCTTTCAGGCGGATACAGCTGGAACCAGCCCTGATCGCCCACCACATCCGCCACATCCTCGGGCGAAGCCGCAGCGACGGTGGACAGGCCAAAGGGCAGGTTGTGCCGCACCGCATTGGCCGCCAGTATCCGCTCTGCCTTGGGCCAGAAAAGCCCCGTCATCCCTACGGGCGACACGCCAAAGGGGCGCGCATATTGCCGCCCCAAAACCGTGCAGGACAAATCCGGCACGGGCGCGCCGCGCAAGGCCCGCGGGGCCAGCATCACCGCATCCAGAGATTCGCGCGAACGGCGCAGTGCCAGCTCCTCGCCGGTGCCGCTGTCCAGGTATTCCCATGTGAAATAAGGCATCCGCCGCTTGGCGCGGGCACGCAGGTCGGACAGGGCGGGGTAGCGGTAATCAAGCGTCATGGCGCCATGATTTCCCCCCCCCCGCACGGAATGTCCAGCCGCATTGTCGCTGCCCCCTGCCTTCTTTGTTCCCAAAATACTCATCTTCACCCGCCCGCCGAAAAAAAACCCGAGCCAAGGCGGCAGAACAGAGTGTGAACTTGTCTTTAACTTCACGCACGCCCTTGCTAGGTTGCGCCTCATGGACAGCTTCGATCATACCCCGCCGACCGCATCCGGCCTTGCCGCCCGCGCCATGGCCGCCCGTGGCACGCCCTACCTGGATGACCTGAACCCCGCGCAGCGCGAGGCGGTCGAGGCATTGGATGGCCCCGTTCTGATGCTAGCCGGGGCAGGGACCGGCAAGACCAAGGCGCTGACCACGCGAATCGTGCATCTGCTGCAAACCGGTCGCGCCATGCCGAACGAAATCCTGTCCGTCACCTTCACCAACAAGGCCGCGCGCGAAATGAAACAGCGCGTCGGCCGGATGCTGAACCAGCAGATCGAGGGCATGCCATGGATGGGCACCTTCCATTCGGTCTGTGTGAAACTGCTGCGCCGTCATGCCGAACTGGTCGGGCTGAAATCTAACTTCACCATCCTGGACACGGACGACCAACTGCGCCTGCTCAAGCAGTTGATCGCGGCGGAAGGCATTGACGACAAACGCTGGCCCGCGCGCGGTCTGGCGGGCATCATCGACCAGTGGAAAAACCGCGCATGGACGCCCGAAAACGTGCCCGCGTCCGAGGCAGGCGCCTATGACAACCGCGGCATCCCTCTCTATGCCGCCTACCAGCGCCGGTTGCGAGAGTTGAACGCGGTCGATTTCGGCGACTTGCTTCTGCACATGGTTACGATCTTCCAGAAACACGATGACTTGTTGGCGCAATACCGCCGCTGGTTCAAATACATCCTCGTGGACGAATACCAGGACACCAACGTCGCCCAATACTTGTGGCTGCGGCTGCTGGCGGGCGGGCATCGTAACATCTGCTGCGTGGGCGATGACGACCAGTCGATCTATGGCTGGCGCGGGGCCGAAGTGGGCAACATCCTGCGATTCGAGAAAGATTTCGAAGGGGCCAAGGTGGTCCGGCTGGAACAGAACTACCGTTCTACGCCGCATATCCTTGCCGCCGCCACTGGCGTGATCGCGGGCAACGCGGGCCGCTTGGGCAAGACCCTGTGGACCGAGGCAGAGGATGGCGAAAAGGTTCGCCTTATCGGCCATTGGGACGGCGAGGAAGAGGCCCGCTGGGTCGGCGACGAATTAGAGGCGCTGCAAGGTGGATCGCGCGGGATGCGGCCCTACAGCCTTGACGACATGGCCATCCTTGTGCGCGCCTCGCACCAGATGCGCGCCTTTGAAGACCGGTTCCTGACCATCGGCCTGCCTTATCGCGTGATCGGCGGCCCGCGCTTCTATGAACGGCTCGAGATTCGCGATGCCATGGCCTATTTCCGCGTGATCACCCAGCCCTCGGATGATCTGGCGTTCGAGCGGATCGTGAACACGCCCAAGCGCGGGCTTGGCGACAAGGCGCAACAGACTATCCAACGCATCGCCCGCGAACATGGCGTGCCGCTGGTCGAAGGCGCCCGCATCGCTGTGGCCGAACGTGCCATCGCGGGCAAGGGCGGCGGGCAGCTTGGCATGTTGGTGGAAAACATAGACCGCTGGCGCGTCGAAATGATGGATGGTGGTTTCACCCATATCGAACTGGCCGAACGTATCCTCGACGAATCCGGCTACACCGGCAGGTGGCAGAACGACAAGACGCCCGAGGCACCGGGCCGTCTGGAAAACCTCAAGGAACTGGTTAAGGCGCTGGAAAACTTCGAGAACCTGCAAGGGTTTCTGGAGCACGTCGCCCTGATTATGGATAATGACGCCGAAGCGGAAGAGCCGAAGGTATCGATCATGACGCTGCACGGGGCCAAGGGGCTGGAATTTCCCGTGGTCTTCCTGCCGGGCTGGGAGGACGGGCTGTTCCCCTCGCAACGGTCAATGGACGAATCCGGCCAGAAGGGGCTGGAGGAAGAACGGCGCCTCGCCTATGTCGGCATTACCCGGGCCGAGGAGCTGTGCACCATTTCCTTTGCCGGAAACCGTCGCGTTTACGGGCAATGGCAAAGCCAGATGCCCTCGCGCTTTATCGACGAGCTGCCCGAGGATCACGTGGATGTGCTGACCCCGCCGGGGCTATACGGCGGCGGCTATGGCGCGGCGGCGCAAAACTATGGCGCATCGAACATCGAAACCCGCGTGGCCGAAGCGAATGTATACAACTCCCCTGGCTGGAAACGCCTGCAATCGCGCGCGGGCCAACGCGGCACCAGCCAGCCACGCGAATCGCGCAACACGGTCATAGACAGCCAGGCGATCAGCGCCTTCACCGTGGGCGAGCGCGTGTTCCACCAAAAATTCGGTTATGGCCGGATCGAGGCGATCGAAGGCGACAAGCTGGAAGTCGCCTTTGAAAAAGCGGGCACGAAAAAGGTCGTCGCGGGCTATGTGACGGCCGAAAATGACGTGCCGTTCTGACGCGCTTTCAATCCTGAACTGCTGACATCCCGCAAGGGAACGCTCCCGCGCATTCGGGAAGGTTTCTTGCGAAAACTTCCTCACGCTTGGGTATGGCCCTCGGCTGGCGCCTTCGGGCTTTCGGGGCAATGCCACCGCGCACCCCTCGCCGTGTCGCTCCTCCATCAAGGCGGGCGCTCTCCAATTCGCTTCACTGTTCCGAAAATACCTCGGAGGGGGGGGGGTGAAACGCCTTTTGCGGTTCAATCGAGGGGGCAGCGCCCCCAGCCTTTATCCAGAATTTCAGCAAGACAATAAAAAACGGCGGCACCCCGGGAGGAGGAGAGGGCACCGCCGTTCTTATCTTGCAAGGGGTCTCAGGGAGGAGGAGAGAGACCACTTGCGGGTAACGACCGACCTCAGGGAGGAGGAGAGAGGCTGGCCGATCCGATGTGGCGCGGCAGGACATGCCCGAAGCGCCGAATTTTGTCGGCGACACCCAGAGAGGAGGAGAGGGTGCCGCCGTAGAATTGAGCGCGAATCTCAGGGAGGAGGAGAGAGATCCTTTGCTCTAACGGGGACCCCAGGGAGGAGGAGAGGGGCGATCCCGTATCTGCTTTGCCATTTCGGGCGGTATAAGATGCGGCGACATCTAAGGGAGGAGAGCGATGCCGCCGCGAGTTCACTGACGATCCAGGGAGGAGGAGAGGAGCGTCAGATCCCGGTTGTTCTTGTCCAGTTATTTCTGGTTGTCGTAGGCGTGTTCATACGCCACCGAGCGGATTTGCGAGCGGCACAGGCCCATGTCGTTCAACTCGCGGCTGGACAGCGTTGCCAGTTCGTTCAGGGTCTTGCGATACATGCTGTAACGCGCGAAGCGTGCCGCGATGTCGCCAAAGATTGCGCCAATGCGGGATTGGCCGGTTGCCGTGCTGCGAATATCGGAAGCGTATGCCATGTCGATCTGCCTTCTGTGCCGTCTGTTGTCGTGATGCGCTCTGTTGGTCTCAATTTACGCCGATGCTGCACTTGCACAATGCACAGGACGGCATTGCCGCCATGCAGCAAATGCATACGTAGTGCTGACCTATTTTACGTAGCGTCACTTCTTGACGTGAGGGATCGTCACGTCAGGCGTGGGTATCTCAAACTTGTGGCGCGGGGTTGCGCCCGCCACAAAAAATGCCACCTATGCAGCGCTACTGTATAAGGAGGCACCCCATGGCAGTGACCCTGCAACAGGTCGAGGCAGTTCTGGACCAGATCGCGATTCCCGGCGGTAAGACGCTGCTTTCATCGGATATGGTGCGCGCGCTTGGCATCGACGGCGACGCGGTGCGTTTCGTGATCGAAGCGCCGTCACCTGAATTGGCCCGCCAGATGGAGCCGCTGCGCGCCGCAGCAGAGGCAGAGGTGGGCAAGATTGCCGGGGTGTCCAAGGTGTCGGTCGCCCTGACTGCGCATGGCCCGTCCAAGGCTGCGCCGAAACCGCCGCAGGGCGAGGCCCCCTCGCTCAAGATCGGCGGGCATCCCAAGCCGCAGCAGGGCAGCATGAACCCGCCGGGTGTCAAGCATATGATCGTGATCGGGTCTGGCAAGGGTGGGGTTGGCAAATCCACCGTGTCGTCGAATCTTGCGGTGGCCCTGGCGCGGGCTGGGCGCAAGGTTGGGCTGTTGGACGCGGATATTTACGGCCCCTCGCAGCCGCGCATGATGGGCGCGACCGCCCGCGCCGCCAGTCCCGATGGCACGACCATCGAACCGATCCACGCCCATGGCGTCACGCTGATGTCCATCGGGTTGATGCTGGACGAGGCAAAAGCGGTGATCTGGCGCGGCCCGATGTTGATGGGCGCGCTGCAACAGATGATGGGGCAGGTAAATTGGGGCGAGCTGGACATTCTGCTGATCGACTTGCCGCCCGGCACTGGTGACGTGCAGCTGACCCTTGGCCAAAGGGCCGAACTGGACGGGGCCATCGTCGTGTCTACCCCGCAGGACGTGGCGCTGCTGGATGCGCGCAAGGCGATTGATATGTTCAAGACCCTGAAAGTGCCGATGCTGGGCCTGATCGAGAACATGTCCTTCTATACCTGTCCCCAATGTGGCCACGAGGCGCATATCTTTGGCCATGGCGGTGTGGGTGACGAGGCCGCCGAAATGGGGGTGCCGCTGCTGGCGCAGCTTCCCATTGACCTGGATACGCGGCTTGGCGGCGATGGCGGTACGCCCATTGCAACGGGCGACAGCCCCATGGCGCGAGCCTATGCGCAGCTGGCCGAAGGGCTGATCAAGGCCGGCAAGGCCTGATATCCAGTCAATCCGCCCGTTTCACGGAACGCCCCGCCCGAAACGGCGGGGCGTTTTGCCGTTTTCGGGGTGGCCGCGGGATTTCATGGCACTTCGGGTCGCGGGTTCTGGGAAAGCATGGAACCTGCGCCAAAATCCGGGTGAGGCCGCAATGCAACGCCTGGCCACTTGCGAATCAATCTGACGCAAAACCCCCGTGATTCATGGGTAAATCGAGGCTAATAGCCGGAGCGAGCCGCTTTCCCGACTCTGGATTGGGGATTTTTTCGGGAAAAGATGGGAGAAAATGCGCTGCGGTTGCTGTGACTACATGTGGTGTGTATTGTTGTTAGATTATCAACAAAATGTGTACATCGGCGGAAATCCGCACCCATATCTTGTTCTGGAGGCCTGTGGATAACTACATCCTGTGGGAATCTGGGCTAAATTCCTGTTGATTTCCATGAATTCCCAGAGCATAACTAATTCACACGATGAGGACGGGAACTAAGGGGCATCAAACGACCCCGAAACAAAAAAACTCCCAAGCAGGTTTCATACAGGCACCCCGCTTTCATCGAACCAAGAGATCCGGCGCGCGGGCGAGCAGACATCCCCCCAGGTGGCGCGCGCAGCTGGACACCCCGCGACATGCGGGACGAGGGCGGCGAATAGGGCAGTGGCAGCAGCTCTATTCGCCGTTTTTCGTATCAAGCACAAAATCTGGGCGGGGCAGGGCGAAAGGGGCCGCAGGGACGTGAGCCTAAGCTTCAGAGGCGAGTTCAACCAGAAGGTTGACGGTAAGGGTCGTATGTCGATCCCGGCCGATTTTCGCCGTGTGCTTGAGGCGGGCGATCCGAAGCTCCCCGAGAATGCCAACCCCCGCATGGTCGTGCTTTACGGCCCCCACCTGAAAAATTGCCTTCATGCCTACACGATCGACGCGATGCGCGAGATCGAAGAGGACATCAAGAAACTGCCGCGCGGTGGCCAGGCGCGCAAACAGGCGGCCCGCCTGATCCTTGGCAAGTCCTGGGAAACCGAGATCGACAAGGATGGGCGCATCGTTCTGCCCAAGGAGCGCCGCGAGCAGATCGACCTGACCGGTGAATCCGTGATGGTCGCCGCCGGTGACTATTTCGAAATCTGGAATGCTGACACCTATCGCGCCGTCGAGGCGGCCGAGACCGATGCTTTCCTGGCCGAGATGCCCGAGGATTTCGACCCCCTTTCCCTTCTGGATGGCGACGGGGGCGCGTGACGGATGGCTGCTGCTGCCACGCCCGCCGACAATGCTCCGCATATCCCCGTTCTGCTACGCCCGCTTTTGAAAGCTGTGGCACCGGTGACGGGTGTCTGGCTGGACGGAACGTTCGGCGCGGGCGGTTACACGCGGGCCCTGCTGGATGCGGGCGCGGACAAGGTGATCGCCGTCGATCGCGATCCGCTGGCGTTCGAAATGGCCGCGCCATGGGCCGCGGAATATGGCGACCGTGTGAAGATGGTGCAGGGCACGTTTTCGCGTCTTGATGAATACGGCGCCGATCTGGATGGCGTGGTGCTGGATCTTGGCGTGTCCTCGATGCAGCTGGACATGGCCGAGCGGGGCTTTTCCTTCATGAAGGAAGGCCCGCTGGACATGCGGATGAGCCAGTCCGGCCCCTCTGCTGCGGATCTGGTCAATGACCTGTCCGAAGAAGAACTGGCAGATATTCTTTATCACTACGGCGAGGAACGCGCCTCGCGCCGGATTGCCCGTGCGATCTTGCGCGAACGCGCGGCGGGGCCGATCACCACCACGCTGCAACTGGCAGGGATCATTGAAAAATGCCTGCCGCGCAGCAAGCCGAACCAAAGCCACCCGGCGACCCGCAGCTTTCAGGCGCTGCGCATCGCGGTGAACGACGAATACGAGGAACTGGCGCAGGGGCTGATGGCCGCCGAACGCGCGCTGAAGCCCGGCGGTAAGCTGGCCGTTGTGACCTTCCATTCCATCGAGGACCGGATGGTCAAGCGGTTCTTTCAGGCCCATGGCGGCCAGGCTGCACGCACCAACCGTTATGCCCCAGAGGCCGAGGAAACGCCCGCTCCGCTGAAGGTGCTGACGCGCAAGGCCGTTGGACCTGACGATCAGGAACTGGCCGAAAACCCCCGCTCGCGCAGCGCGAAGCTGCGCGTGGCATTGCGCACTGATGCGCCCGTGGGGGAACTGGACCGCAAGGCGCTGGGGATGCCGATTGTAAGGGGAAAAAGGTGATGCGCACGTTTCTGTTCGTGCTGACCGCAGTGGCGGTGATCGGGCTGGCCTTCTGGGCCTACCGCGAAAATTACGAGACACAAGAGGCACTTGCCCGAACCGAGGCGTTGCAGCGTGACATCGGTGATGCCCGCGCCCGCCTGGCCATGCTGCGGGCCGAATGGGCCTATCTGAACCGGCCCGACCGCCTGCGCGATCTGGCCGAGTTGAATTTCGACCGGCTTGGCCTGCTGCCCTTTGCGCCTGAACAATTCGGTAGCATTGATCAGGTGTTCTTTCCCGATGCGGTGATGGACACGCGCCTGCCGATCACCGATCCGGTCGAGGTATCGACCATGAACGGGGAGGCTGGCCAATGATCCGCACCCCCCTGCGCCCGCTTGCCCGCATCCTGGAGGCCCGCCGGAATGGCGAGAACCCCGATGCGATCGAGCGCGAGAACATCCGCCTGCGTCACGAGGATATGCGCGACCGGTCCCGCCTGCGCGCCGAGGGGCGGCTGCTGCTGCTTTCGGTGGCGTTTTTCGGCGTGTTTTCCGTGGTTGGGGTTCGCATGGGCATGCTGGCCGCATCCGAACCGACAGAGCCGCGCGCCTCTGCCGCCGGGGCCCGTATCGTCGCGCAGCGCGCCGACATCCTTGACCGCAAGGGCCGCATCCTGGCGACGAACCTTGAAACCTATGCGCTTTACGCGCAGCCGCCGCATATGATCGACCATCGACGCGCGGCGACGGAACTGGCCCGCATCTTCCCCGACCTTGAAGAAGAAGACCTGCTGGAAGATTTCACCGGCAAGCGCAAGTTCCTGTGGATCAGAAAGAAAATCAGCCCCGAGCAGCGTCAGGCCGTGCATGATATCGGGGAGCCGGGCCTGTTGTTCGGCGCGCGCGAGATGCGGCTTTACCCCAATGGCAAGATCGCCGCGCATATCCTTGGCGGTGCCTCTTTCGGGCGCGAGGGCGTGTCCGCGGCCGAGGTTGTCGGCGTGGCTGGCATCGAAAAGAAATATGACGACCGCTTGCGCGATCCGGCCATGGCGTCGCAGCCGTTGGAACTGTCGCTGGACCTGACCGTTCAGGCCGCCGCCGAACAAGTGCTGTATGGCGGGATGAAGCTGATGAACGCCAAGGGCGCGACGGCCATCCTGATGGATGTGCATACGGGCGAGGTGATCAGCCTTGTCAGCCTGCCCGATTTCGACCCCAACGACCGGCCCCGCCCCGCGACCAAGGGGTTTGCCGCCGACAGCCCGCTGTTCAACCGCGCGGTGCAGGGCGTCTATGAACTGGGATCGACCTTCAAGATTTTCACAACGGCGCAGGCGCTGGAACTGGGGTTGGTGAACCCCAATACCATGGTCGATACCAAGGGCCCGCTGCGGTGGGGGAAACACCGCATCCGCGATTTTCATAACTATGGCAAAGAGTTGTCGGTCACGGACGTGATTGTGAAATCGTCGAACATCGGAACGGCCCGTATTGCCCAGATGATCGGCGTGGGCCGCCAAAAAGAGTTCCTGCAATCGCTTGGCATGTTCGAAGCGACCCCGCTGGAGATCGTCGAAGCCTCCGGCGGGCGGCCCCTGTTGCCGCCGAAATGGTCCGAACTCAGCACCATGACCATATCTTATGGGCACGGCATGTCGGCGACGCCGCTGCACCTTGCCTCTGCCTATGCGACCATTGCCAATGGCGGCACCAAGGTGGAACCCACGCTGCTGAAGCAGGCAGGCCCGCAATATGGCCCCCGCGTGATGAGCGAGGCCACCGCCGCACGGTCCCGCGCCATGCTGCGCGCCGTTGTCACCGAAGGCACCGCCAGCTTTGGCGAGGTCGAGGGATACCAGGTCGCGGGCAAGACCGGCACCGCCGACAAGCCCAAGGAAATGGGCGGCGGTTACTATGACGACAAGGTGATCGCCACCTTTGCCAGCATGTTCCCGGCGCATGATCCGAAATTCGTTCTGGTGGTCACGCTGGACGAACCGGTTGAGACCTCGGGCGATAAACCGCGCCGCACCGCCGGTTGGACAGCCGTGCCCGTGGCTGCCGAAATGATCCGCCGCGTCGCGCCGCTGCTTGGCCTCAGACCGCAGATTGAACCCGCCATGATGACTGGTATAACGCTGACATCAAATTGATCCGAAAAGGGCGGGGCGCGGGCATGACAGGGCAGGTCAAGACACTGGCAGAACTGGGCCTGACCGCCCGCAGCGGGCGCGAGGCGCAGATCACCGGCCTCGCCGTCGATAACCGCCTGGTCAAATCCGGCTACCTTTTTGCCGCCATGCCCGGCACGCGGGTCCATGGCGCGACATTCATCGCGGGCGCGCTGGAAGAGGGCGCTGCCGCCATCCTGACTGATGCCGAAGGGGCCGAAATCACCCGTGACGCGCTGCGCGGATCGGATGCCGCGCTGATCGTGGCGCAAGACCCGCGACAGGCCTTGGCCGCCACCGCCGCCTTGTGGTTCGGCGCGCAGCCCGAGGTGATGATCGCCGTCACCGGCACCAATGGCAAAACATCCGTTGCCACTTTCGCCCGCCACATCTGGGAAGAGCTGGGCCTTGCCGCCGTGAACCTTGGCACCACCGGCATCGAAGGGGCGTATAACGCGCCGCTCAACCACACCACGCCCGAACCCATCACCCTGCACCGCGCCCTGCGCGCCTGCGTCGATGCGGGCGTGACCCATGCCGCGATGGAGGCATCCTCGCACGGGTTGGCGCAGCGGCGGCTGGACGGGGTGCTGCTGAAAGCCGCGGGGTTCACCAATTTCACGCAGGACCACCTGGATTACCACGCCACGTTCGAGGAATATTTCAACGCTAAGGCGGGGCTGTTTGCCCGCGTGCTGCCCGAAACCGGTGCGGCGGTGATCAATATCGACGATCCGCGCGGCGCCGACATGGTCGCCATCGCCTCGGATCGGGGGCAACGCCTGATCGCGGTGGGCCGGCACGAGGGCGCGCATCTGCGCCTGACCGCGCAACGCTTTGACGCCACGGGGCAGGAAATCAGGTTCGAATACGAGGGCCGCGCCCATCTGGCCCGCCTGCCGCTGATCGGTGGTTTCCAGGCAGAAAACGTGCTGCTGGCGGCGGGGTTGGTGATCGGCGCGGGCGAGCCTGCGGACCGCGTGTTCGAAACCCTGCCTTATCTGGGTACCGTGCGCGGCCGGATGCAGCTGGCCGCGACCCGCGCCAACGGGGCGGCGGTGTTCGTCGATTACGCCCATACGCCCGATGCCGTGGCCACCGCCATTCAGGCGTTGCGCCCGCATGTGATGGGCCGTCTTGTCGCCATTGTCGGCGCGGGCGGCGACCGCGACCGCACCAAGCGGCCCCTGATGGGGCAGGCGGCGGCGGAACATGCCGACATGGTGATCGTCACCGATGACAACCCCCGCAGCGAAGACCCCGCCGCGATCCGTCAGGCGGTGATGATGGGCGTCATTCAGGCTGGCATGGACAGCGCGCAAGAGGTTGGCGACCGCGCCGAGGCGATCTTGCGCGGCGTCGATGCGCTTGGCCCCGGCGATGCGCTTTTGATCTGCGGCAAGGGTCATGAAACCGGGCAGATCGTCGGCGACGACGTGCTGCCCTTTGACGATGTGGAACAGGCCAGCGTGGCCGTGGCCGCATTGGACGGGAGGCTGGCATGAGCCTTTGGACGTCGACCGAAGCCGCCGAAGCAACGGGTGGCAGGGCGCAGGGCGACTGGGCCGTGGATGGCGTGTCGATCGACACCCGCACGCTTGCGCAGGGCGATCTGTTCGTCGCTTTGAAGGCGGCCCGGGACGGCCATGATTTCGTGGCGCAGGCTTTGGCTGCCGGGGCGGGGGCCGCGCTTGTCTCGCGCATTCCTGATGGCGTCGCGCCCGATGCGCCCTTGCTGATCGTGCCCGACGTGTTGGAAGGGCTGGAAAACCTTGGTCGCGCGGCCCGCGACCGCACCAATGCCCGCGTCGTGGCGGTGACCGGATCGGTCGGCAAGACCTCGACCAAGGAAATGCTGCGCGCGGTGCTGTCGGGGCAGGGCCGCACCCACGCGGCAGAGGCATCCTATAACAACCACTGGGGAGTGCCGCTGACCCTTGCGCGGATGCCGCAAGACACCCAGTTCGCCGTGATCGAGATCGGCATGAACCATCCGGGTGAAATTTCTCCGCTGGCCAAAATGGCCCGTCCCCATGTGGCGATGATCACCACCATCGCCCCGGCCCACCTGGAAGCCTTTGATAACATCGAAGGGATCGCCCATGAAAAAGCGGCGATCTTTGACGGGCTGGAACCGGGCGGCGTGGCCGTCATCAATGGCGATCTGCCCACCACCCCCATCCTGGAAGCCGCCGCAAAGGCACGCGGTGCCCGCATCATCACCTTCGGCGAAGACGCGGGCAACCACCACCGCATGACCTCGTTTCGGCTGTACGACGATACATCGGTGGCCGAAGGGCGCGCATGGCGTCGTCCGGTCCTGTACAAGGTGCAGGCGGCTGGGCGGCATTTCGCGGTCAATGGCATGGGGGTGATGGCCGTGGCCCATGCCCTGCGGCTTGACCCGTCCATGGCCGCCGCCGACTTGGGGCAGTGGCTTCCGCCCGCAGGCCGCGGTGCGCGCGAATGTATCACGCTGGACTCCGTTTTCGACGATCAGGCGTTCGAGCTGATCGACGACGCGTTCAACGCCAACCCCACGTCCATCGCCGCATCACTAGAGGTTCTGGCCGCCGCCCATGTGGTCGATGGCAAGGGCCGCGTCGCCAAGGGCCGCCGCATCGCGGTGCTGGGTGACATGCTGGAACTTGGCCCGGACGAGCGCGCCCTGCACGAAGGCATCGCGACCCTGCCATGGCTGGCGCAGATCGACATAGTGCATTGCGTCGGGCCCCGCATGCACGCTCTTTGGCAAAAACTACCCTATGGAAAACGCGGCGACTGGATGGAGCAGGCCGAAGACATGGCCAAACGAGCGCCCCGCCTTGTCGATGCAGGCGATGTCATGCTGATCAAAGGCTCCAAGGGCAGCAAGGTCAGCCTTGTTGTTGACGCCCTGCGAAAACTGGGCCAAAGCGCCCCAACCAAAATCCAAAGGGACGAGTAATGCTTTATTGGCTGACCGAGCTGTCGGACGGGGGGGATTTTTTCAACCTGTTCCGCTATATCACCTTTCGTGCGGGCGGTGCTTTCCTGACCGCGCTGATCTTCGGTTTCCTGTTCGGCCCGCCCCTTATCAACGTGTTGCGCAAACGTCAGGGCAAGGGGCAGCCAATTCGCGAGGACGGCCCCGAAGGCCATTTCGTCAAGGCCGGCACGCCCACCATGGGCGGGCTGCTGATCATCGGCGCGCTGATGACCTCGACCCTGCTTTGGGCGCGGCTGGACAACCCATTTGTATGGATGGTGATCTTCGTCACCATGTCCTATGCGCTGATCGGTTTTGCCGACGATTACGCCAAGGTGTCGAAGCAGAACACCGCCGGCGTTTCGGGCAAGGTGCGGCTTGGGCTGGGCTTCCTGATCGCGGGCCTCGCCAGCTGGTGGGCGGCGCAATATCACCCCGATGATCTGGCCTACCAATTGGCCCTGCCCATCTTCAAGGACACGCTGATCAACCTCGGCGTGCTGTTCATCCCCTTCGCCATCATCGTCATCGTCGGCGCCGCCAACGCGGTGAACCTGACCGACGGTCTGGACGGGCTGGCCATCATGCCGGTGATGATCGCCATCTCGACCCTCAGCGTCATCGCCTATGCGGTGGGCCGCGTGGACTTCACCGAGTATCTCGACGTGCACTATGTGCCCGGCACGGGCGAGATCCTGATCTTCGCCGCCGGCGTGGTCGGCGGGGGCCTTGGCTTTTTGTGGTATAACGCGCCCCCTGCCGCCGTCTTCATGGGCGACACCGGCTCGCTTGCCCTGGGCGGCGCATTGGGCGCCATCGCCGTGGCGACAAAGCACGAGATCGTGCTGGCCATCGTCGGCGGCCTCTTCGTGGTCGAGGCGCTCTCGGTCATCATCCAGGTGCTCTATTTCAAACGCACCGGCAAACGCGTCTTCCTGATGGCCCCGATCCACCACCACTACGAAAAGAAAGGCTGGGCCGAGCCGCAAATCGTCATCCGCTTCTGGATTATCGCCCTGATCCTCGCCATGATCGGACTGGCAACCCTGAAGGTGCGCTAGGTTTTCAGTCCCGGCATCTGGTGGATCGGGTTCAGGATGAATCGATCTGGTTCTGATGTCCAGATTTTGCAGATGAATTCGTAAGGCGTGAGGCCCTGCAGCGTCTTGAGGCTGCGTGCAAAGTTGTAGGCATTGAGGAAGTCCGCGAGATGGCTGCGAAGCTGCTCGTGGATGTCATAATGGTACCGTTTGACTGTTGCATCCTTGATCGTGCGGTTCATGCGCTCGACCTGGCCATTGGTCCAGGGATGGTGAGGTTTGGTCAGTCGGTGCTCAATCCCGTTGGCTTCGCAGATCATGTCGAACCGCATTGGCCGAGAGTAGATGGTGTTTCTGTTCCGGGGCTGTTCAGCGAACTGAATTCCGTTGTCCGTCAGGATCGTGTGGATGTGGTAGGACGAGATTGTCGGATCTTCTGTGTAT
>DFBX01000106.1 GCA_002366795.1 Rhodobacteraceae bacterium UBA3069 | reverse complement strand
AACCTTGGGATCAAACACCTAGGCCGCGTCGTTCGCCTTGCGGGAGTAGCTGGACCAATCCTCGGCCTCGCCCGTGTTGTTCACGAATTGTGATATCACGCGGCTCAACTGGTCCGTTGCCGAATTCAGGGCAGAACTTGCTGCCGAGGTTTCTTCGAACATGGCGGCGTTTTGTTGGGTCAGGTTGTCCAACTCGCTCATGGTGTTGCGGATATGGCCGATCCCGGCAGAGTGTTCGGTCACTGAATCCGCGATGTTCTGCATCGTGTCCGACACCACCCGGACCGAGGACAAGACCCCGTTCAGCACGGCACCTGCTTCGCCCACCATCTTCACGCCGCTTTGCACCTGCTGGCCGGATTCCTCGATCAGTTCGGTGATCTGATGCGCCGCTTCGGAGGAGCGTTGCGCAAGGGCGCGCACCTCGCTTGCGACCACGGCAAAGCCTTGCCCGGCAGAACCCGCGCGGGCAGCTTCGACCCCGGCATTCAGCGCCAGAAGGTTGGTTTGCACGGCCAGATCCTCGATCACGTCGGTGATCGAACGGATGCGATTCGACGACCGTTCCACACCATTCATCGCCTCGATCGCGCGGTTCACCACATCCATGCCGGTTTCGGATTCCTTGCGCGCCTGGTCTGTGCTGCTGCGGGCCGATTGCGCCTCTTCGGCCGAGCTTTTCATGAAGCCCGAAATCTGGTCAACGGTCTGGGTTACTTGCGCCAGCCCGCGTGCCTGGTCTTCGGTCCGGTGTGCAAGGCTGGCGGCTGCGGAGGAGATCGAGCTGGTATCCGCGCGGATGGATTCGGCATGGGAATAGACGTTGCCCATGGCCTGGCTAAGCGCAGCCACTGCTTCGTTGTAGTTGCGGCGCAGCTCCTCGAACTGTTGGCTGAACGGTTCGGTGATTTGAGAGGACAGATCGCCCACGGCAAGCCGTCCCAGCGAGTCGCGCAGCGCGTTCATCATGCGGGTCTGTTCGCGATCGGTTTCGGCCATGACCTCGCGTTGTTTTTCGGATTGCGAGAGCGTTTCACCCAGCGCTTCGGACTGCGCGACCTGGCGTTTGAACTGTGCGATCCGCGTGAAGACGACGTAAAGCAGGGCTGCCGTTTCCATCACCACCACGGTGCCGTGGAATGCGGTGCGCAGCAGGTTTTCGATCAGCGAGGCGCTGGGGTAGATCAACTGTGGCAGCAGGACGCTGAAGGTCAGGTGTTGCACGGCCACGGCTCCGGCGGCAATGAACAGCGCGACAGGATCGAAGATCAGCACCAGCGCGGCCAAGGCCGCGAAATAGACCATGTGACTGTCCATTTGCCACGGATGTCCGGCCAGCGCGGCTGTGAGGATCATCACCTGCCCCATCAGCGCAAGCGATACGGCGACCCGTGCGATCGCCGGATTGCCCGACCGCGCCACGAAGGCCAGAATGGCCAGCGCCGCCGCTGCGATGCCTTCCTCCATCGGGGGGTTCCCCACCAGCCACGCGGTCACAGCGGGAATGGGGGCGAAAACGACCACCGCAATCGTCAACAGCGTCAACCCGTTGCGCTGCGAGGTCTCGAGGGGATTCAGTTCAGACATCATTCATACTCCACACAATAGCGCTGTCCTGCGCCCATCCAGGACAGCCCATGCGCCTGCTTCTTTGAGTTTTTGACGAAAATTCGGGGTATCGGCCACGGCCAGCCCGCCCAGCGTGGCAAGTTGCGGGCCAATGATGCGGCCGCCCGCCTTTGACACCACGGCGGGAATAGAGGCCCACGGCGGCACCACCACAAGCATCGGCTTGCCGGCAACAGGGGGCTGCGCGGTCAATGCAAGCAAAGGCACCCCGAAGAACATCCCCAAGACCATGCAAACCAGCGCCAGTTTTTGAGTGAAATGCTGCACCATGCCGATAGATAGCCTCACAGTCCTTGCTGTGGAATTAACGGCAATTGATCCAGCCCGGCCCTAAATGAACGATTTTAAACATCTTGAACGTTCGGCGGATTGGGGTGAGGGGGGTGGTTTTGGCATGATGGGCCATGAGCGGTGCGCCACGACCCCTCACAGCTACCCCCATCCCAGAGGCAGCCTCCCGTGAGTGGGACTACTGCACTTGCGTGCCGGGCTAGTGTCGCCCGAAGTGAGCTTCGCATAATGGGGAAAAACCCGTCTGTCTGCTCATCTATGCGGGAAATATAATGGGACGCGGCGTCATTTCAGGCTGGAAATCAATCACTCTACCAGTTCGGATAGGGGCGCGATGAAAGTGGGTAAGGTATTCCATACGCCTTTTTTCCGGGGCTTTGCGGTTTCCGTCGTGTTCCCATACGTCAACTTTGTGAGTGATTCGCCACATGCCGGATCAGAACGGTGCCTTGGCCCGAAACGACATGCCACGCCCGCCGTCAGGGTGGCGCAGGCGCAACTCTTCGGAGTGGAGCATAAGGCGCGGGTGGTCATCGCGCGCCGGGCCGGTCGCATAGAACGGATCGCCCAGAATGGGGTGGCCCATGGCCAGCATATGCACCCGCAGCTGGTGGCTGCGGCCTGTGCGCGGCATCAGCTTGACCCTTGTTTCACCCTCGCCATAACGGGCGACGCGCCAATCGGTTTGCGCGGGTTTGCCCGTATCGTGACAGACCATCTGCAAGGGCCGGTTCGGCCAGTCCACGATCAGCGGCAGATCGACGGTGCCGGTCTTCGGCTCCAGCCGCCCCGACAAGCGGGCGACATAGGTTTTCTTGGTCTGACGCTTTTCAAATTGCAGGCCAAGGTGGCGCTGCGCATGGGGCGTCAGGGCAAAGACCATCACGCCGGATGTGTCACGATCCAGCCGATGCACCAGCAGCGCCATGGGAAAGGCCGCCTGCACGCGCGACATCAGGCAATCGGCCAGATGTTCCCCCTTGCCAGGCACAGAGAGCAGCCCCGAGGGCTTGTCCACCAGAAGGATCTGGTGATCTTCATGCAGGATACGCAGCGGCTCCTGCGGGGGATTGTATTCCGCGTCCATGCGGGCGGATTGCCATGACATGGTCGCGGCGGCAAGGGGGTGTTGCGCCAGCCGCGCGCGATACATGTGTCAGGCGCTTTGGCCGAACACCATGTCCAGAATGGAGGCCAGCCCCGCCGCATCGGTCTGGTCAAACGCCGCGGGCTGGTTGCTGTCGATATCCAGCACACCGATCAGCCGCCCGTCGGCTGCACGTACCGGCAGCACGATTTCCGACCGGGTCGAACTGGCGCAGGCGATATGGCCTGGAAAGGCATCGACATCATCGACCAGCTGCACCTGCCCGGTGCGCGCCGCCGCCCCGCAGACGCCGCGCGAAAACGGGATTACAAGGCATCCATGACCGCCCTGATACGGCCCGATCTTCAGCTGGTCGGGTTCGGTCACGCGGTAGAACCCCGTCCAGTCGAACCGATCGTCTGCGTGATGCAATTCGCAGGCCACGGTGGCCATCAGCGCCACCCCGTCCACCTCGCCCGCTGTGAGCGAGGCGATGCTGGCGCTGATGGAGTTGTAATCGATCTGCATCAGACGCGTTCAATCGCGATGGCGGTGCCTTCGCCGCCGCCAATGCAGATCGCGGCGACGCCGCGTTTCAGCCCGCGTTTTTCCAGCGCGTTCAGCAGCGTGACCATGATCCGCGCGCCAGACGCGCCGATGGGATGGCCAAGCGCGCAGGCGCCGCCATTCACGTTGACGATGTCACGCGGCAGGCCCATCTCATGCATGAAGGCCATGGGGACCACGGCGAAGGCCTCGTTCACCTCCCACAGGTCCACGTCCGAGATTTTCCAACCCAAACGGTCCAGCAGCTTGCGCGCGGCGGGAACCGGGGCAGTGGGGAACTGGCTGGGCGCATGGGCATGGCTGGCATGGCCCAGGACGCGGGCGCGGATATTCAGACCCTGCGCCTTGGCGGCGTCCTCGGTCGCCATGACCAGCGCCGCGGCACCATCGGAAATGGAAGAGGAATTCGCCGCCGTCACCGTGCCATCCTTGCGAAAGGCGGGTTTCAGTTGCGGGATCTTCTCGGGGCGGGCCTTGGCGGGTTGCTCGTCACGGGTGATGACCTCTTCGCCGGTGCGGGTGTGCAGGGTGACGGGGGCGATTTCGCCGTCGAATGCGCCGGACCGCTCGGCCGCCAAGGCATTGTCCAGAGACCCAAGCGCATAATGGTCCTGCGCCTCGCGGGTAAACTGGAACGCCTCGGCGCAATCCTCGGCGAAGGTGCCCATCAGGCGACCCTTGTCATAGGCATCCTCCAGCCCGTCGAGGAACATGTGATCCTTGACCTCTTGGTGGCCGATCCGCGCGCCGCCGCGCATCTTGGGCAAAAGGTAGGGGGCCATGGACATCGATTCCATTCCGCCCGCGATCATGGTGTCGGTATGGCCCAAGGCCAGTTGGTCAAAGGCGACCATCGCTGCCTTCATGCCCGATCCGCACATCTTGTTCAGCGTGGTGGCGGGCACTTCTTCGCCCAGGCCGCCGGCAAAACCTGCCTGCCGGGCAGGGGCTTGGCCTTGCCCGGCAGGCAGAACGCAGCCCATCAGGACTTCGTCCACAGTCTTGGCACCGGCATCGGCCAGCGCCGCGCGAATCGCGGCCCCGCCCAGCGCGGATGCCTCGACCCCGTCGAATATGCCCTGAAATCCACCCATCGGCGTGCGTGCCGCCCCTGCAATCACCACGTTCTTCATCGCTCTCTCCTCCGGTTTCAGGGATATGCATACAGAATGGTAGGGATTTGCGTCTAGCCTTGCCGGACAATGGATCGAAAAAATGCGGAGGGGCCATGCAGATTTCGACTCAAGACCACCGAGGGTGTCGCGTGGTGACGGTTGGGGACAGCCGGATTGACGCCGCAGTGGCGATTTCCTTCAAGGACTGTATGCGCGAGCTGACCGACGGTGGGACCGAGCATACCGTGCTGGACCTGTCAGCGGTGGATTTCATCGATTCCTCGGGGTTGGGTGCAATCGTCGCCACGATGAAACAACTGGGCGACGGGCGGCAACTGGCGCTGGCCGGGCTTAGCCCGAATGTGGAAAAGGTGTTCCGCCTGACGCGGATGGATACGGTTTTTGCCATTCACCGCAGCGTCGAAGCGGCGGTGCAGGCACATGCGGCCTGACCGCGCGGTCATGGGCACCGCAGAAAATATCCCACCGCCGCCGAGTCGCGGCGAGATCGCCATTCGTTTCGCGACGGGCGAATTCGAGGTGCGCAAAGCGCTGGCGATATTGATGGGCAAGCTGGCGAAGCATCGGCTGTCCGCCGACACCATGGGACAGGTCGAGATCGTCGTGGCTGAGGTGCTGAACAACATTGCCGAACATGGCTATGACGGCGCGGGGGATGTCTCGCTCGGGGTGCGTGTGCTGTCTGACAGGTTGCGGTTCACCACGGTGGATGCCGGGCGCGACCTGCCGCAACACCTGCTTTCGACCGGCGAGATGCCCGAAATACCGGATAATCCGCTGGATATCCCCGAAGGCGGATTCGGATGGGCGATGATCCGCGAATTGACGGATGGGCTGTGCTATCGGCGACTGGACGGGCGCAATCACCTGACATTCTGCATTCCAAGGGTCGAATCGGTGGAGTAAGGAGGGCTTGCCCTGAAAATTCCTTATTCGCCTCGCAATCAGGTCAGATTCCTTACGCATAACTATGTCTGTAGCTGCAATGAGCTTCCCTCGGCGTCGCGCGTTAACAGCCCCCACCCAGTGCGTGACGCCGAGGTACTTCGCAGAACATCCCCGAACATCCCCGAACATCGCAGTTGGCATCTTGGCCCCGTCGTCCTAACCTCCCAGAAAATTGGAGGAACACATGCGCGATTTTCAACTGCCCGGCCGCTCGCCGGTTCTGGCGCAAAACGGGGTTTGTGCCACATCTCACCCGCTGGCCGCCAAGGTCGCGGTCGAAGTGCTGGAGGCAGGCGGCAACGCCATGGATGCGGCCATTGCTGGTGCGGTCCTGCTGGGCATTTGTGAACCGCCCATGACCGGCATCGGCGGCGATTGCTTTGTCCTATTCAACACGCCCGGATCGAACGTGGTGCAATCTATGAACGGATCGGGCCGCGCGCCGGCCTCTGCTTCTGCCGCCGCGCTACGGGACAAGGGGCATGACACCGTGCCCTTGAATGCGCCCGAGGCCGTGACCATTCCGACTGCCATGGATGCCTTTTGCCAACTATCTGAAAAGCATGGGAAGCTTGGGTTGGACCGCATTCTGGCCCCGGCGATCCGCTATGCCGACGAAGGCGTGCCCGTCGCACCGCGCGTCGCCTTTGACTGGCCCACTGCGGGCAAATGCCTGAACGCGGCGGGGCGACAGTTTTATATGGCGGATGGCCAGCCATTGAAGGCCGGGCAGATGTTCCGCGCGCCCGGCCAAGCCGAGGTGCTGCGCCGCGTCGCCAAACAGGGGCGTGACGGGTTCTACAAGGGCGAAGTGGCCGAGGATATGGTTGCCTCTCTCAATGCGCTGGGCGGGGTGCATACAATGGATGATTTTGCCCGGACCCGCGCCGATGAAACCGCGCCGATTTCCAGCGAATACAAGGGGATGGAACTGCTGGAACATCCGCCAAACGGGCAGGGTGCGACCGCGATGCTGATGCTGAACATCCTGTCGCATTTCGATATTCCGTCGATGGACCCATTCGGGACGATGCGCGCCCATATCGAGGCGGAAGCGGCCAAGCTGGCCTATGACGCGCGCAATCGTTTCATTGCTGACCCCTCCCGCACCGCGCGGCTGGAACATATGCTGGCCCCGGAAACGGCGCGGCAACTGGCCGCCCTTATAGACCCGAACCGCGCGATGGAGGCCGCCGCGCCGATCTCCGAAGCGGTTCACAAGGACACGGTCTACATCACCGTGGTGGACAGCGACCGCATGGCTGTTTCGCTGATCTATTCGATTTTCCACGGCTTCGGGTCGGGTATCGCGTCGGAAAAATTCGGTATTCTGTTCCAGAACCGCGGCGCGGGGTTCAGCTTGCAAGACGGCCATCCGAACGAGATGACGGGCGGCAACCGCCCCATGCACACGATCATCCCCGCGATGCTGCGCCAGAACGGTCGCGTGACGATGCCCTTTGGCGTGATGGGCGGGGCGTATCAGCCCAACGGCCATGCCCGCGTGGTCAGCAACATGGTCGATTTCGGCATGTCCCCGCAGGCGGCGATCGACGCGCCGCGCAGTTTCACCGATCAGGGCACCATGAACGTCGAGCGCGGCTATAGCGACAAGGTGCGCGCCGAGCTGGCTGAAAAGGGCCACAAGGTCGCAATACCCGATGGACCTATCGGCGGCGGCCAGGCGATTCTGATCCGCGAGGATGGTGTGCTGGAGGGAGGATCGGACCCGCGCAAGGATGGCTGCGCCCTGGGATACTGAACCGGATACTGAAACGAAAAGGGGCGCTGCGGCGCCCCAACCCGTTCAGTTCAGTTGGAAATGCAACGGGTAAAGCCCGTCTTCGAACGGGCCGAACAGATCAGGAATATCGGGGTGATCTACCGGTTCGCCCGAATAATCGGCAATCAGGTTCTGCTCGGACACATAGGCCACGTAGTAGGACTGATCGTTCTCGGCCAGCAGGTGATAGAACGGCTGGTCCTTGATCGGGCGGCTTTCTTCGGGGATGGCATCATACCATTCCTCGGTGTTGTTGAACTCGGGGTCCACGTCAAAGACAACACCCCGAAAGGGATGCTTCTTGTGGCGCACGACTTGGCCCAGATGATATTTCGCCCGTGTTTTCAGCATTTGATTGCAGTCCCTTGCCTCTATGGATAGACGCAGAAGCGCACATTTGTCCAATAATTCACCGGACTTCAAGGGAAACAGTCTGTGAACCTCGCCTTAACAGTTCTGGAGATCACCGCGCCGGTCTTTGCGCTGGCGGTGATTGGCTATGTCTGGGTCCGGACGGGCCACGACTATAATATTGAATTCGTTACCCGGCTGGCGATGACCCTGTCGGTGCCCTGCCTGATCTTTACCGCGCTGATGAAAACCAAGGTGGACCCTGCTGCGCTGACCGCGCTGTCGATGGGGGCAATGGCGGCCTATGGGGCCGTGACCATCGTTGCCTTTGCCATGGTGAAGCTGATGCGGCTGGAGGTCCGAACCTACCTGGCCCCGATTATTTTCGGCAATACGGGTAATATCGGCCTGCCCCTGGCGATGTTCGCCTACGGGGACGAGGGGCTGGGCTATGCCGTTGTGGTCTTTGCGATCATGGCGATCTGGTCGTTCACCTTTGGTATCTGGCTGGTGTCGGGGGGTGGGTCGCTGACCAAGGTGGTCAAGGAGCCGCTGGTCGCCGCCACCATCCTTGGCGGGATTTTCCTGTGGCAAGGCTGGGAAACGCCGCGCGTTATCACCAATACGCTGACGCTGATCGGGCAGATGGCGATTCCGCTGATGCTGATCACGCTTGGCGTGGCCGTGGCGCGGCTGACACCGGGACGGATCGGGCAGGCGATCTGGATTTCGGTACTGAAGCTGGCAATCTGCGTGGGTGTGGCCTGGGGCATCGGGATCTGGCTGGAACTGGGGCCGATCCCGCTGGCGGTGCTGGTGTTGCAGGTGTCGACGCCCGTGGCGGTCACCTCTTACCTGCTGGCTACGAAATACGGCGCGGATTCCGATGCCGTGGCGGGGCTGGTCGTGGTGTCCACGCTGCTGTCTGTTCTGGCGATTCCGCTTCTGCTAGCCGTGCTGCTGTGACGCGGCGATTGCAGTGAAAGCCTGACAAAACGTGATTTCACATCACCCTGTTTTCCGGTACACTGTCCGTAATAGACGGGGATAAACCCGCATAATAAGAGCGAGAGGCAGATGAGCAGAACTCTTCGCGCTACGGTGTTTCTGATGGTGCTTGCGTCCTGCGGCGGCGGTAACTATTCCGCGCCGCGGAACCTTGATAACGCGTGCTCCATCCTTGCCCAGCGCCCGACTTATGGCCGCGCCTTCAAGGCGACGGAACGCAAATGGAACGTCCCCGTGGCGGTTCAGATGGCGACGATCTACCAGGAAAGCAAATTCATCGGTAACGCGCGTACGCCGCTGCGTTACGTGGCTGGCGTGATTCCTATGGGGCGGCAAAGTTCGGCCTACGGGTATTCCCAGGCGCTGGATGGCACATGGGATGAATACCGCCGCGAGACGGGCCGCCGCAGCGCGCGGCGCGATGACATCAAGGATGCCACCGATTTCATGGGTTGGTACATGAACAAGACGCGGGCCAAGACCGGCGTTTCACTGACCGATGCGCGCAATCAATACCTTGCCTATCACGAGGGACACACCGGCTATAACCGGCGGTCCTACAACGCGAAAAGCTGGCTGCTGAGGGTATCGAGCAAGGTCGGCGACCGCGCGGTGATCTATGACGCGCAATTGCGCACTTGCCCGCGCCGTTTGCGCTGAAGCCGGTCAAAGGGGGGGGCGTTGCCCCCGCCGCACTTCATGCGGCTCCCCCAAGAGTATTTTCGGAACAGTGACAGGAGCAGCGCGCAGCCCCCTTCACTGTTCCGAAAATACCTCAGCCAAAACCTAAGGTTGGTTCAGCGGTTGCCTTGGCCCGTCGCCAGTTGGATGTTGAAAATCGTGTTGGACAGCGCTTTGCCAACCGTCAGATCGCCAAGAACCACCGTGGTCGAGCTGCCGGAATCGTCATTGATGACCCATTGGCGCAGCTGCACGGGATTGTCGGTGAACTTCAGCTGGATATTGCCGTATTCGGGGTGCGCGGGGTCTTGCGCCGTGACCACCGTTGCCGTGCCGTCAAACCTGTGGCCGACAACCATGCGGGCCTGACCCAAGTTCACGTTCTTCGCCAAGATGATCGACAGTGGGGTCTTGTCCAGCGGGTAGGTTTCTGGCCCTGTGTTGGATTTGGCGTCGAACACGGCCACGGTATTGGCCGAGGCCAAGACCAGCGTTTTCTCGGGCGGTTTGTACTCAAACCGGATGCGACCGGGGCGTTTGATATAAATCGTGCCGGTTGAGATCGTGCCGTCATCGTTGATCTGCGTGAAATCGCTTTGGGCTGTCTGCATCTCGTTCAGGTATTTGGAAATCGCGTTCAGCGACAGTTTCTCGGCCGCCGTAACGGTGGTGGCGGCAAGCATCAGCGGGGCGAGGGCAAGGCCCAGTGCAAAGCGACGTGTTATCATGGATGACTATTTAATACCTCGTGCGGCTTTTACCATTCCCACTTGCTTCACAATCAAGCGAAGCGGGCGGAAATGATCCCATTCCCGCCCGCTTCGCGCTTTCATTCATGTGGTCAGTGCTGTTCGGGCACCAGAACCTCGCGTTTGCCGACGTGGTTGGCGCTGCTGACCACGCCTTCGTCTTCCATCTGTTCGACAAGCCGCGCGGCCTTGTTATAGCCGATCGCCAGTTTGCGCTGGATGTACGAGGTCGAGCATTTGCGGTCCTTGATCACGATCGCCACGGCGGTGTCATACAGCGCATCTTCGGCGTCCTTGTCGCCTGATCCCAGCCCCAAAACTGCATCGATATCTGCCTCTCGGGCGTCGGACGGGCCATCCAGCACCGAGTTCATGTATTCCGGCGGGCCGTAGGCCTTGAGGTGGGTCACGATCTCCTCGACCTCTTCATCGGACACGAAGGGCCCGTGGCAACGGGTGATTTTCGCGCCGCCCGCCATATACAGCATGTCGCCCATACCCAGCAGTTGTTCGGCGCCCATTTCGCCCAAGATCGTGCGGCTGTCGATTTTCGACGTCACCTGAAAGGAGATTCGCGTGGGGAAGTTGGCCTTGATCGTGCCGGTGATCACGTCAACCGACGGGCGCTGCGTGGCCATGATCAGGTGGATACCCGAGGCCCGCGCCATCTGCGCAAGGCGTTGGATGCAAGCCTCGATCTCTTTGCCCGCAACCATCATCAGGTCGGCCATCTCGTCTACGATCACGACGATATAGGGCATCTTTTCCGGTGCGAATTCTTCGGTCTCGAACACAGGCTCGCCGGTGTCGTCGTCAAAACCGGTCTGCACCGTGCGGCTGAACAATTCGCCCTTGGACAGCGCATCGGCGACGCGGCTGTTGTAGCCGTCGATGTTACGCACGCCCATTTTCGACATTTTGCGATACCGCTCTTCCATCTCGCCGACGGTCCATTTCAGGGCTACGACCGCCTTTTTCGGGTCGGTCACAACGGGGGACAGAAGGTGCGGGATGCCATCATAGACCGACAGTTCCAGCATCTTGGGGTCGATCATGATCAGCCGACAATCTTCAGGTGTCAGGCGATAGAGCAGCGACAGGATCATGGTGTTGATCGCCACGGATTTACCCGAACCGGTGGTCCCTGCGATCAGCAGGTGGGGCATCTTCGCAAGGTTCGCGACAACCGGATCGCCGCCGATATCCTTGCCTAGGGCAAGCGGCAGTTTCATGGTGCTGTCGCCGAAATCGCGGGTCGAGAGGATTTCGCGGAAGTTCACCATCTCGCGGTTTTCATTGGGCAATTCGATACCGATGACGGACCGGCCTGGCACCGTGGACACACGCGCCGACAGGGCCGACATCGAACGCGCGATATCGTCAGCCAGGCCGATGACGCGGCTGGCTTTCAGGCCCGGCGCGGGTTCCAGTTCATACATGGTGACGACGGGGCCGGGGCGGACCGATACGATTTCGCCCTTCACGCCGTAATCGTCCAGAACGGCCTCGAGCATACGGGCGTTCTGCTCCAGCGCCTCGTCGCTCAGATGGTGGCGCTGCACCAGCGAGGGGTCGGACAACAGGCCAAGCGGGGGCAGCTCATAATCCGGCGTGCTTTCGTCGAATTTCAGCGCGGGCTGCGCTTCGGCTTGCGCCCGGGCCGAGGGCTGGATCGGCTTGCGCTGCGGATGCTGCACGACCTTCTTCGGCTCGACCGTGGGAATAGTCGCACGGTCGAGCATGGCCGGGCGGATGTTTTGCGGTGCGGGTTGCGCCGCTATGGCCGCTTCATCGTGCATGTCATCTTGAAGATCGGTGGCGGCGCTGTCGGGCGCGCTTTGTTCAATCTCGCGGTCCATCATCGGTTCGGCCGCAGCTTGCGGCGTGTCCTGATATCGCGCGGCGGTCAGGGGCGGTTCCGGCGGCAGGCCGCCGTCGGCGTCTGCATGGACGATGTTCAGCACCAGTGGATCGGGGCCACGGCCACGGCCCTTGGTCAGCGGTGCCTCGCGCACGGCGACGGGGCTTTGCGCGACGGCGGGGCCAGAGCGCACGCGCGCCTTGATCACATCGGAAATCCGCGCCTTGATCCGGTCCTGGCCGGGCATGTCGGCATCGGGCGCTTCGGCGGTCGCCACAAGTTCAGGTTCGGGCATCGGCGCGGGATCGGCGCGGCGGATCAGCGAGGGCATACGCGACAGAAGCGAGGGTTTCTCGGCCTCGGGTTCCATCGGTTCGCGGAAATCCTCGAACACGTCATCGGCGTTGGAATGACCTGCGTCCCAGCCTTGCGGCGGGGCGGTTTGCGCCTGCTGAGCGGCCCATTCGGCGGCTTCTGCTGCCTCGCGGGCGCGGGCCTCGCGGCGTTCTGCCTGTTTCGCTTTCAGTGCTTGCGCACCGGCCAGCGCACCATTGGCGCTGCGGCCCAGAAGGGTCATGACCCAGGCATAGGTCATCACCAGACCGACCAACAGGAACCGCGCGATGCGGGAAACCTCGGCCCGGGTGAAGCCCAGAACGAAGGCACCCAGCGCGACGGTGAAAAGGCCCATCAGCAATGACATCAGTTTCAGCGCGAAATGCGATCCAAGCGGCAGAACATACAGAACGGCCCCCATCACCGTTTCACCAAACAAACCGCCAAGGCCAAAGCTGTGCGTGGCAGCCCAAGCCTGACCGGGCACCAGCGAAGTGGCGTAAAGCGACAATACGGCGATCCAGATCGGCGCAAAGATAAGGCGGCCGATGGCACGTTCGGCCCCGCGATGCATGGCAAACCGAAGACCCCAGGCGCAAAGCACGATGGCCAGACCCCAGGCCCCCCAGCCGACGATCATGAACAGTGGCCCCGCGATAGAGGCACCGAACCGGCCCAGCCAATTTTGGACGGGCGCATCCGTCACGGCCAGGAAATTGGGATCGTCCGGGTGGTAGCTGATGACCATGGCAGCCGCCGCCAGCCCCAGCGCCAAGAGCGCCAGCCCCAACAGTTCCTTGCCACGTTTTTCAATCGCCGCCTGCATGTCGCTGTCGAATAGCGGATCACGTCCCCGGGTCTGATATGCCATGCCTCGTTCCTTCTTGATCTTTTATGCGTAGATGCAGTCGCGCAGGGCGATAAGCCCTTCCTGCACCTCGTCTTTTGGGGCCACCATGGCGACCCGGATATATGGCTTGCCGGGGTTCGCACCGCCTGCGTCCCGGCTAAGATATGCGCCGGGCAGAACCCGGACGCCTGTTTCGGTCCATGCTTTCAGTGCGGCCTCTTCGCCGTCTTGCACCGGCAGCCAAAGGAAGAACCCGGCTTGCGGCGGTGCGTATCCCTTGACCCCGCTGAACACGTCGTCGGCAAGGGCGTATTTTTCCTGATAGAGGCGGCGGTTTTCCGTCACATGCGCCTCGTCCGTCCAGGCGGCGGCCGCCACCTTTTGCAACGGGAGCGGGATCGGCGCGCCCGAATAGGCGCGCAGCTGTTTCGCCGCCGCGATGGATTTCGGCCCGCCAGCGATGAAGCCCGCGCGCAGCCCCGGCAGATTGGACCGTTTCGAAAGCGATTGGAAAATCGTCACCCGTTCGGGATCGGTCCCCAGATCGCGGGCGACTTCAAGCGCGCCAACGGGGGGCGCGTTACGCCAGATTTCCGAATAGCATTCGTCGGCGAAAATTCGGAAATCGTGCTTTTCGGCAAGGCGTATCAGGTCTTCCCAATAGCTGCGGTCGGCCACGGCGCCCTGTGGGTTGGCGGGGCTGCACACATAGACGGCGGCGCAGCGGTCAAGCTGGTCGGGGTCCATGCCAGCGTAATCGGGCAGGTGGCCATTGTCGCGCGTGGCGGGCACGAAAACCGGTTCGGCCCCCACTGAAATCGCGGCGATCATGTAGACTTGGTAAAACGGGTTGGGCATGGCCACCACGGGGCGCTTGCCGTTCTTCGTTTCCGGGATCAGGGCCATGGCGATGTTATACAGCGCCTCGCGGGTGCCATTCGCGGCCATGATCTGTGTTTCGGGGTCCAGTGTCACGGCATAGCGGCGGGTGGCCCAATGGGCGATCGCATCGCGCAGTTCGGGGCAGCCGTCGTTCGGTGGGTAAGAATTGAAGCCCGCGACCTCGCGCGCCAGAATTTCAGGGACGAAAGCGGGGAAGGGATGTTTTGGCTCGCCGATGGTCATATGCCGTACGGGTCCGCCTGCCGGATGATGATCCAACAGGGCGCGCAGACGCGGAAACGCGTAAGCCGGTAGGTTCGAAAACCGCTCGGGTAAATCCATTACATGCCTCAGATACCGGGATCGTTGTCGTCCCGTTTGGGAACAAGTTACCCAAAGCGGGGCGATGCGTCCACGGATTTGCGCCGATGCGGGGTGGCTTGTGGCAATTTCGCCATGGCGGTTTGGGGGGATTCCAAGGGGCATTGTTGCGCTGCCTTGCGGCATCGCGAGGGGGGCGGGGGCGGGGTGACCTTGCGGCCACCCCGCCCCCGCCCCGGACTGCCCGAAAGGTCAGTCTTTGGGTTGTAGGGCCAGTTCCGCGCCGCGGGCGAGGCGCAGCAGACGTTCCTCTTGCATGGGTTGGCCCATCAGGGTGATTCCAACCGAAGGGATGCCGGTGGGCAGGGTCACGGCGCAACTGCCCATCAGGTTGCCAACGCGGGTGTTGCGCAGGGTCAGTAGGTTGCGTTCGGTGAAATAGGCGCTGTCGCTTTCCAGGCGGGTCTTTTCAGGTGGCAGGATCGGGGCGGTGGGGCACAGCACGGCATCGAAACCGGCGGTGCGTCTGGCCCAGGTTTGCCGCAGTGCGTCCAGTTTTAGCCAGCCGGCGACGTAGTCATGGGCGGCATGGGCTTTGCCCGCGCGGAAGCGGGTCAGAACCTCGGGGTACATGGCGGTTGGGTTCGCCTCGATCATCTTGCCCCATGTGCCGTAAGCCTCTGACGTATAGAGTAGACCAGCAAGTTCCATCGCGTCGGGGATTTCGGGGGCGGACAGGTTTTCGATCACGGCACCCGCGGCGCGGAAGGCATCAAGCGCGGCATCGAAACCGGCCTGCACCTTCGGGTCCAGATCATCCATCACCACGTCGCGCAGAACCGCCAGGCGGCGACCGGCCAGCGTTGCGCCGCGCAGATCGGCGGCGCGCCCGCCTTCCAATGCGGCCAGCATCAGCGCGGCATCTTCAACCGTGCGGGCCAGCGGGCCGACCGTGTCGAACTTGGCGCAAAGCTGCACGA
Source organism: Rhodobacteraceae bacterium UBA3069 (assembly GCA_002366795.1). Taxonomy (GTDB): domain Bacteria; phylum Pseudomonadota; class Alphaproteobacteria; order Rhodobacterales; family Rhodobacteraceae; genus UBA3069. The sequence goes on along the minus strand of DFBX01000106.1, from coordinate 69,056 downwards.
CGCCATCAAGGCTGACCCGGCCGGATGTGGTTTTCAGCCCGACCAGATCGTTCCAGCCCGACGGCACGCGGACCGAGCCGCCCGTATCCGACCCGATCCCGCAGGCGGCCAGACCGAAGGCGACGCTGGTCGCCGCGCCGGAACTGGACCCGCCGGACACTGCCGAAGTGTCATTCAAGCAGGGCGGCGATTGCGTGACAGGATTCAGCCCCAGCCCCGAAAAGGCCAGTTCCGTCATGTGGGTCTTGCCCAGGCAGACCAGCCCAGCGGCGGTGGCATTGCGTAGCACCCGCGCGTCACGGTCTGGCACGCGGCCCGCCAACAGCGCCGAGCCTGCCTCGGTTCCCACGCCCGCGCTGTCGAACAGGTCTTTCCAACTGATCGGCACCCCGTCCAGCAGACCCAACCGCTGCCCCGCCTTCGCGCGGTCGCTGGCGGCCTTTGCCTCGGCCCGGGCGCGGTCCTCGGTCAGGCGCGCATAGATGCGGGGGGTAAATTCGTGGGCGGTGATCGCCTCCAGATAGGTTTCGGTCAGATCGACGGGGTCAATCTTGCCCACGCCAATCCCGCGCCCCAGATCGCCCGCGCTTGCGTTCAGCCATTCCTGCATCTTGCCCTCCGCTATCATGCCAGTTTCGTGACGGTAGCGGCAGCAAGGCGCATGGACAATCCTGCTGATCCGTCCATATTGCAGCGCATGAAACATGATGCCGACCTGCTGATCGTTGGCGGGGGTCTGAACGGCCCTGCGCTAGCCCTTGCCGCCGCCCGTGACGGGCTGTCATCCATCGTGATTGACGCGCTGCCCAAGGCGCGGATGGAGGCGGGCGATTTCGACGGGCGGTCCTATGCCTTGGCCATGTCCTCGGTCCGACTTTTGCGCAATCTTGGCGTCTGGGATGCGGTGGCGGACAACGCCCAGCCGATGCTTGAGATCAAGGTAAGTGACGGGCGCGCCGGCGAGGGGCCACTGTCGCCCTTCATGCTGCATTTCGACCATGCCGAGATCGAAGAAGGTCCGATGGGGCACATGCTGGAAGACCGCTATCTGCGCCTGGCCCTGCTGAGTGCAGTGGATGATAACCCGCTGATTTCCATGCAAAACGATGAAAATGTCATCGCGCAAGAGGCCAACCCGCAGGGTGTGCAGATCAAGCTGGAATCGAGCGGTGCGCTGTCGGGGCGGGTTCTGATCGGGGCCGATGGCCGGCGGTCTGGTACGGTGGAACGCGCGGGCATCAAGCGGACGGGATGGGATTACGGGCAAACTGCGTTGGTCTGCGCGATTGCGCATGAAAAACCGCATCATGGCGTGGCACACCAGTTCTTCATGCCGCCGGGGCCGCTGGCGATCCTGCCCCTGCCGGGAAATCGGTCGTCGATTGTCTGGTCCGAAACCCATGCCAACGCAGCTGCCTTCAACGCGCTGGACGAGGATGCGTATATGCAGATGCTGCGCCCGCGCTTCGGCGATTTCCTGGGCGAGATTTCCCTGGAAGGGCAAAGATTTACTTATCCGCTGAACCTGACCATCGCCAATTCCTTTGTCGCCGAACGCCTGGCGCTGATAGGGGATGCGGCGCATGGGATGCACCCGATTGCGGGGCAGGGGTTGAACGCGGGGCTGCGCGATGTTGGTGCCTTGGCGCAGGTCATGGGCGATGCCAAGCGGCGGGGCGAGGATATCGGATCGACCTTTGTTCTGGACCGCTACCAAGAATGGCGCAGGTTCGACACGGCCACGCTGGCCGCGGCGACAGACCTGACCAACAAGGTGTTTTCCAACGATAATCCGCTGCTGCGGCTGGTGCGGGACGTGGGCATGGGGGCGGTCAATGCCGTGCCAGCCCTGCGCCGCACGTTCATCCGTGAAGCGGCTGGCCTGACCGGCGATCTGCCCGACCTGATGCGTGGCTAGGCGTCAGTCGATGCTGCGCGCCTCGTCGATCAGCATCACGGGAATGCCGTTGCGGATGGGATAGGCCAGATGCGCGGCCTTGCTGATCAACTCGTGCTTTTCCGCGTCATACTCCAGCCGCGCGCCGGTTTTGGGACAGACCAATGCCTCTAGCATGCGGCGGTCGAAATCGGTGGTGCGGGGCGTTTCGGTCATTGGATGCGGTCCTCTCCATCCCCGCGGTGCAGGGAAAATTCCATAAGCGTGACAAGGGTTTCGCGGCGTGTCGCAAGGCAGGGCGCCTCTAGCAGGGCCTGTTTGTCCTCGATGTTGAAATCCAGCATCATGGACAGGGAATTGATCAGAAGTTCGTCGTCTGCGTCTTTCAGGCTGTCCCAATCGGTGTCCATGCCCTGATGGGTCAGATAGCGGCACAGAAGGTCCATGAACCCGTCGCGGTCAAAACCCTTGTCCTGTTCCTCGTCGCCCATGTCGCAGTCGAAGCTGGCCCAGTTGGGGCGCACGCGGCGATAGGGGGTGAAGCCTTCGATTTCGTCCGCGATGCGGAAGCGGCACAACCCGGTGAGCGTGATGAAATAGCGCCCGTCCTCGGTTTCGGAAAACTGGGTCAGGCGGCCCGCACAGCCGATCTGGTGCAGTTGCAACTCGCTGGCCTTGTTGGGCAAGGGTTGCACCATCCCGACCAGCCGTTCAGGTGTTTTCAACACATCGTCCAACATGGCCAGGTAGCGCGGTTCGAACAGGTGCAGGGGCAACCTTGCCCGCGGCAGCAAAAGCGCCTTGGGCAAGGGAAATACGGCCAGCGTATCGGGAAGGGTGATGCGTTTCATGCCCATGAACCTAGGCCGCGCCGCCCCTCAGGCAAATATCATCGAGCTGAGCTTGCGCCGCCCGTTCAGCACCACCGGATCATTGGGTTTCAGCGCCTCGAAAATGGTGAAAAGCTGCTGCTTGGCAGCGCCGTCATTCCATTCACGGTCGCGGCGGAAAATTTCCAGAAGGTTGTCCACGGCCTCTTGCGTCTGGCCCGCGCCCTGCTGGGCGGTGGCCAGATCGAAACGCGCTTGCAGGTCCGCCGGATCGGCATCGACCTTGGCCTGCAATTCGGCCACCGGCCCCGCGTTCGAGGCTTGCTTGGCCAGTTCCAGCGTAGCATGGGCGGCCTCTAGCGGAGCGGCATCTGCAATTTCGGCGGGCGCGCCGTTCAGCGTAGCCTCGGCCTGTTCCAGATCGCCCGCAGCGATATAGGACCGCACCAGCCCGCCGTACGCTTCGGGGTTGGCGGGATCCTCCTCCAGAATGGCGGCGAAGGTCTGCGCCGCATCGTCAAACTCACCCGCGTCCAGCATTTCCTCGGCGGCGGCGATGGCATCTGCCAGACCGCCATCGGCATCACCGGCCAGTTCGACCGCGCGCTTCACAAAGGCGTCGATTTCAGATTGGGGGACGGCGCCCTGAAAGCCGTCAACCGGCTGGCCCTGCCAGAAGACATAGACGGTGGGGATGGATTGCACGCGCAGCTGACCGGCAATCATCTGGTTCTGGTCCACATCGACCTTGGCCATCTTGACCGCGCCGCCAGCGGCGTTCACCGCTGCCTCTAGCTGTGGGCCAAGCGTTTTGCACGGGCCGCACCATGGCGCCCAGAAATCGACGATGACGGGCACCTCTTTCGATGCCTCGACAACTTCGGCCATGAAATTGGCTTCGGTCACGTCCTTGATCAGATCTGTGGCGGGGGCGGCGTTGCCTTGTCCTAGTTCCAGCATGTTGGATACCTCGAATAGCGTTTTATCATATATGAGCGTTCGGTGCCCGATTTCAAAGGTCGAAAGAGGCAAAAACCGGGGCGTGGTCGCTGGGCTGTTCCCATCCGCGAACATCGCGCAAGACGCGGCTTGAATGGCCCGCGTTCGAGATGTCGGCGGTCGCCCAGACGTGATCCAACCGGCGGCCCTTGTCTGCGGCGCCCCAGTCTTTCGCGCGGTAGGACCACCACGAATAAAGCAGCCCCTCGGGGATATCCTGACGGGTGATATCGACCCATTTTCCCGCCTCCATCACGTCATGCAGGTGATCGACCTCGATCGGTGTGTGGCTGACGATTTTCAAAAGCTGCTTGTGGTTCCAGACGTCATCTTCGCGCGGGGCGATGTTCAAGTCCCCGACCAAGATGGACTTTTCCGGCGCTTCACTGTGGAACCAGTCGCGCATTTCGGTCAGGTAATCCAGTTTCTGGCCAAATTTCTCGTTTACGGCGCGGTCGGGTTTGTCACCCCCTGCGGGCACGTAGAAATTATGCACTGTCACGCCATTTTCCAGGCGGGCGGCAACGTGGCGGGCATGGCCCAGGCTGGCGAAATCCTTGTCGCCTACATCTTCCAGCGGCAGTTTCGACAGGATGGCAACGCCGTTATAGCCCTTTTGCCCGCGCGCCACGATATGGCCGTAGCCAAGCGCGCGGAACTGGTCCAGCGGGATCTTTTCGACCGGTGATTTGCATTCCTGAAGGCAAAGGACATCGGGCCCCTTTTCGCGCATCAACCGCGCCACCAGCCCTTCGCGCAGGCGGACCGAGTTGATGTTCCAGGTGGCAAGGGTGAAGGGCATGGCTCTCTCCGGTTTTGATATTGGCGCAAACTATCTGTAAGTGGGGGCAAGCGCCACCTTTGCAATGATGAAAGCACATGCGGCAACGGCAGGGTTCGCGCTTGATTGGCCCCGGTCTTGCGTCGCTGCGCATATGATGGCGAAAGGAGCATTTCCATGGATGTCGCCAGCTTCATGTTTCTGGCCCTGGTCATTCTGTCCTGTCTGATCTCGCGGGTTTGATCGCACTGGCGCTGAAAACGCGGATGTGGGGGCTGTTGGCCTTGGCGGCGGCGCTGTCCATCTTTCCAGTGAGGGTTTTGTATTTCGCCTACACGGTCTGGTTCCTGCCCGGCCACTGGACGGGACAAAAAAACCCGGGCGCAAGGCCCGGGCAAGTCCAACAGGGAGGTGCATAAGATGACCCGCTTATGCGACGGGATGGCGTATCCGTATTCCATGAAATCAGAGTACATCTTTGACTTGGGTCAAGTCAGTCAGGTATTTCATACGCACCTGAACTGACGTGGCATTTTTGCATCAGGCGACCAGTTTGTAGCCGCCCGATTCCGTCACCAACAGGCGCGCGTTCGAGGGGTCAGGCTCGATCTTTTGGCGCAGGCGATAGATGTGGGTTTCCAACGTGTGGGTTGTGACCCCCGCGTTATAGCCCCAAACCTCGTGCAGCAGCACGTCGCGCGGCACCACGCCATCGTTCGACCGGTAAAGGTATTTCAGGATATTCGTCTCTTTCTCGGTCAGGCGAATTTTCTTGTCGTCGTCGGTCACCAGCATCTTCATCGCCGGTTTGAACGTATACGGCCCAAGCTGGAACACCGCGTCTTCGGATTGTTCATGCTGGCGCAGCTGCGCGCGAATGCGGGCCAGAAGCACGGGAAACTTGAACGGTTTGGTCACGTAATCGTTCGCGCCCGCGTCCAGACCCAGAATGGTGTCGGCGTCGCTGTCATGGCCGGTCAGCATCAGGATCGGGCTTTTGACACCCTGTTTGCGCATCAGCTTGCACAGCTCGCGCCCGTCGGTGTCGGGCAGGCCCACGTCAAGAATGACCAGATCATACAGGTCCTCCTTGGCGCGCTGTATCCCTTCGGCACCGTTGCCTGCCTCGAAGACATCGAAATCTTCGGTCATGACCAATTGCTCGCTCAGCGCCTCGCGCAGATCGTCGTCATCATCGACGAGTAGAATTTTCTTGAGTTGTCCCATGGTTGCGGACCCTCCTTTGCTCTGTTGCAGTGACAGATGCGTGCGCATGTCGGTTCCGGCAAGGTTTGCTGCAATCCTCTCACGGCCTCGTGTTTTCGTGATGGGAATTGTTTCAGATTGATCCAGTGGTTACATGTTTCGTGACCTGATAAGGATGCGCCGATGAGCTTTGCGCCCGACATGACCGAAATTCTGGCCCGCGCCCGCGCCGATCTGCGCATGGGCGTGCCCGTTGTCGTGCAAGGGCAGGGTGCCGTGCTGGTGATGGCGGCCGAAACGCTGACGCCGCAGCGACTGGCCGATCTGCGGGCTTTGGGCGGCGATCCGGTGCTGGCGATCACTGCGCGGCGGGCTGAAACGCTGAAGGCCCGCGTCTATGACGACGATCTGGCGCGGCTTTATCTGCCGGCCGATGCCGGTGCCGCCTGGGTCGAGGCCGTGGCCGATCCGGCCGATGATCTGGACATGCCTATGAAGGGCCCGTTCCGGTCGGCCCGTGGCGGCGATGCGGGGCTGCACCACCTTGCGATCCGCCTTGCGAAATCGGCGCGGCTGTTGCCTGCGGCTGTCGTGCTGGACCTGCCCGATGGCGCGGGGTTTGCCGCGCAGCACGGGTTGACCGTTGTGCTGGAAACCTTGGCCGCGCCCTTGCTGGATGCCTCGCCGCAGCCGCATCCGGTTGTGTCGGCCCGCCTGCCGGTCGAGGCGTCTGAGGCGGGGCGCTTGCATATTTTCCGCCCCGAGGATGGCGCAGAGGAACATTACGCCTTTGAAATCGGCTCGCCCCCCCGTGACAAGCCGGTGCTGGCACGTCTGCATTCGGCCTGTTTCACCGGCGATGTGATGGGCAGCCTGAAATGCGATTGCGGCCCGCAGCTGCGCGGTGCACTGGCCCAGATGGGGGCCGAGGGCGCGGGCGTGCTGCTGTATCTGAACCAAGAGGGGCGCGGCATCGGCCTTGCCAACAAGATGCGCGCCTATTCCCTGCAAGATCAGGGGTTCGACACGGTCGAGGCGAACCACCGGCTGGGGTTCGAGGATGACGAGCGCGATTTCCAGCTTGGCGCGCGCATTCTGAAATCCATGGGGTTCAGCGCCGTGCGTCTGCTGACCAACAATCCGCGCAAGATTGCCATGATGGAAAAGGCGGGGGTGCAGGTTGTGGAGCGTGTGCCGCTGAAGGTGGGCGAGGGTGCGCATAACCGCGCCTATCTGGCCACCAAGGCCGCGAAATCGGGGCATCTTTTGTGATTGGCGACTTGGTCGTGACCCCGCGCGGGGTGCGGTTTGCGGGGTGCCATTTCCCCTGCACCATCGGGCGCGGCGGCGTGGCGGATGACAAGCGCGAAGGTGATATGGCCAGCCCGCGCGGCATTCATCGCATTGCTGGAATGCTTTACCGTCCCGACCGCATCAGCGCGCCCACCGATTGGGCCGAACCGATCCTGCCGGGGGATTTGTGGTCTGACGAGCCTTTGGATACCGATTACAATCACATGGTCCGCGCGCCCTATGCCCCCTCGCACGAGGCGCTGCGCCGCGCCGATCCGATGTATGATCTGGTTCTGGTCACGGACTGGAACTGGCCCGATGCCATGCCGGGGCGCGGGTCGGCCATTTTTATCCATCAATGGCGGCGGCAGGGCTATCCCACCGCCGGATGCGTCGCCTTTCGCCGTGACCACCTGCGTTGGATTGCCGAACGCACCGTGCCCGGCACGCGGCTGGTGATCCGCTAATCTATTCGCCGTAGGGCACCCAGACGGTTTTCACCTCGGTCGCGTGGTCCAGAATGGCGCGGGTCTGGTCCTTGTGCCAATCCACCGCCATACCGTTGTTGACCCAAGTGCGTTTCAGCGTGTCCGCGCTTGCAGCCTCTACCGCGCTTGACAGCGCTGTCGAGGAGTGGTTCCAAACCGCATCGACGCCGGCATGGGCGGCCATGGTGGGGGCCAGATCAGCATGGCAGCCGGTGATGATATTGACCACACCGGCGGGCACGTCCGAGGTATCCAGAACCTGATAGAAATCGGTCGCGGCCAGCGGGAAGGGTTCGGACGCCGCAATAACCACGCGGTTGCCCATCGCCAAGGCCGGCGCCATGAGCGAGACAAGCCCCAGAAGCGGTGCCTCGTCAGGACAAATCGCGCCGATCACGCCGACGGGTTCGCGCAAGGCCAGGGCCAGCCCACGCATTGGAACGCCCTTGGCTTGCCCGTCCAGTTTGTCCGCCCATGCGGCGGCGGTGAACAGGCGGGTGATGCTGGCCTCTACCTCGGCCTTGCCGCGTTTGCCGCCCGTCATCGCGTCGATCTTTGCTGCAAATTCATCTGCGCGGGCCGACAGGTTTTCGGCAATGTAGTAAATGATTTGCGCGCGCAGATGGCCGGTTGTCTTGCCCCAGCTTGCGGCGGCTGTCGCCGCCTCGACCGCGTTGCGGATGTCCTTGCGGTTGCCTTGCGGGACCTCGCCCAACAGTTTGCCGGATTTGCCCCGGATGGGGCGCGAATAGCCACTGTCGGGCCGCGCCTGCTTGCCCCCGACATAGAGTTTCGGGGTGCGGTCGATGCCTTCGGCTGGCGTGTCCCCCGTGAACGGTTCGACCTTGGTCAGCGGCTTGGTTTTGCCAACTGGCTTGGTATAAGCAGCGATGCCTTCCCACCCACCCTCGCGGCCAAAGCCGCTTTCGCGCACTCCGCCAAAGGGCGCGGCGGCGTCGAACAGGTTGGTGGCATTGATCCAGACCACGCCCGCCGCCAGTTTCGGGGCGATATCCAGCGCAAGGTTGATGTTCTCGCTCCAGACGCTTGCTGCCAAACCGTACCGCGTGTTGTTCGCCAACTGCACCGCCTCGGACGGGGTGCGGAATGTGGTTGAAACCAGAACGGGGCCGAAGATTTCCTCCTGCATCAGGGGATCTGCGGCCTCTAGCCCGGTGATCAGGGTCGGCGGGTAAAAGCTGCCAGCGGCGGGGATTTGCGCGTTCAGAATATGGTGTTGGCCGCTGTCGCAGGCCGATACCATCGCGGTGATCCGGTCGCGTTGCACCCCCGATATGATCGCGCCCACATCCACCGATTTGTCCAGCGGATCGCCAAGGGTCAGCTTGTCCATCCGGGTGCGCAGGCGGCGCAGGAACTCTTCGGCCACGCTTTCCTGCACGATCAGGCGCGAACCGGCGCAGCAGACCTGCCCGCCGTTGAACCAGATCGCATCGACGACCCCCTCAATCGCACTGTCCAGATCGGCATCGTCAAACACGATGAAGGGCGATTTGCCCCCCAATTCAAGCGTCAGTGCCTTGCCCGACCCCGCAGTGGCGTGGCGGATCGCGCGGCCGACCTCGGTCGAGCCGGTAAAGGCGATCTTGTCGATCCCGTCATGGGTGGTGATCATTTCGCCAACGGTGCCATCACCGATGACGATATTCACGACCCCTTTGGGCAGGCCCGCACGCTTGCAAATGTCCGCGAACAAAAGCGCGGTGAGCGAGGTTTGTTCGGCCGGTTTCAGCACCACGGTATTGCCCGCCGCCAAGGCCGGCGCGACTTTCCACGCCAGCATCAGAAGCGGGAAGTTCCACGGGATGATCTGCCCGCAAACGCCGAGCGGTTCGCGGTCTGGCTGTTCGCTGTCAATCAACTGGGCAATGCCCGCATGGAAATAGAAATGGCGGTGGACAAGGGGGATGTCGATGTCCCGCGCCTCGCGGATCGGCTTGCCGTTGTCGAGCGTTTCCAGCACCGCGAAAAGCCTCGCGTGTTTCTGGATCATGCGGGCCAGGGCATATAGATGTCGCGCGCGCCCTTCGCCGCCCAGCTTGTGCCACTTGGGCTGCGCCTTGCGGGCGGCGTCAACGGCGGCGTCCACATCCGTTTGATTGGCCTGCGTGAGGGTTGCCAGTGTTTCGCCCGTTGCAGGATTGGTGGCGTTGAACCCGTCCCCCGGCGCGGTGAAAGCACCATCGATGAAATGGCCGAAACGGTCGCCCTGATCGACCAGCCATGCCAATGCCTCTGCGGCGGATTCGGGGGCGGTGCCATAATCCATGGTTTCGAAAATCTCTTTCACGGTCATCTGTTTACCCTATCGGATGCCGCCATCCGGCCGAATAGGCACCGGTGACATGATGTTCCAACTGCCGCTCGATATCGCCCAGCAGCGAGGACGCGCCAAAGCGGAACAGATCGTTCCGAAGCCAGCGATCACCCAGTTCTTCCTTGATCAGGGACAGATAGGTCAGCGCATCCTTCGCCTTGGAAATCCCGCCCGCCGGTTTATAGCCGGCGCGGTATCCGGTGCGGCCCTCGTATTCGCGGATCGCGCGGGTCATCACAAGGCTGACGGGCAGGGTGGCGTTGACTGATTCCTTGCCGGTTGACGTCTTGATGAAATCGGCCCCCGCCATCATGCACACCAGCGACGCGCGGGCGACATTGCGCAGGGTGCCCAATTCGCCCGTGGCAAGGATCGCCTTCACATGGGCCTCGCCGCAGGCGGCGCGCATCTGCTGCATTTCATCGTAAAGCGCCTGCCAGTTTCCGGTCAGAACATGGCGGCGCGAGATGACGATGTCGATCTCGCTTGCCCCTGCTTTCACGCTTTCCCCGATCTCGGCCAGGCGCAGGTGAAACGGCGACAGGCCCGCCGGAAAGCCGGTGGAAACGGCGGCGACGGGAATGCCGGACCCTGTCAAAGCGTGCACGGCGGCGGGGACCATTTCATGATAGACGCAGACGGCACCTACGGTCAGGCCCTGCATTCCGATCGCATCCAGAATGTCGGGGCGGACCGGCTGGCGTGCCTTGGCGCAAAGGCGGCGCACGCGCCCCTCGGTATCATCGCCCGACAGGGTGGTCAGGTCGATGCAGCTTATCGCGCGGCACAGCCACGCCGCCTGGTAATCTTTTTTTACGCTGCGCCGTGCGGGAATTTGCGCCGCGCGGCGTTCAATAGCCGAGGTGTTGGCCCGCGCGCGCATCACCCAGTCAAGGTCAAGCGCCATGCCCGGGTTGCGCGGCTCGGTCACTTGCGGCAGCTGCGTGTCGGTGGTGGTTGGGATTTGCGTGGTCATGCCGCCCCTCGGGCCATTCATCCTAGGGCTGCGATGCTGTCACGCGGGCGGTGGCTTGGCAAGCCGTGGCGCGGGGTCACGCAGTGGCGTGGCGCAGCATGGCCAACCCGATTTTCGCGGTTTCTTCGGGGGTGTCGCGGGTCAGCGGTGCATGTTGCAAGACAAGCGCCGCGCCATAGGCATCCGACCAGGGCGCGGGCGCGATCAGCCCGATCTGCTGGCCCAGCCAATAGGGGCGGGTGGCGGCCAGTTCGGCCCCGATCAATGCGCCAAGGGCGATGTCGGGGCTGGATGTCAGGGCGGCGCGGTGCAACAGGGATGCCAGCTTTTCCGGGCGCGAGATCGCCTCCTCGCAGGTCTCGCTGTCCAGCTGTGGGCCAGCGTTTACGGCCCCGGCCAGTTGTGGCGTCAGGGTCGAGTGAAGGCTGACGACCTCCTCGGCGCTGATCTGCACCCAATGGGTTGCCGCGCCCAGAACCACGCAAACCACGCCGTCCCAATTCGGGCGGCTGGCCTGAAACCCGGCGATGCGCAGGCGGGCGACGGGGGGCAGGCGGTCGGGCGGATTGCCTTGTGCGATGCCGGTCAGGGGCAGCGTATCGGGCAGCAATTTGGCGGGGGTTTTCTGATCGGCTGCGGGGGCTTCGGTCACGATCAGCGGGTCATCCGCATCCAGAAGGGCGGCAACCTCGGCCGCGTTAACGCCCTTGGCTTCGCTTACAACCGCACCATCGGCATAGCCCCAGCCGATGGCCGCGCCCGCGCTTTCCTCGATTCCGAACCAGTCTGCCTGTGTCATGGCAGCAGTTAGTGCAAGCGCGCGGGCGGGGTCAATCAGGCGGCGGTTTTTTCCTTGGTCAGGGCGCTGACCGCGTCATATTGCGACAAGAACACCTCGCCCGTCATTTCATCAAGGAAATGGCTGCGTTTCAGGCGGTCCATAACGGGGCCTTTCACCTCGGACAGGTGCAGTTTGATGTCCACGGCTTCCAGCCGCTCGTTGATCGCCTCAAGGCTTTCAAGCGCGCTCATGTCGATCTCGTTCACGGCGGAACACATCAGAACGACATGGCGGATCGGCTCGTCACAAGCGATGCGGTTGTACACGTAATCCTCAAGAAAGCGCGCATTGGCGAAATACAGGCTTTCGTCGATCCGCAGGCTAACCACCTCGGGGTGGGTTTCCACATCGTGGCGCTTGATGTTGCGGAAGTGCTGCGTGCCGGGGACCAAGCCCACCTCGGCCACATGGGGGCGCGAGGTTTTGTAAAGGAACAGGCCGATCGACAGGATCACGCCGACCGACACGCCCATTTCCACCCCGAAGCCGAGGGTCAGGAAGATGGTCGCCGCAACGGCGGTGAAATCGACCTTGGAATAGGACCAGGTGCGCGACAGGATCGAGAAGTCCACAAGGCTGAGGACGGCCACGATGATGGTGGCGGCCAGCGTTGCCTTGGGCAAGAAATACAGCAGCGGGGTCAGCAGCAGCGCGGCCAGCAGGATGCCTACGGCGGTGAAAGCACCTGCGGCGGGGGTTTCCGCGCCCGCATCGAAGTTCACGACCGAACGCGCAAACCCACCCGTCACCGGATAGCCGCCAGTCAGCGCCGAGGCGATATTGGATGCGCCAAGGCCGACCAGTTCCTGATCAGGCACGATGCGTTGGCGTTTCTTGGCGGCCAGCGTTTGCGCGACAGACACCGATTCGACGAACCCGATGATCGAGATCAGCAAGCCGGAGATGAACAGTTGCGACCAGATTTCGGGGCTGAAGGAGGGCGCTGTCAGCGGCGGCAGACCCATCGGCACCTCGCCCACGATCTTGACACCCTTGTCACCCAACCCCAGCAGCCAGACGGCGATGGTGGTCACGGCCACGGCGGCGACGGGGCCGGCCTTGGCCAGGATATCGGCCATGCGCGGTTTCATCCCCGTGCCAAGCAGCAGGGGCTTGAGCCCCTTGCGGACCCAGAACAGGAACGCGGTGGTGGTCAGGCCCAAAAACAGCGTGATTGGGTTGGTCAGGTGCTGGTTTTCCAGCAGAGAGCCGATCAGTTGCACAAGGTTATGACCATGCGCATCAATGCCGAAGATATGTTTCAACTGCGATGTCGCGATTAGCACGCCCGATGCGGTGATGAAGCCCGCGATCACCGGGTGCGACAGGAAATTGGCTAGAAAACCAAGGCGGAATACCCCCATTACCAGCAGGATCACACCGGAAATGAAGGCCAGCGTGATCGCCGCCGCCGCATATTCCGCCGTTCCTTGCAGTGCCATGTTCCCCACGGCGGCCGCTGTCATCAGCGACACCACGGCCACCGGCCCGACGGCAAGCGCACGGGACGTGCCGAAAATCGCATAGGCCACCAGCGGCAGGATCGAGGCATAAAGCCCCATTTCCGCGGGAAGGCCCGCCAGCAACGCATAGGCCAGCGATTGCGGGATCAGCATGATCGTCACGATCACGGCGGCGACCATGTCGCTGGTCAGCGTGTCGCGGTCATAGGTCTTGGTCCATTGCAGGATCGGCAAATGGCGTTCAAGCGAAGCGCGGGTGATTTTGGGCAAGGTCATCGGGGTTCCTGTGAAGGCGGGGTCTGTGGGCTATATATTCAGATTGCTGTATATGTGAAAGTGATGAAAGGTCGCGGTATCCATACAGCCTGATCGATTAAGATGCGGTTGTCCCGCACCATGAAATCGAAAGAGGCGCGAGATTTCCCCGCGCCTCGTGTTCTTGGGCCGTTCAGGCGATCAGCCTGCGGTCACCTTCTCGGGCTTGGCCATCCATTCGCGGCCGCGCAGCATGGCTTTCCAATAGACCGGCGGCAGGATCGTTTCTTTCAGAATCCACGCCTTGCGCGACGGTTTGGTGCCGTCCAGCAGCCATTTCGGGAAGGAGGGCAGCAGCGTGCCGCCATAGCCGAATTCGGCCAGCACGATCTTGCCCTTCTCGACGGTCAGCGGGCAGGAGCCGTAGCCGTTATAGGACGCGGAAGGCGAACGCCCCTCGATATCGTCCACAAGGTTTTCGGCCACGATCGGCGCCTGCATCCGCGCGGCGGCGGCGGTTTTCGCGTTCGGCGCGTTCATCACGTCGCCCAGCGACCAGATGTTGTCATAGGTCTTGTGGCGCAGGGTGCTTTGATCGACATCGATCCAGCCCGCCTGATCTGCCAGCGGCGAGACGCGGATGAAATCGGGCGCGACCTGCGGCGGGCAGACATGCATCATGTCGAAATCCACCGTTACCTCGGTCGGGTCGGTGTCGGGCTTGGAAACCTTGAAGGTCGCCTTTTTCGCAGGCCCGTCCACGGCGATCAGGTTGTGGAAGAAGTTCAGGTCGGCATTGTAGCGTTTTACGTATTCTTCCAGCGCGGGCACGTAATCCTTGACGCCGAACAGCACGCCGCCGGCATTCATGAACTGCACGTCGATGTCTTTCAGAACACCCTGCGTTTCCCAGTGGTTCGAGGACAGGTACATCGCTTTTTGCGGCGCACCGGCGCATTTGATCGGCATCGGGGGCTGGGTGAACAGCGCGCGGCCGCCTTTCAGCCCTTGCACCAGTTCCCAAGTGTAGGGGGCAAGGTCATAGCGGTAGTTCGAGGTGACGCCGTTCTTGCCCAGCGTGTCCACCAGGCCCTCGACCTTGTTCCAGTCCAGTTTCAGGCCAGGGCAGACGACAAGACGGTCGTATTTCACCACGCGGCAGCCATCGAGGATGACAGCATTATCGGCGGGTTCAAACGCGGCCACGGCGGATTTGATCCAGTGCACGCCGGCGGGGATCAGGCTGCCCATGGTTTTCGCGGTGGTCGAGGGTTCGAAGATACCCGCGCCGACCATGGTCCAGCCGGGTTGGTAGTAATGGATGTCAGCCGGGTCCAGAATGGCGATGTTCAGGTTGTCCTTGCGCGATTTGAGCGAGGCCGCCACGGCGATACCTGCCGCGCCGCCGCCCACGATCACCACGTCGAACTTGGCGTCGCCAGCATCTGTGGGCGTCTTGCCGCCGTTCACGATGCGGCGCACAACGCCCGCCATGTCATAACCGGCGGATTTGGTTGCGGCCAGAATGTCGGCCACGGGCTTGTCCTTGGCGGCCGACAGCGACCACAGCGTGGTCGAGCGGGTCCCGGTGCGGCAATAGGCCAGCGTCGGGCCGGGCAGTTCGATCAGCGCCGCGCCGAATGCGTCGGCGTCTTCGTCAGCAACCTTGCCGGACACGATAGGCAGGTAACGGGTTTCCATGCCTGCTGCCTTGGCTGCGGCCTCGATCTCGTGAAAGGTGGGTTGGTCGGCTGCCTCGCCATCGGGACGGTTACAGATGATCGACCGGAAACCCTGTTCGGCAAGGGCTTTCACATCGTCGGCAGTGATCTGTTCAGCGACCGAAAGTTCGGCAGAGATTCTCTTGGGGTCCATTGCAGGGTCCTTTGTCGGGCAGGGCGCGCGATAAAACGCGGCAGGTGTTAAGGCCAAGAAGGCGATAGGGCGGGCAGACACGGAGGGCGGATGTCCCGGCAAGGGCCAAACCAATCAACGCCACGCCATATCGAAGCCATGCGCTATCCCATAGGACAACTTCGTTTACGAACGGCGAAAGAAACAGGCCAACGCCAGCGCACAGGCGCGCCAGCCGGTCCATGTTTCCAACATTGCAGGTCATTGCATTCCTCCTCGAGTCCTTCACATATAAAATTATATGAATGTGAAAGCAATATTCCTGTCTACGATGGTATGCCGCAGGGGCGCTGTGCCCTGAACGAAAAAGGCCCGCCGAAACGGGCGGGCCTTTTCCTGTTTTGGGGGCGGATCAGTCCAGGTCTTGCGGAAGGAGCAGATTCAGCAGGATCGACAGGGCCGCCGCGGGCAACAGGCCCGATGTCAGCAGGATCTGCACGGTTTTCGGCAGGTGTTGCAGCGCCTCGGGGACCAGTTGCAGGCCAAGGCCAATCGACAGAGATACGGCAAAGATCACCATGTTCCGGCGGCTCCAGACCACTTCGGACAGCATGTTGATGCCTGCCGCGGCGACCATGCCGAACATGACGATCACGCCGCCGCCCAGCACGTTGATCGGCACGGTGGCGACGGTGGCACCCACCTTGGGGATCAACCCGCACAGGATCAGGAACAGGCCGCCGATGGTCACGACGTGGCGGCTCATCACGCCGGTCATGGAAATCAGGCCGACGTTCTGGCTGAACGACGTGTTGGGCAGGCTGCCGAACACGCCCGCAATGGCCGAGCCAAGCCCGTCGGCAAAGGTCGCGCCCGAGATTTCGCGGTCGGTGGCCTCGCGTCCCGCGCCGCCCTTGGTGATGCCCGACACGTCGCCCACCGTTTCAATGGCGGAAATGAAGGCCATCAGGATCATGCCGATGATAATGGCCGAATTGAACTCGATCCCCCATTTGAAGGGCATCGGCGGGGCAAAGGCGGCAGCGCGGCCGACATTGCCGAAATTCACCTGACCCATCATCAGCGCAACGAAATAGCCCGCGATCAGCCCGATCAGGATGGCCGAGACAGAGATGAAACCGCGCGTGAAGAATTTCAGCGTGAGGGTCACGGCAATCACAACCAGCGCAGGCGTCCACTGGGCCAGCGATCCGAATTCGGGCTTGCCCATCATTGGCACACCACCCGCGGCATACTGGATGCCGACCTTGACCAGCGACAGGCCGATCATCAGCACGATCAACCCGGTCACAAGCGGCGGCAGGGCAAAGCGGATGCGCCCGATTACAGTGCCCAGCAGGGCGTGGAACAGCCCGCCGATCAAGATGCCGGTCATCAGGCCCGCCAGCCCGGCGGTGCCCTGTCCGGCCACCGCCGGAATCATCACCGGCAGGAAGGCAAAGGACGTGCCCTGCACGATCGGCAGCCTCGCCCCGACGGGGCCCATACCGATGGTCTGGAACAGCGTGGCGATGCCTGCAAACAGCATCGACATCTGGATCATGTAGATCATGTTTGGAAAGTCGGGCGAGTTCGAGCCAAAGCCGAAACCGGCCGCACCGGCGATGATGATGGCCGGCGTCACGTTCGAGGCGAACATCGCCAGCACATGTTGGATACCAAGCGGTATGGCGCTGCCGATCGGCGGCATGAAATCGGGATCGCGCATTTGTTCGGGCGTTCCCATTGGGCTGTGTGTCATTTTCTGTCTCTCCTGTTGATACGCCCGCCTTGTTTGCGGCGGGTCGTAGGTTATGCGCTGGCTGTTACCTCCACGGGGTCGGGTAGTGTGAATTCTTCCAGGTTGGGCGTGGTGCCGATACGGTCCACCACGGCGTACAGGCCGGGCGCGTGCAGGGGCGTCAGAACC
This sequence comes from Rhodobacteraceae bacterium UBA3069, assembly GCA_002366795.1. Classification (GTDB taxonomy): domain Bacteria; phylum Pseudomonadota; class Alphaproteobacteria; order Rhodobacterales; family Rhodobacteraceae; genus UBA3069. Next base: position 51,905 of record DFBX01000106.1, on the reverse strand, counting down.
CCGTGCCAGCAGCCGCGACGAAGGTTGATCCCTTGTCCGGGGGCGGCCAGAAAAGCATGGATAGCGCCCGGTTCCGGCCCATCGCCTGTCGCCACGATGACCAACCACTCGGTCATGCTCATCGGGATGAAGGCCTGGCTGCCATCGGGGTGGCGTTCCAGCAGGTCCAACCGATAGGGCAGGGTGCGCGGCTCTGCCTTGAAAATGGAAACCCCCGCGCGGCCATCCGTGCCGAAATCAAGCTGCGCGCGGTCGTGGTAGCGGCTGCAAAAGCCGGCATTGATGATCTTGTCGGGGGTGCCTGCGGCCTCTAGCACTTCGCCAAAGGGTGCGAATGCATGGGCGGTCAAAGGCTGGGCGATGATGCGTTTCAAAGGCCGATCCCCAGTTTTACATGGCGGTTAACGTCCTTGTAGAGCAGATAGCGGAACGGCCCGTCGCCAGTGGCAATGCAGGCCTGCGGGCAAAAGGCGCGCAGCCACATGAAATCGCCTGGCCCGACCTCGACCCAGTCCTTGTTCAGCAGGTAGCGCGCGGTCCCTTCCAGCACGTAAAGCCCGTGTTCCATTACATGGGTTTCGGCAAAGGGGATCAGCCCGCCGGGTTGGAAAGTGACGATATTCACATGCATGTCGTGGCGCAGGTCGGCGGGGTCGGCAAAGCGTGTGGTGGCCCATTTGGGCGTGTTCGGCATAGGGGTTGGCGGAACTGCGGCATCCGAAGTGACGAACGCCTCTGGCACCTCCAGCCCTGGCACGTATTGGAACCGCTTGCGAACCCAGTGCAGCTGCGCCAACTGGTCGGTGGGGTTGATGATTTCCCACGGTTGGGCGGGCGGGATATAGGCATAGCCGCCCGCGTCCAAACGGTGTGTCGCGCCCGCGATCTTCAATTCCACCGTGCCGCTGGCGACGAAAATCACCCCCTCGGCATCGCGTTCCGGTTCGGGCTGGGCCGATCCGCCATCGGGGCCGATTTCCACGGCGTATTGCGCAAAGGTTTCGGCAAAGCCCGACAGGGGGCGCGCGATGATCCAGACGCGGGTGTCGCGCCAGCCGGGCAGATGGCTGGTAACGATGTCGCGCATGGTGATGGCGGGGATGAAGGCATAGGCCTCGGTAAAGACCGCGGCACCTTCGGGGCTGACGTCCTGGCCGGGCAGGCCGCCGGGCGGGAATGCGTAGCTCATGCCAGCTCCTCCAGCCGAATGCGGGCGATGCGTTCAACCTGACGGCAGGCTTCGGCGAATTCGGTCTGCGTGTCATTGTCCAGGCGGCGTTCAAAGGCGGCAAGAATGCCTGCTTTGCCGTGGTCGCGCACCGCGATGATGAAGGGAAACCCGTGTTTGTCCGTGTAGGCGGTGTTCAGGGCGGTAAAGCGGTCACGCTCGGCATCGGTCAGCGCATCAAGCCCGGCGCTGGATTGCTCTTGCGTGCTATCTGCCGTCAGACGCTTGGCCGCGGCCAACTTGCCCGCGAGGTCCGGGTGGGCACGCAGCACGCCAAGCCGTTCGTCGCCGGACGCGCTGCGAAAGGCGCGGGCCAGCGCGTTATGCACCCCCGCCGGGCAGTCATGGGCTGGGCCCAGTTCCAGCCTGTGCGCACGTTCGGCTACCCAAGGCGAATGTTCGAACACGCCGCCGAAACGGGTCACGAAATCGGCTTTCGACATCTGGCTGGGGCGTTCGCGCCGCATGTGCGGATGCGCTTGCGCCCAATGCCGCGCGATGTCGATGCGGCGCGGGGTCCAGACCCCTTTATAGCCGTCGATATATTCCAGGAACCGTTGCAGCCCGGCCAGCTTTCCCGGTCGCCCGATCAGGCGGCAATGCAGGCCCACGGACATCATCGCAGGTTTGCCTACCAGCCCCTCGGCATACAGCACGTCGAACGAGTCCTTGAGATACTGAAAGAACTGCTCGCCGGTGATGTAACCCGGTGCGGTGGCGAAACGCATGTCGTTCGCTTCCAGCGTATAGGGGATGATCAGCTGGTCGCGCGCGCCGATCTCTATCCAGTAGGGCAGGTCGTCGTCATAGGTGTCGCTGATATAATCAAATCCGCCCTCCTCGGTGACCAGGCGCACGGTGTTTTCGCTGCATCGGCCCGTATACCAACCCATAGGGCGCGCGCCCGTCACCTCGGTGTGCAGGCGGACCGCCTCTGCGATCTGTGCACGCTCCTGATCTTCGGGCATGTCGCGATGTTCGACCCATTTCAGGCCATGCGATGCAATTTCCCATCCGGCGCCCTGCATCGCCTCGACCTGTTCGGGGCTGCGGGCCAAGGCGCTGGCGACGCCGTATATCGTGACCGGAATATCCGCGCCCGTGAACAGCCGGTGCAGCCGCCAGAAACCGGCCCGCGCGCCATATTCATAGATCGATTCCATGTTCCAGTGGCGCATGCCCGGCCAAGGCGCGGCCCCCGCAATGTCTGACAGGAATGCCTCGGACCCGGCGTCGCCGTGTAGCACGCAATTCTCGCCACCCTCTTCGTAATTCAGCACGAATTGAACGGCGATTTTCGCGCCATCGGGCCATGTGGCATCGGGGCGGTCCTGGCCATAGCCGCGCATATTTCTGGGGTAACGGGTCATTCTTGTCGTCCTGTGAGTGCTTTTGAACGCTAACCTATCCGAGAAAAAAGACAATCGCGACAGATTGCATCACGGCTTTTGATCATGTTCAGTCAGGTCATTGACCACGAAAGGAGCATTCCGATGGCCGAAGGATACCTGACGACCCATATTCTGGACACGGCGCGTGGATGCCCGGCGCAAGGGGTGCGGATCGTGCTGTACCGGCTGGCGGATGGCGTGCGCGACCAGATCGCCGAAAGGGTGACCAATGCCGACGGGCGCACCGATTCACCAATTCTGACAAGGGACAGTTTCGCGACGGGCACCTACGAGTTGGTGTTCCACGCTGGCGATTACCTGCGCAAAACCGGACAGGCGGCAGACGATCCGCTGTTCCTGGACGAGGTGCCGATCCGCTTTGGCATGTCCGACGTAGAGGCCCATTACCATGTGCCGCTGCTGCTTTCCCCCTATGGCTATTCGACCTATCGCGGTAGCTGATCGCGGCAATTTCTACAAATTGATTCAATGATGATGCGGTGAAGTTTGCGGGTTTATGGCCCGTTAATTCCTGTGCGCCATGCTCCTTCCAAACAAAATTCTTGGATGGAGTATGTAATGAAAACGCTCACCGCCGCTATTGTCATGTCCGTGCTGGGTTGCACCGTCGTCGGGGCGTCAGAATTCGACGTGCCGCTTCATGCACTTGCCGAAGCAGAGCTGGCGGCCATCGTCGCACAGCCTGACCTGCTTGCTGCCGTAGCAGCGCAAAACGCTCAGAACGCCGATATCGCGCAGGCGCGCATCGACGAACTGGACAAGACATGGCGCGCCGAGGCGGCCTCGGGTGGTACGCTGGTTGATCGGGTGTTGTCCAATGAAACCTCGGTCATGCTGCGAAAGCTACAAGAGGAAAGCGGCGGCTTGTATTCCGAGATTTTCGTGATGGACAATGTCGGCCTGAACGACGGGCAAAGCAGCGTAACGTCGGATTGCTGGCAGGGCGACGAAGCCAAAATGGCAAGTGCCTTTCAACCAGAAAGTAACACATTTCGGCGATGTGGAACTGGATGAATCCACCCAGACCTATCAGGCGCAGGTCAGCCTGCCGGTCATGGGCGACAACGGCCAGCCGATCGGCGCGATGACCTTCGGCATCAATGTCTAACTCTTGATGCAGTAACCGGACCGAGAGCTGAATTTTTTAAAGGAATGCGGGACATGACGACCGAAACCCAAGCTGACGACATCCAGAACGACGAGGCCAAAAAGAAGTCCGGCAAGGCTACAAGCTCGCTTGGCAAACGACTGCTTTTCGTCATGATCTCAAGTTTCCTGATCGCCGGAACCATTCAGGCTGCGCTGCAATTGCGCGGGGAACGATCCCGCACGTTGGATGCGGCGCTGCACAACTTTGAGAACGCAACCCATCTGATGGCCTCGCAATATGGCGGGGCCATCCGGTTCAAAAAGCCGGAAGTGATCGTCAAGCAGTTCCAGGAAATGAAGGGTGAACCGGACAGTGCGATGTCCGGCCTGAAAGTCGTGTCGCTGGATGGAGAAGAGATTGCGTCCTTGGGCACCGCAGCCGAATACGACGCGCTGATTGCCGAGACTGTCCAAAAGGTGATTGAAAACCAGGATGAATACAATGTGCGGGCCGGTTCTGTCTGGGTTGTCGGACAGATTGTCAGTTTCGGTGCGGCTGAGAATACGGTCGGTGTCATTGTTTCGATTTGGGATTTGTCCGACATTCTGGCGGCGATGAACCGGGCCGCCTTTATCAACGGTGGTATCGTCTTTATCGGGCTTATCTTGGCCGGGGTTCTTATTCTCGGCATGGTGATTTCGCGCTTGATCAGCCGCCCCATTGCCCGTGTGACGAAAGTCATGAACGAAGTCGCAGCGGGCCATTACGATGCCGAGATGGCGGACCTGGACCGCACGGACGAGATCGGCGCGATGGCGCGCAACCTTGATGAATTTCGCACGTCCCTGCGCGAAGCTGAAAGGGTCAGCGCGCTGCGCGCCAAAGAGCAGGAAAGCCAGCGTGTGTTGTTCGAACAGCTTAGCGGTGGCCTTGAAATGTTGCGCGACGGGGATCTACAGGCCCAATTGCAAATGGCCGGTGCCGAGATGACGACCGATCAGAGGGTCGTTTGCGACAACTTCAACGCCTTGGTCCACATGCTGAGCGAGGTGATGGATACCATCAAGTCCAGCGCGGACACCGTGCGCGATGGCGCCGGGGAAATCAGCCAGGTCGCGAACGACTTGTCGAAACGGTCTGAATCGCAAGCCGCCACGCTGGAGGAATCCGCTGCGGCACTGGATGAACTGACCAGCAGTGTGAAGTCGTCGGCGGACAATGCGTCTGCTGCAAACGAAGCGATTCTCGAAAATCGGCGTCAGGCAGAGGCCGGCGGTGAAATTGTGCGCAGCGCGGTCGAAGCCATGCGCCAGATCGAAGAAAGTTCTGGGCAGATCACCCAGATTATCGGTGTGATCGACGACATCGCATTTCAGACCAATCTGTTGGCGCTGAATGCGGGCGTCGAGGCGGCCCGCGCCGGAGAAGCAGGGCGCGGGTTTGCCGTGGTCGCCTCCGAAGTGCGCGCCCTTGCACAGCGCGCGTCGGATTCCGCCAAAGAGATCAAGTCGCTGATTTCGAAAAGCGCTTTGCAGGTGAAGGAGGGGGGAGCCCTTGTCGGCAAGACAGGCGATGCGCTGAACAACATCATCGAAAGGGTCGGTAAAGTTGCGGGGCTTGTGTCCGACATCGCGGCCTCGGCGCGTGAGCAGTCGATCGGCTTGGAAGAGATCAACACTGGCGTGAACGAACTGGATCAGGTCACTCAGCAGAACGCCGCAGTTGTCGAAGAAACGACCGCCGCCAGCATGTCGCTTTCATCCGAGGCGGAGCGCCTGTCCAAGATACTTGAACGGTTCAGCACCACAGGCACGCATCCCGCGCCGACAAGCGACACCAGCGTCGTCAGCTTTTCTTCCGCCCGCCCAGCACCGAAAACGACGAGCAAACCTGCGGCGCAGGTCGTCAATGGGCCAGCAAAAGCGAACAAGGCGGCGTTGGACGAGGGATGGGCAGACTTCTAGTCCAGGTATCCAGCATGTGCAGCGGCCGTTCCGGCCAGCATAGTCACCCCCAAGTTATTGGTGCCGCGCATGGGGTGCGGCACCGTGAATACGTGACCGTCGACAGCGTTGGAACACCAATGAACAATTCCTCTCCAAGAGTTGTGAACATTCTTCAGGGACAATTCGAGATATCCTCTGACCCGAATGTCGTCATGCACACGCTGCTCGGCTCTTGTATCGCGGCCTGCATGTGCGATCCGGTGGCCAGGGTTGGGGGCATGAACCACTTTTTGCTCCCCGGCAAAGCGGACGACAAAGATGGGAACCTGCGCTATGGCATCAACTCGATGGAGCTGTTGATCAACGGGTTGCTGCGTCAAGGGGCGGCCCGCGATCGCCTGCAGGCGAAAATTTTCGGCGGGGCCAAGATGCTTTCAAATCTTAAGAATATCGGCGAGTCCAACGCGGATTTCGCGCGGTGGTTCTTGGAGCAAGAGGGCATCCGATGCGTCAATAGCAGTGTCGGAGGAACACGGGGGCGGAAAATCCGGTTCTGGCCGCACTCTGGCCAAGCGCAGCAAATGTACATGGAAGGCGTTGTGGAGACAGCCCCCCTTGTCCCACCCGTCATGCCCAAGGCACCTGTCGATCTAGGCGATGTGGACCTGTTCTAACGACCGCCATTTCCACGCGGCGAAACCCGGCGGGCGGTCTTGGCTAGTGTGTTTGCGACGCAAGTTGAGCGGGAGCGCGCTTAATCTTTGGGTGTCGGGGTCTTAAACGTTAGGATTCACATTTTGTTAACGAAGGTTATGCTCCATGGGTATCATAGTGACCGAAGGTCAGCAGGGAGTATCCCGTGGATTCAAATTCGACAACGCGTCAGCGCGGAAGACTTCTGCGCGATCTGGCCTATGTGCCTGCATTCGTTGCTGCGATCATCCTGGCCTATGTCTTTCATTCGGTGGAAACATCCGAACAATTGAAGTTCGAGCAGGAGGTGCGGGAAAATACCTTTGACGAGGCGGATAAATCACGCCTGCAACTGGGGCTGCACCTGAACACCCACGCCATGTTGGTACGTGGCATGGTTGCCTCTTTCGCGGCCAATCCTGATATGTCGAGGGAACAATTCGACGATCTTGCAAAGGCGCTGTTAGAGCAAGGGCCGCTGCTTCGCTACGTGGGCGTGGCGCCGGGTATGATCATCAGCATGATCTATCCGGCGGATGGCAAAGAGGTTCTGGGGCTGGATATGCGCGGTGCCAACGGTCTGGCCCCTAATGAAATCCAAGCCATTGCGAATGAAGGGATGAACCTCAAGGGGCCATTCAAACTGGTCGTCGGTGACCGCGCAGTTGCGATCCGCGTGCCGGTTTTCGAATATCAAGACCCGGGTAATGTGATGCTGTGGGGGGTGGTCTCGGCCACGCTTGACCTTGAGGAATTGCTGGAACAGTCAGGCTTGGGTGCAGGTGACGCGACGATCCGCACTGCCCTTGTGATTGGCAAAAGCGATGGCGAGTTGTTCTTTGGCGATGCTTCTATCCTGGATGAAAACCCGGTTCTTTTGGACATGCAGTTGCCGGGCCTGGAATGGACCCTTGCCGCAGTGCCGCTCGACGGTTGGCCAACCCCGCAAGCGTTGGTCTACCTGCGTTCGGGCTTCGTCGTGCAGTCGCTTCTGGTCCTGATCCCATTGATCATCAGCGCGCAGCTTTATCGCGAAAACTTTGACCATCTCGAGACGCTGAAGGGGCGCGAGACGGAATTGCGCGCGATCTGGCGGCGCTACCGTCTGGCGCTTGATGCGTCGGATGTCGGAGTGTGGGATTTTGATTTCGAAACAGGGCGCCTGCGCGCGGACAGACGATTGAGAGAGCTTTTCGGCGGAAAGGAAGAGTTGCCGCACGGTGATCTGTCCGCCTGGATGGCCAATGTGCCCGAGCCCGAGCGGCATGTTCTGATAAAAGGGCTGTACGACGCGCAAGCCAAGGGAAGCGAGCATCGCGCGACCTTCCCTGTTGTCAGGGGGGACGGAGAAACCCGGTATCTGCGTATGATCGCGGCCCCGGCCCGAAGCCGCGCTGGATCGATAAATGAAAAAGACAGACCGCGCGGCCAGGTGATCGGGCTGTGTTGGGATGTCACCAGCGATATTCAGCGCGAACAAGGCTTGGAACGAGCCCGCGCAGAGTTGATGCGCCGCAATTCCGCGCTTGAGGCGGCCCATGCCCGCATCGAAGAAGCGGCGCTGACCGACCCGTTGACAGGGTTGGCAAACCGGCGCTGTTTCGAAAGGATGCGTCAGGACAGGGCGGGGTTGGACAAGCCGCTGGATGGTGTGGACGCGCTGCTGCTGCTGGATCTGGATGGGTTCAAGGAGGTGAATGACCGTTTGGGGCATCCCTCCGGCGACCAGTTGCTGATCCGCGTGGGCGAGGTGCTGAGACAGTTCGCGGACAAGGGCGATCTGGTCGCGCGTATTGGGGGCGATGAATTCGCGGTTCTTTTGCAGGGGCAACACCGCAGCGCCGCTGACATTACCGCCTTGGCGCGCAAGATCATCAAGGAAATTCGTAAAGCCAGCCGGGAAATCGGCGCGGGAAATTCGTCGGGGTGTTCTGTCGGCCTGTCCCGACCGGGATCGGGAGGGCAGTGCATGGCCGAACTGCTGGCCAGTGCTGACTATGCCCTGTATCGGGCCAAGCAGCAGAAAAGCAGCAAGCTGGCCGAATATACGCCGACCCTGCATAGGCAGAAAAATCAACGCGCGCAGCGGGCTCGTGAGTTGCGGGCCGCCGTCCTGACCCGCCAGTTCGAGGTGTGCTACCAGCCGCGTTATGCCATGAAGGATATGGCCGTCACCCGGTTGGAGGCGCTGGTCCGCTGGCGCCACCCTGAAATGGGGCTGCTGACGCCATCGGAATTCATGCAGGATTTGATCGACATGGGGCTTTCGGTGCGCATTGACCGCTATGTCATGGAGCAGGTGATCGAGGATCTGGCCGCATGGGAACAGGGCGGCCTTGGCGTCAGATCGGTTTCGGTCAACATCTCTGCGCAACGCTTGGCCGATGACTCGCTTTTGTCGGACCTGTCGCAACTGGGCCCTGCCCGTGAAAAGCTGGTACTGGAACTTTTAGAGGCGATTGACTTCGCCTCTGATGACGGGCTGTTGATGGAAAACATCCGGCGTCTGCGCAAAATGGGGATCGCGCTCGAGGTGGATGATTTCGGCACTGGCCACTCCTCGCCGCTGAATATGCTGCGCCTGCGACCGGACGGGATCAAGATCGCGCGTGAGCTGATCGCGCCTGTCGTCCAGTCCGAAGAAAGCCGCAAAATGGTGGCGGCGTTGGTGGCGCTGGGCAAGTCACTGGGGATTCGCGTGACCGCCGAAGGGGTCGAAACCCAGGAACGTGTCGAAGTCCTATCGTATATGGGGCTGGACGAATTGCAAGGGTTCGCGCTGGGCAAGCCGATGTCCTTCGTTCAGGTGGCGCAGGACCCGGCGGTGATTGACGCCTTTTCGACAAGGACGATCACGGCCAGCTGACGGGCGGACGGGCAGGGGCTTGACGCAAAGGGGGCGCGCGCCTGAACCTGTGTGCATTCCTTGTTGTCTTTTCTAACGGAGGTCCGCCCCGTGACCCAATCCATGCCCGATGTGACTGACGCCCGGATTGCCTGGGACAACTATGTGGATCATGCCTGTGACCGTCTGCCCGAATTGCCGCCAGCCGCCCTGCGCTATGCGCCGCTTCTGGTTGGTGTCGCGGGGAAGGGCGGGGCGCTTGGGGCCGCGCTGAAATCCCTGCGCAGCGCCATTGGCTCGGCGCAGGCGGGGCAGCCGCCGCTGCTGCTGATCACCCCGCAAGAGGCGGCGTTGCTGGATGCGCTGATCGATGACCCCGGCACGCAGACCGGGGCCGAGGTGTTTTTGTATCGCCAGCATGATGATGCGCATGGCACGTCGGGGGGGGCTGCCTAGTGGGGTTTCGGTTCTGGATATCGGCATTCCCGTGCCCCTTGCCACGCCGCAAGGGCGGAAAGCCCACGGGCTGTCCGCGCCGGTGCCGGTCTTGCCTGCCTCGGATGTGCCGATCGTGGCGGTCATCGACGACGGCATCGGCTTCTTGAACGAGTGTTCCCGCATGCGGGCTGCGGGCGCAACCACGGCCCGCACGCGGTTTGACGGCATCTGGCTGCAAGCGCCCGAAAGCGCCGTGGGTGATCCGGCGGAGGGTATCGCGCTTGGCCGCGTGCTGGAACCGGCACAGATCGACAGCTACCTGGCCGATTTGACAACCCTGGAGGAGGCGGCTGTTTATCACGCGCTGAACACTGATCCTTACCCGTCAGGCACCCGCCGTGCGACCGGCCTGTCCACCAACCACGGCACCGGCGTTCTGGACATAGCGGCCGGCATTCCCGAAATACGGGCAACTGCGCAAGATCCGCTATTGATGGCGGTGCAGTTGCCGCCACGCTCGATCGAAGACACCTCTGGCGCGCGGTTCGAGGCGCACATTCTAATGGGGCTGCGCTGGATTTTGGCGCGGGCCGCGCTGCGTCATCCGGGGCGGCCGGTGGTCGTGAACCTCAGCCTTGGGATGCTGGCAGGGACAAAGGACGGCAGCCATATCCTTGAATCCCAGATCGAGCGTGAACTGTCCCTGTGGGAGGCGCGCACAGGCCGCCGCGCCCGTCTGGTCATGGCGTTTGGCAACGGGTTTCGCAACCGACAGGTGGCGCGTGGCACCGTTGCGGCGGGTGCGGCCCTGACACTTGGCTGGCGCGTTCAGCCGGGTGATTGCAGCGCCAACCATCTGGAAGCGTATGGTGCGGGGCTGGACAAGCTGGATATGATCCTGACCGATCCGCAAGGAGGTGTAATGACCTACCCGGCAGAAGCCATCGTGGATCAGGGCGCTGCAACGGGCGGGCGTGTGCGCAAGACCGATACTGCCGCGCTGTACCGGATCGCGGCGCAGCGGTTGGACGGCCCCCGCCCCTGCGCGCCGCGCCTTGCCGCCTGCATCGCCGCCACCGACCCGCTGACCGGTTCCGCCGCCCTTGCCGGCCTTTGGCAGGTGTCCTTCACCAACACCGGCACTGATCCGTTGGACCTGCGGCTGGAAATCCAGCGCGATGATCGCGTGACGGGGGCTGTGAACGGGGTGCGGCAAAGCTATTTTGACGCTTCGGGGATCGAGGGCGAAGACAGTCTTTTTCGGGACTGGAATGCCCTACCCGAAAGCTGCCTCTTGACCGAAGGCGGCAGTCATAGCGCCCTGGCGGGGTGCCTTGCGCCGCAGATTCACACGGTGGGCGGGCTGATGCAAAGCGTGCTGCGCCCTGCGCCCTATACTGCCGCAGGCCACCCCGAGGGGCCGGTAACCGGCCCCTCGGTTTCGGGCATTTCGGACGAAGGCATGATCCAGTGCGGGGTGCTGGCGGCGGGCACCTTGTCGGGCGCGGTGCGCATGCGGAACGGCACTAGTGCCGCCGCGCCACAAGTTACCCGCGCCCATTCGCATTGTACTTCGCTGCGCAAAGCGCCCTCGGGCGATGCAGCGGCGGATCGGGCCGGGGAAATTGCCGAACTGGCCAGCGGGCGGGATCGACTGAATTGGCTGGTGCCGCAAGATGCGCGCGCAAGGCTGGGGAAATGACGATTGCCCCCGCACTGCCCCGTCGCCCGCGCCGCGATGCGCAAGGGCAAGCAACGGTAATGTCCTGACCTGCAAGCGGCCAACCGCGGTTTCTTGGCAGGAATATTCAAATGCCCGTCCCCCGCAAAACGCTTAAAGCCTGATCATTTTACCGTTTCAGCGCCATTCAGCCCGGGCTTCGGCCCATAGCAGTTTCAGGATCTGCGCATGGCCCGTGGCATCCACATCCGCAGTGCCAAGCGTCGGCAGATTGCCCAGTGCAGACAGCGAGAAATCGGGCACCTGATCGCCCTCTCCGGCACCGAAACTGCGCAGGGTGACGGGCAGTTTGGCCCCCTCGCGGTCCACTGTTTGCACGATCAGCGACCCAAGCGCGATGCCCAGCGTTGCCCCCGCAAAGGAATCGGTTGGGAAATGCACCCCCGCCATCGTGCGGTTGTCGGCGATCCGGGTGGCAAGCCGCATCAGCAGGTGACGATCCGCGATCAGGGCATCGGGGCTTAGTTCGTTCGGGCTGTCCTTGTCACGGGACAAAGCGGCCAGCACGGTCGCCATGGCGAAGACTTCGGTCGCGTGGGCCGAAGGCCACGAGCCGTGCGCAGGCGTCTGGATCGGTGGCTGAACCCATTCGGAAAACTCCATCGGGCGCGGTACATCCAGGTGCAGCTTGATCGGCATTGCGACGGCAGAGGCAAAGCGCATCACCGCTGACATTACCTCCAGCGTCCATTTGCGCCCACCCCCATCCATATGTGCCGCTGCCCCGAAGAACGACAGAGGGTCTGCCATCTGTGCGAAAATCTCGGCCATGTGGTCGCCGCGCAGGTCGGCGGCGGCACGGATATGCGGCAATTGAGCCGTGGCCAATTCGGCATTCGATGGGCGGGTCAGCGTCACCAACGGCTCGTCCGTAGCCAGCAGGTCCGACTGCAGGCGTGCGACCTGCCGGTTCGACGGATCAAGCTCCAGCGATACCAGGCGCCCCAATTCCAGGTCCAGCGTTGCGGCGCGTGGATAACCGGCCATGCCCTTGAACACTTTGAACGGATCGCGCGGCACTTCGGACACGGGGGCGCGGGTCGCCTCTCCTTGCCAGGCACCGCCAGGCCCGTCGCGCATCGTTGCAAGGGCAGTGTAAAGCAGTGGCGAGGCTGGCGCGCTGCATGGCTTGTCGCGCTGCCCTGCGCCCCCTGTGCGCCTTGCGCACCTTGCGCGCCGTAAATCGCCATAACAATTCTCCCGAAACAAAATCCATGGACGGATTATGCCGGGTCAATGCCTGCCGGTTAAGTGATTTTCGCGCAAGGCGGGTTTTTCATGCCTGTCGCGCAAATGGCAGGATGCGCGCCCCGTGTTACGTTTTTTCATAACGAGGGAGTTGGACCATTCACATGGTGCAGGATCAAAGCGTTGGAACGCTGCCGGACTTGGTAAGGATCGACCTGTACGGCCCGCTTTGTCTGACTGGCAAGGGCGGGGCGAATATCACGCCGCGTGGCGCCAAGACGGGTGCGCTTGTTGCCGTTCTTGCGCTGAGCCCCGGGTATCGCCGCAGCCGCCGCTGGCTGGAGGGCCTGTTATGGAGCCGGACCGGCCGCGATCAAGCCAGTGCCAGTCTGCGCCAGGCGCTTTCCGCCCTGCGCCGGGAATTGGGCGACGACGCGGATTGCCTGTGCAGTGACAGGCGCGGTGTCTGGCTGGATGCGGAACGGACCGTCGTGGGTGAGCCGCCGTTGAATGGCCACGCGATGTTGCTGGACGGTATGGATATACGCGATCCGGTTTTTGCCGATTGGCTGACGGCTGCGCGCGAAAGCCCCTTTGCGCCAACGTCATCCGCGCCCACCGATATGCTGCGCGCCGCGGTGGATGGCGTGGTGCTGCGCTATCTGGATCGCAACCCGCTGCCGCCCGAGCTGGAGCTGCTGCGCGACCGGATCGTGATGGGGCTGGGCAAGGCGATCACCGAAAGGATGCGCGGTTGGGTTCAAAGTGAAAATTACGCCAAGGACGCCCCCGAGCCTGATGTTGAAATCGAATGCAGCCTTGCGGTCCATGACGGTGCGGGCGTCGGTTTCATCAAGCTGATCCACACCGTGACCGGGCAGATCCTGCTTTCGGAAACGGTGCGGTTCGGCAACCCTGTCGAGGCCGCGCTGGACCCTTCAAAACGTGCCTTTGTTGCCGCGCCATGCCGGAGAAAAGCATCGCGCGCCTGGCCGATGTGTTGGGGCGTGATCGCCCCGATGTGCGTGGCGCCGCCATGGCCGAGCAGGCGTTGGAGCAGATGTTCACCTTTCGCCGTCAAGGGATTGTGGCAGCCAAGGAGACCCTGAAACAGGCATCCGAGCTGGCACCGAATGGTGCGTTCCCTGCTTGGCGCGGGCTGGCCGGCATGTTCGAAACGATCGAGCGCCTGTCGCCGGACCCGCAGGCCACGGTTCTTCAGATGGAGGCTGATGCCGCCCACGCGTTGGAACTGGACCCCGGAAACCCGCTTGTGCAATCGCTGACGGCGGTGATGCACATGGTGACGGCGGGCGACGCGGACGGGGCAGAGGCCCGCGTGCGCAAATCGCTGGACCTGAACCCGGACAGCGCCACCGCTTGGTTGTCCAACTCGGTCGCGCAAAGCCTTGCCGGTCGCACCGAGGAAGCCTTTCGCTGTTCGGCCATGGCGCGCAAGCTGGCGTCAGGTTCGCGCTATGCGCATTGGTGGGATATGTTCCACTGCATCTCGGCCATCGCCTCGAACCGGTTAACCGAGGCGCGCGAGGCCGGAGAGGCTGCCGCCCTGCGCGCACCCGGTTTCCGCGCGCCCTATCGCCACTTGCTGCCCCTCTACGCCCATGCCGGAGAGGCCGAGAAGGCGCGCCTGACCGCCGCCAAGTTGATCAATGTCGAGCGCGACTTTTCCTTGTCGCGCCTGCGCGATGACCCTGACTACCCGATGCGGACCCTGCGCAATTCGCGGCTGATCGACTTCCCTCTTCAGGTTTTCTAGTCCGTTAACGCGTGCAGATTGTCTGTGCCGGAAGGTGTTGCAAAATCGTTAGGTCTTCCGTGAATCTACCGTGAAAAATGCGTGACTGTCCTGCTGTCCAGGCTGTTGATGCCATGGCTGCGATAGCAGGTCCGGCACGGCGTGAGGTTGCGCGGTAAATCCAATAAAATCAAGATATTTAAAGGGGTTGTCCGCCTTCTTGCACGACGGGGTTTCCCCCGCCGCAGTCGCGCGTGGAAAGGCTGGCACGCTTGCCCGAATGGCAAAGCGAGCGATGGACAGACCGGCGCTGCGTCATGCAGGTGATCCATGTCGGTGCCACCCGGACTTCCCGTTTCACACCGGAGGCGCCGCACATTCGGTGGGATTGCCCGCCTAGATAACCAGTCTGCGCAGGATTACGCGCGTTATATTGCAGCCGGTCCCAAGCGAGGGGGCGGAATTTTGAGCGTGACGAGTTTGACGTTGCTTGTATAGCCCGCCCTGGAAACCGGCGGGCGCGGTCCGACAACATCCCGTTGGCCGCCAAAAAACTGCAAGGCGTGGCCTTGGTCACGTATCGGCGTTTTGTGCGCCGTCCTTGCGGTTCGGGTGTGGGTAGCAGCGTGATCTGGCGGAATTGACCGCCTGCCGACTTGGCCGTGGGATAGGTTCGGGCCAGCCCGAAATTCGGATCTCGTGGAGTTGGGCGGTGTTGTTTCGGCTATCTTCCCGTAGGCCGGAACGGGGGGGTCAGGGTGCGGTGCCCCTGGATCTCGATCAGGGTCGAGATGCCTGTTGAGGTGCCAGTTCCCGACGACCCTGAGACCTGGTGGATGGCCGGTCAGCTTACCGCTGGCTGGCCGTCTCCGGGTTCTGATGCACCGATATGATGCGCTGAACAGAAGGCGATATCAGGGCGCTTTGCGCGGCAGGTACTCGACGCCGCCCTTCTTGTTCGCCGGCTGGGGATACAGTTGCATCAACTGCATCACGCTGTCCGGCATATCCGTGGACACCGGCAGGCCCATCATGCGGGCCTCGGCCGAGGAGATCGGGTAATCATGCGTCCAATGCCCGCTGGCAAGACGTTCGCCCAGTTCGCGCGCTTCGTTCTGCTGCATATGCGAGGCAAGCAGTGCCGTTGCCTCGACCGTGACCTGTTCGATCGCCTTTTGCGCCATATCCGCCTGGATCAGGGTCTCGTCGTCAACCTCGGCCACGGGTTTGCGCGCCACCGCCGCCAGGATCGAGGCCGCAGCCGCCTGTCCGATCTGCGGGTCCACAGAGCCAAGTACCGCGTGGCGGTTCATCACGATCTCGTCCGCGGCAAGCGCCATCAGCGTGCCGCCGGACATCGCGTAATGCGGCACCAACACGCGCACCCCGCCTTTGTGCGCCTTCAGCGCGCGGCTGATTTGCGTGGCGGCCAGAACCAAGCCGCCGGGCGTGTGCAGGACCAGGTCTATGGGGGTGTTCGGGTCGGTTGCGTCGATCACGCGCAGCACCTGTTCGCTGTCCTGCACGTCGATATAGCGCATCAACGGAAAGCCAAGGAACGACATGGTTTCCTGCCGATGAACCAGAAGAATGACACGAGAGCCGCGCGCGCGCTCGATCTCGTCGATTTTGCGCTGGCGCAGCATTTCCTGCACGCGCTTTTGCAAGGCCGGTTGCAGGGCCGAGATCAGGATGAAAATCCAGATGATCGACATGAAATTCATAAGCCCGCCCCTTTTTGTTGCAGGTGCAGTATGGGCGTGCGCGCGGGCTTGGCAAGCGCCGTTATGACGCGGATCAGCCGACCTGCTGGCCTTTTTCGTCGGGCAGGGGCGGGCGGGCGCCTTCTGGACAGTTTGCAATGACGTGGTCGATGATAGCCTGTTTGCGCAGGGGCTTGGTCAGGTAATCGTCCAGCCCGGCCGACATGATCCCCTCGCGGTCACCATCCATGGCGTGGGCGGTCATGGCGATAATAGGTGTGCGCTGCGCATCCGGCTCCTGCGCGGTTTCGGCGGCGCGGATCGCGATCGTGGCCTGTTTGCCATCCATCCGGGGCATGGAGATATCCATGAAAATCAGATCGGGCCGGAAGTCCGCATAGGCTTCGACAGCCTCCTCGCCATTGGTGGCAAAGCGCAGGTCGATATCCAGCGACTTGATCATCTTGCCGAACACCAGGCGGTTGGTCTTGTTATCCTCGGCGGCAAGAACCCGCATGGCGCGGGCCTTTGCCGGTTGCGATCCGGGGGGCGGTTCGACGAATCCCGGGGCCAGTTCGCGCAAGCGGGCGAAAAGTTCGCGGCGCGGGGTCGGTTTTTGCAGCACGCCTTGAACGAATTGTCGGGCCGGGTCCTGTGCGGCATAGCTGGAGTTGGTCGAAAACAGCAGGATCGGGGCCTCGACCCCGCGAGAGCGCAGCGTTTCGGCCAGTTCCAGACCGTCCATCTCGGGCATGTTGTGGTCGGTCAGGATCACGTCGAACCCGCCTTCGCCCGCATTCAGCAGGTCCAGAACGGCCCGCCCTGAATCAAGGCAGGTCGCTTCGATGCCCATCAGTTCAAGCTGCTTGGCTTGGATCTGGCGGTTCACTGCGACCGGGTCGATCACCAGCCCGCGGGTCAAGCCGCGCGGCAGTTCCGGCGCGGCGGCCTCGTCCAGGTCGGCCATAGGCAGGGCGATCTGGAACCCAAAGGCCGATCCAGCCCCCTCTTCGCTTTCGACCCAGATCTTGCCGTCCATCATGCTGATCAGCCGCTGCGAGATCGCCAGCCCCAGCCCGGTGCCTTCGAACTGGCGATTTCGGTCGTCTTCGACCTGGTTGAATTCGCCAAAGATGTAATCGACCTTGGCGGCGGGGATGCCGATGCCCGTATCCTCGACCGTGATGTGGATATTGGTCAGGATGGAATGTTCCGGGTGCATCCCCGTTACCCGCACCAGCACATGGCCCTTAAGCGTGAACTTGACCGCGTTGCCCAGAAGGTTGGTCAAGACCTGCCGGATGCGCCCTGGATCGCCAAGGAACAGCGTCGGCAGGAACAGGTCGTAATCCACAAGAAGGTCGATGCCTTTTTCCCGCGTGGTGGGTTGCAACAGCATGATGACTTCGTGGATGCACCTTTCCAGGTCGAAGGGTTCGGGATGCAGCACCAGCTTCTCGGCCTCGATCTTCGAATAATCCAGCACGTCGTTGATAATGACCAGCAGCGCCTCGGCCGAGTTCTTGATGGTGTTGACGTAAAGTCGCTGCTCCTCGCTCATACTGGTGTCGGTCAGCAATTCGGCCATGCCCACGACCCCGTTCAAGGGGGTTCTGATCTCGTGGCTCATGTTGGCAAGAAAGGCGGATTTGGCGCGCGCGGCTGCTTCGGCCACCTTGCGGGCCTGTTGCAGTTCCTTTTCATAGCGAACGGTTTCGGTGATGTTCAACGCCAGCGTCACCACGTCGCCGCCATGGCCGCGCTGGTCGATCAGGCGGATATACTGGTCATTCCACAGGCGCAGTGTGACCGGCTGGGGGTCCGGCGATTCCCAGCGATGCAGCATTTCGGCCCGCCAATCCGACGGCCGCGTGTCACCGATATTCACGATCCCTTCCTCGGTTGTCAGTTGCAGGATGCGCGGATAGGAAATGCCGGGGGCGACCTCCTCCAGCCTGTCGAACACGGCCAGATAGGCGTGGTTCGCCGCTATCATGATGTTGTCCAAGTCGAAAAAGGCGAACCCGTCCTGAATCGTCTCGATCGAGTGCCAAAGCCGCCGTTCGGCCACCTGCACCTTTTCATTGGCGATGCTCAGGTCGGATTTGACGCGCTGGTTTTCATTCCGGAAGGTTTCGACCTGCGCCCGCGTTTCGACGATTTCCTCGGTAAGCTGCTTGGCGTGACGACCCAGTTTTCGATTGGCGGCGGAAAGTTCGGCCTGCTTGAGTTCAAGCATCCGTTCGGCACCCAGCCTAGCACGCCGTTCTTCGGCCAGTTTGTTTGCAAGACTCAAAGCCCGGCCTCCGTCTTTTCCGGCATCCCCAGATTGCAAATTCGCCGATCAGGGTGAAAAACCGGTTAAGCGATACGGTAAAAAGGCGGGAAAACCCGACCTTTGGAAACCTTGCAATGCGTGGGGGGCAGGTGCAGCATCGCAGTCATTCCAAACAGGAGAATTCGTGATGTGCCGCGCTTTGAAAATCCTTGCCTTGGTGTTGCTGTCTTCCCTGCCAGCATGGGCCGAGACCACGGTGATGCCAGAGCGCCGCGTGATCGTCACGCGCGATACCGATTTTTACGGGTCGGACCTTCAGGCGCTGTTCGACACCGATTACCGGTCTTGCGAGCGTTTGTGCCTGGCAGATCCGGCGTGCAGCGCCTTTACCTTCAACAGCCGGTCCAATGCCTGTTTTCCCAAGGCAGGCGTGACCGAGCGCAAGACCTACGAAGGGGCGTGGTCCGCCGTTGTGGTCGCCGCCGACCAGGGCGCGCTGGCCCGCGCCGACACCGCCGCGACAGAGCTGGATTTCCTGAACGCGCGTGATTTTTCCGCCGCCATGGGGCAGGCAAACGGCATTGGCGGGCTGCATCCCGTCAACGAACGCACAGAGAGTACGCTGACCGAAGCCGCCCGCGACCGTGCCTTCGCGGCTGATTACGAGGCGGCGTTGCGGTTCATGGGGGCAGCCGTATCCTTGACCGACCTTGCCCCCTATTGGCTGGATTATGCGCGGTATACCCTGCTGGCCGCGCCCAAGGCCAAGAACCGGAACGCCATGCGGGAACGTGCCTTGCAGGCGGTGATCAACGCCTATCTGCGGTCGTTAAATTCGGGCCAGAAGGTATCGGCGCTGGAGGTGATGGCGCGTGCGCTGGAGGAGCAGGGCAGGGGACGCGACATGGTCCCGGCGCTGCGGCTGGCCGAATCCATGCAGCTCCGTCCTGAAATCGTGGCGGCACTGGACATAGCGATTGGCAAATACGGGTTTCGTGTCACCGATACCCTTGCCGAAAATGATCTGGCCGCGCCGCGCATCTGCGCCGAGTTTTCCGAACCGCTGTTAAAGGCGGGGGTGGACTATGCGCCTTACGTCAAGATCGTGGGCGCAGGTGCCGACCAGATGAGCGTTGAAGCCTCGAACCGGCAGCTTTGCCTTGGCGGCGGCGAACACGGGCAACGCTACAAGGTGGTGCTGCGGCGCGGGCTGCCCGCAGCCAGCGGCGAGGCGCTGAGCCGCGATGTCGATCTGGCGATGTATATCCGTGACCGAAACCCCGCCGTGCGCTTTCCGGGCCGTGCCTATGTGTTGCCCCGCGCCGCCGATGCCGCGTTGCCGGTGGAAACGGTCAACACCGGCACGCTGGATCTGTCCCTGCGCCGTGTCGATGACCGCAACCTGCTGCGCGCCATGCAACAGGGGTATTTCGGTCGTCCGCTCAGCTATTGGCAGGATCAGACCTTCTCCGGGGAGATCGGGCAAGAGGTTTGGGTCGGCACGGCCGAGGTGGGCAATGACCTGAACCGCGACATGACCACCCGCCTGCCCATGGGCGCGGCATTGAAGGGGCAGAAAACGGGAATTTACGCGCTGAAAGCTGTGATTCCCGGCAGCGATCCGCAGGAGGAGCCCGGCGCGACGCAGTGGTTCGTGCTGTCCGATCTGGGGCTGTCGGTTCTGAAGGGCGCGGATGGGGTGCATGTGTCCGTGCGCGGCCTGGGCAATGCGCAGCCCGTGGCTGGCGTCCGGGTGCAGCTGGTATCCCGCGCCAATGCCGTGCTGGGCGAGGCGCAGACCGATGCCGAAGGACGCGCGCATTTCGGTGCCGCTCTGGCGCTGGGGCGCGGCGGGTCGGAACCCGCGTTGCTGATGGCGATGCAGGGGAGCGACATGGCGTTCCTGTCGATGACCGATCCGGCGTTCGACCTGTCGGACAGGGGCGTCGAGGGGCACCAGCCTTCGCCGCCCGTTGATGTGTTCCTGACCACTGATCGCGGTGCTTACCGCGCGGGTGAGGTGATTCACGCCACGGCCCTTGCCCGCGACGGGCAGGCGGCGGCGATCACCGGGCTGCCGCTGACCGCGATCCTGACCCGACCCGACGGGGTGGAATATGCGCGCCACCTGTCCGCCGATGACAGTGCGGGCGGGCATGTCTTTGCCCTGCCTATCGGTGCGACCGCCCCGCGCGGCACTTGGAAACTGTCGATCAAGGCCGATGTGGACGCGCCCGCGCTGGCGCAGGCAAATGTCCTGGTCGAGGATTTCCTGCCCGAGCGGATCGATTTCGACATGGCGCTGCCCGATGCGCCGGTCCGTCCGGGCGATACCCCGCCGCTGACGCTGACCGCGCGCTACCTGTTTGGCGCGCCTGCTTCCGGCCTAGTCGCCGAAGGCGACGTGACCCTGCGCCCTGCCTCTGCGCTGGAGGGCTGGAAGGGCTACAGTTTCGGGCTGCAGGACGAGGAAATTTATGCCCGATCCAAATCCATGGCGCGTGGCGTGACCGATGCCAAGGGCGCGCTGACCGCCGCGTTGGAACTGCCGGACATTACCACCGACCGTCCGTTGGACATGGCCGTGACCATGCGCCTGTCCGAAGGGTCGGGTCGTCCGGTCGAACGGCGCATCACCCGCCAGATCATGCCGGACCAACCGGTGATCGGCATTGCCCGCGGGTTTGAAGGGGCAGTGCCCGAAGGCGGCGAGGCCGCGTTCCGCATCATCGCGCTTGGCCCCGATAGCCAGCCCGTGCCGATGCAGGTGACATGGCATTTGAACCGAATCGAAACGCGGTATCAGTGGTATCAGCAATATGGCAACTGGAAGTGGGAGCCAATTACAAGACACACCCGTATGGTTTCGGGATGGGCCGTTCTGGGCGATGCCCCGATCGCGCTGACCGCTCCGGTGGAATGGGGCCAGTATGAACTGGTGGTTGCACGGTCGGGGGGGGCCTACGCCGCTGCCTCGGTCCGGTTCGATGCGGGCTGGTACGCGGCTGCGGATGCTGCCGCCTCGCCCGATATGCTGGAAATGTCGTTGGACCGCGAAACCTACGCCGTGGGGGATACGGCCCGCCTGCGGATCGTGCCGCGCTTTGCCGGACAGGCCGTGGTGCATGTCATGTCGAACCGGCTGATCGCCGCGCGCACTGTCGATGTTACCAAGGGCGAAACCGTAATCGACCTGCCCGTGACCGATGAATGGGGCGCGGGTGCCTATGTCACCGCACAGGTGATCCGCCCGATGGATATTGCGGCGGGGCATAACCCCGCTCGCGCTTTGGGGCTTGCCCATGCTGCCGTCGATCCCGGCACGCGGCTGTTGGATGTCACGCTGGATGCGCCGGGCGTTACCGCGCCGCGCGGGTCGATGACTGCGACGGTCAAGGTGGCAGGCACCAAGGGGCAAACTGCCCATGTGACGCTGGCCGCTGTCGATCTGGGTATCCTAAACCTCACCGGATTCCAATCCCCCGATCCTGCAGACCACTACTTTGGCCAGCGCCGCCTGGGCATAGAGATGCGCGATATTTATGGCCGCCTGATCGACGGGATGAACGGGGCGATGGGGCAGGTTCGTTCGGGCGGCGATGCCACGGCCCAGATGCGTATGCAAAGCGCCCCCCCGACCGAGGATCTGGTCGCCTTCTTCAGCGGACCGGTGACGATTGGCGCCGATGGCACTGCCGATGTGCAGTTCGACCTGCCTGATTTCAACGGCACCGTGCGGTTGATGGCCGTGGCATGGACCGATACCGCCGTCGGGCAAGCAAAGGCTGATGTGGTGGTGCGCGATCCGGTGGCGATCACCGCATCGCTGCCGCGCTTCCTTGCGCCGGGCGATACTGCGCGTCTGCTGCTGGAATTCGTCCATACCGAAGGCGCGACGGGGGCAATGCCCCTTGCCGTGACAGCCGAAGGGCTGGGCCTGCAAGGCGCACCGGACAAGGTGACGCTGGAACAGGGCGGAAAAGCCACCCTGCGCTTGCCTTTCGCCGCAGGAGAACCCGGCGATTACCCGGTGCAAATCGCGCTGACCCTGCCGGACGGGCAGACCCTGACCAAGGAACTGACCCTTGGCGTGCGCAGCCTAGATCCCGAAACATCCACCACCCGCAGGTTCAGCCTTGGCGCGGGGGACACCTTTACGCTGGACGCGAACCTTTATGCCGATCTGCGCGAGGGCACCGGAACTGCCATAGTTGCCGCCGGCCCGTTGGTGCGGCTGGATGCGCCCCGCCTGCTGGCGCAGCTGGACCGCTACCCCTATGGCTGCACCGAACAGGTGACCAGCCAAGCGATGCCGCTGCTTTACCTGTCCTCGGTCAGCAAGGCGATGGGGCTGAGGAGCAAGCCGCAGGCGCAAACCCGCGTCGATCAGGCGATCGAGCGTGTTCTGTCACGCCAGGCCAGCAACGGGGCCTTTGGCCTTTGGCGCGCTGACAGCGGGGATTTCTGGCTGGATGCCTATGTCTCGGGCTTCCTGTCGCGCGCGCGGGCCGAGGGGCACAGCGTGCCTGCCCGCGCCTTTGACATGGCGATGGACAACTTGCGCAACCGTGTCAATTACGCCCCCGACTTCAGCGAAGGCGCCAATAGCGGTGGCAGCGATATCGCCTATGCGCTGCTGGTGCTGGCCCGCGAAGGCCGCGCCGCGATGGGCGATCTGCGCTATTTCGCCGATGAAAAGGGGCGCGATTTCGCCACCCCGCTGGCGGCTTGCTTAGAATGCCGCGCCCGATGCTCGTCAAAGATGACGTAGACATGCTGGTGTCAGTGTCGAAATACGGGAACCTGTCGGCTATTGGGTTTAACCCGTTCACATATCCGATCACGTCGCTATCAACACCCATTGTAACCTTGAGCGATGCAATAGATGACTCGCCCGTTCCGCCTGCCACGGCAGGACGAACCGCATTCGCATCTGACACAAAATCGGAAACCAGCGTGTTATATTTCACTGAACTGATCGGATCTCCGCTTACCGCTGCCGTGCCTGCTGGCTGTATACGCCTGCACCTGATCTTGGCATCATCGCCTCCTAGTTGACATTTCTGTATGATTTCTTCACGGTTTGCCAATGCTGTTTTCGCTATCGACAATCTCCGACGTTTTAGTCGCAAACCTGATCACTGTGGGTTTCGCTTATTTTGCTTGGCGGGTTCGCCTGCAAGAACGCATCACTGGCAGTTCTGACGGCCTGCCTGTCTGGGTTTATGCTCTTGGGGTTTTGCCCGGAATTATCATCGCCGCGTCCGCTTATTCCGGCGGGCCAAGCCGTGAATTGACCGATTCCGAACTTTTCGCAAAATACGGCATTGAGGAACCCGCCCCGAAGGCTGGCGAAAACGGCTGGCAGGAAATCAACGGCGTTTTAATCCGCGAACAGCGTTAAGGCGCAAGGCCGCGCTGCTGAGATTGCCGCACAAGCGCCGCGATAAGAGCCTGCTGCAGCGCCCCGCGCGATTCCTGCGCCATAGCTGGGCCCAGAACCGCCTGCGGATCGCCTGACATGAGAGCCTTGATAAGCAGCTCACGGGTAACCTCGTTTTGGCCTTTTGCGACAGGCCCAAGGGCTTGCCCCACCTTCATTGCAGCATCGCCAATGTTCATATTCAGCAAAGAGCGTCCAGCATCCACAAGGCCACCCGTGACGCCTCGCGCCTGCGAAATGTCTTGTAGGTTGTCAGCGGTAAGCGAGCCGCCCAAGGCGCGGTTTTGCATCCGCCACATGGCATCCTCTCGGCCAAGGCGTCTGGAATACAGTTCAGGGTCAAGCGCTATGGTGCCAGCCTCTTGTTGCATTTTCGGGCTTCTCAGAGGCTTTGCCTTGTTTGCGGTAGGTGCTGCGTTCGCCTCCATCTTGCCAAGCAGTTTGTCGCCATATCCGACTCTGGCCGCGCCCTGTTGCTGTGGGTTCATACCTTGAAATTGCGCCACGTTGTCGGCGGCGCGGGCCTGCGACCGTGGCATCGCTGTGCCTTGATCCACAGCGTCGATGACGCGGGAAGCCTCACGGAAACCATCGTTTGCCGCGCGATACATGTCAGATGCGCCCTCAAGTGCAGAATCCAGTTCTGTGACGATCTTGCCGAGTTCGACGGCCTCGTTTCTACGCCCTGGCGTCTGGGGGCTGCGTCCGGGGCGGTGGACCCGCGGTTCCTGCGGATGCTGGTCGCCTATGAGGATCGCCGCTTCTACAGCCATGACGGGGTCGACTTGCGGGCCATGTTGCGGGCCATCGGGCAGGCCGCGTGGCATGGGCGCGTGCTGTCCGGTGGATCGACCCTGACCATGCAATCCGCACGCCTGCTGGAGCGTGGCGGCACCGGTGCATGGCGGGGCAAGCTGCGGCAGATGCGGCTGGCATGGGCGCTGGAGCGGCACCTGACCAAGGACCAGATCCTGTCGCTTTACCTGACGCTGGCACCATACGGGGGCAATATCGAAGGGGTCCGCGCGGCCTCGTTGATCTGGCTGGGCAAGGAACCTACCCGCCTGACCGAGGCAGAGGCAGCCCTGCTGATCGCCCTTCCTCAATCGCCCGAGGCGCGACGCCCCGACCGGGCCCCCGGTGCAGCCCGTGCCGCCCGCGACCGCGTACTGGCCCGCATGGCAACCGCTGGCGTGCTTGGTAAGGATACGGCAGTGGTCGCCATGTCCGATCCGGTGCCAAGCGCGCGCCGTGCATTTCCCGCGCTGGCCCCACACCTGACCGACCGCCTCCGCCGCGCAGACCCGCTGGCACAGCGCCACGAACTCACGCTGGATGCGGACCTGCAAGACCGGCTTGAAACCCTTGCCCGCGATGCGCTTTTGACCCGCCAAAAGGGAATGCAGGTCGCGATTTTGGTGGTCGATCACCAAAGCGGCGAAATCCTTGCCTCGGTCGGATCCGGCGGGCTGGACATGGCGCAGGGCCATGTTGATATGACACGCGCATTGCGCTCCCCCGGCTCGACGCTGAAACCGCTGATTTATGCCATGGGAATGGACGCGGGTCTGATCCACCCTGAAACGCTGATCGCCGATCGCCCCGTGGCCTTCGGCCTCTATGCTCCACAGAATTTCGATGGCCATTTCCGCGGCGAACTGCGCGTGGCAGAGGCGCTACGCCTGTCTTTGAACATCCCCGTTGTGTTGCTGGCCGACGCGCTCGGCCCGCCGCAGATCATGGCCGCACTGCGGGCCTCGGGTGCCGAACCCGTGGTTCCAGGGGGCAAACCGGGGTTGGCGGTGGCGTTGGGCGGTGTGGGGATCACGCTGCACGATCTGGTGCAGCTTTACGCCGGGCTGGCGCATGGCGGCACCGCCCGCCCGCTGACGGCCAAATACCGTAAGGCAGGGGGCAAGACCCGCATCACCGGGGCGGCTGCCGCATGGCAGGTGGGGCATATCCTGTCTGATCTGCCGCCGCCGCCCGATGCGCCGCCCCTGCATATCGCGTGGAAAACCGGCACCAGCTATGGCCACCGCGATGCCTGGGCGATCGGATGGGACGGGCAACACGTGGTCGGGGTCTGGATCGGACGGCCTGACGGCACGCCCGTGCCGGGGGGCTTCGGTGCCGGTGATGCTGCGCCGATCCTGTTCAACGCCTTCCAAAGGCTGAAGCCACAGGCCGATCCGCTGCCGCCCCCACCACCACAAACGCTGCTGCCCGGTCGCGCCAAACTACCCCTGCCACTGCAACATTTCCCCCGCCGGGGCAGCGCCAGCACAGCACGGGAAAAACCCGAACTGGCCTTTCCGCCATCGGGGGCAACCCTTGCGCTGAACGGTGGCGAACTGACAGTGAAACTCAGACGTGGCCAACCGCCTTTCAGCCTTCTGGCCAACGGAAAGCCCATGGAAACAGGCATCTACCGCCGCGAGGTCACGCTTGGCGGCATCGGCAAGGGCTTTCTGACCCTCACCGTGATCGACGCCGCAGGCCAGTCAGATGCCGCCTATATCCGGCTCGACTGAACCTGCATTTCATTTTGCCAAAAATACTCTGGGGGCAAGGGGCAAAGCCCCAAACCGCGCGCAGCGCGGCCCCCGTCAAGCCAATGTCAAAGCGCCTCGATGGCCAAGGCGATGCCCTGACCGCCACCGATGCACATAGTAATCAACGCGCGCTTGCCGCCGATACGCTCCAGCTCGTACAGCGCCTTGATGGTGACGATGGCACCCGTCGCACCCACCGGATGGCCGAGGGCAATGGCGCCGCCATTCGGGTTCACCTTCGCCGGGTCCAGACCCAGACCACGATTGACCGCGATGGCCTGCGCGGCAAACGCCTCGTTCGATTCGATCACGTCGAAGTCGCCCGCGCTCAGCCCGGTCTCTTCCAGCAGCTTTTCAACCGCGGGGATCGGGCCGATGCCCATCACCTCGGGGCGCACGCCTGCATGGGCATAGCCAAGGATGCGCGCGCGCGGTTTCAGTCCCGCGCGCTCTGCTGCATCAGCGCGGGCCAGAACCATGGCCGCCGCGCCGTCATTGATGCCGCTGGCATTGCCCGCCGTCACGCGCCCGTCTTTCTTGAAGGCGGGGCGCAGACCGGCCAAGGCCTCCATCGTGGTGGCCTTGGGGTGCTCGTCCGTGTCGAAGGCTACCATCTCGCGGCGCTTCTTGATCTCGACCGGCACTATCTGGTTGGCAAAGCGCCCCTCGGCAATCGCGCGTGCGGCGCGCTCCTGGCTTTCCAGGGCAAAGGCATCCTGATCCTCGCGGGTGACGGAATGCTCATCCGACACATTTTCGGCGGTCACACCCATATGGCCCGACCCGAACGGGCAGTTCAAAGTTCCCAGCAGCATGTCCAGCGTGCGGATGTCGCCCATCTTGGCGCCCCAGCGTTGGTCCGGCACGATATAGGGCGCGCGGCTCATGCATTCAGCGCCGCCTGCCAGCGCGAAATCCGCATCCCCAAGCATCAGGGCCTGCGTCGCGGAGACAATCGCCTGCGCGCCCGACCCGCAAAGCCGGTTCACGTTCATCGCTGGCACCGAAGAAGGCACCCCCGCCTCGATCGCGGACACGCGCGACAGGTACATGTCGCGCGGTTCGGTGTTGATGACATTGCCGTAAACCACATGGCCGATCTGGCCCGGCTCGACACCGGATCGTTCCAGCGCGGCCTTGGCCACGGTGGCCCCAAGCGTGGTGGCGGGCACGCCTGCAAGGCTGCCGCCAAAGGTGCCAATGGCGGTGCGTGCGCCGTCCAGAATGACGATATCGGTCATGGTCTCTCTCCCGTTTGAATCCCTTGTGCGCAGGTTAGGGCAAGTGCGGCGGAGGGAACAGGGAAACGTATCGTCACGGGATCAGTGCATCGCGCCCTTCCGCGCCCAGCGTCCAGATCTGCCCATCCTCGAACACGGCACTGGTCAGCGCGCGGCCATAGGCCGCCCCGCTGTCAAGGTTCACACGGTTGCCCATATGCGCGGGCGCTTCCAGCGCGGTATGACCATGTACCACCAGCCATGGATGCTGGCGCGGATCGTCCAAGAAAACATCGCGAATCCAGATCAAATCGTTTTCCTGCTGATCGGCCAGGGGCACGCCGGGGCGAATGCCCGCATGAACGAACAGCAAATCGCCTGCCTCGTGGAAAAGCGGCTGGTCTTGCAGGAATTGCAGGTGATCGGCAGGCACGGCCTGTGCCGTTTCGGCGTGGATGTCGGCCAAGGCGCGCGCGTCGTCAAACGTGACCCCGTAAGAGGCCAGCGTCGTCTGACCGCCCAGCCGTGTATGGGACCATGGCAGACCGGATTTGATATTTGCATCCTCGATGGTGCCATCTGTCAGGAAATTCAGGAACATGCGGTCGTGGTTGCCGCGGATCACGGTCCAGTCACGCCCCGCCGCGACTCCCGCGCGTAACAGTTCGATCACGCCGCGGCTCGCCGGGCCACGGTCCACCAGATCGCCCAGCACCACCAGCGGTGCATCTGCGCCGCCGTCTGCCTCGATCCGGTTGAGGGCCTGTTCCAGCTGTGCCAGATCGCCGTGAATGTCGCCAATGGCGTAGATTGTCATAGCCGTCTCCTTTGCGGGTCAACCTATGCGGCGCATGGCAAAGTGCAATGGCCCAACGCGAAACGCCGCCCCGAAAGGCGGCGTTTGCTTTTCATGCCGAAGCGCCGATCAGGCGTCGAAGTCGAGCGGTTTGACCTGCTGGAACATGCCGGTGTCTTTCAGCTTGGCGACAAGAGAGTCGTCAATCGCTTCGTCCACATACAGCAGTGCAATCGCCTCGCCGCCAGTCTTGGCGCGGCCAAGGGTGAAGTTGGCGATGTTCACACCGTTGTCGCCCAGGATGCCACCCAGTTTGCCGATGATGCCGGGGACATCTTCGTTGGTGGTATAGAGCATGTGTTCGCCCACTTCGGCGTCGATGTTGATGCCCTTGATCTGGATAAAGCGCGGCTTGCCATCGCTGAACACGGTGCCCGCGATCGAGCGTTCACGCTTGTCGGTGACGACAGTCACTTTGACATAGCCCTCGAAGGCACCGGATTTGTCCTGATTGGTGGTCGAAATCTGGATGCCGCGTTCCTTGGCAACGACCGGGGCCGAGACCATGTTCACATCGGGGTTCGACTTTTTCATGATGCCCGCCACCACACCGCAGTTCAGCGCGGCCAGGTTCATTTCGGACACGACACCATCATAAAGGATGTTGATCGCCTTGACCGGCTCGTCGGTCAGTTGCCCGATGAAGGCACCTAGATGTCCGGCCAGCGACAGCCACGGGCCCATGACCTTGGCTTCTTCGGCGGTGACAGACGGCATATTCAGCGCGTTTTCCACGGCTCCGGTCAGCAGGTAGTTGGCCATTTGGTCAGCGACTTGCAGGGCCACGTTTTCCTGTGCTTCGGTGGTCGCCGCACCAAGGTGCGGGGTGCAGACCACGTTGGGCAGCCCGAACAGCGGGTTTTCCGTCGCGGGTTCTTCGCTGAACACGTCGAATGCAGCGCCAGCTACATGGCCCGACTTGATCATCTCAGCCAGCGCGGCCTCGTCCACCAGACCGCCACGGGCACAGTTGATGATGCGCACGCCCTTTTTGGTCTTGGCAAGGTTTTCGCGGGACAGGATGTTGCGGGTGCCATCGGTCAGCGGCACATGCAGGGTGATGAAATCGGCCCGGGTCAGCAGCTCGTCCAACTCGACCTTTTCCACACCCATCTTGGCGGCTTTTTCTTTGCCCAGATAGGGGTCGAACGCGATGACCTTCATTTTCAGGCCAAGCGCACGGTCGCAGACGATGCCACCGATGTTGCCCGCGCCGATCACGCCAAGGGTCTTGCCGGTCAGTTCGACCCCCATGAATTTCGATTTTTCCCACTTGCCCGCGTGGGTCGATGCCGACGCCTCGGGGATCTGACGGGCAACGGCGAACATCATGGCGATGGCATGTTCGGCGGTGGTGATCATGTTGCCGAAGGGGGTGTTCATCACGATGATGCCCTTCTTCGATGCCGCTTCCTTGTCCACGTTGTCGGTGCCAATACCAGCGCGACCGATGACCTTGAGGTTGTCGGCCTTTTCGATCAGCGCGGCGGTTGCCTTGGTGGCCGACCGGATGGCCAGACCATCATAATTGCCGATGATCTCGGCCAGTTTTTCCTTGTCTTTGCCAAGGTCAGGCTGGAAATCCACGTCAATGCCACGGTCCTTGAAGATTTGAACAGCGGCGGCGGACAGTTTGTCGGAAATCAGAACTTTGGGAGCCATGGGATTGGTCCTTTGATTGGATATATGGGGGAAAGGGGCGGGATCATCCCCGCCCTGATTTCAATGCGCGCAGGCGTAGGGTGGGTTTGTAACCCACCGCCCGCCGGATCAGGCCTGCACCGCGATCTCGGCCTCAAAGGCCCATTCGAGCCAAGGCAGCATCGCCGCGATGTCAGCGGTTTCAACCGTGCCGCCGCACCAGATACGCAGACCAGCGGGGGCGTCACGATAGGCACCGATGTCCAGCGCCACGCCTTCGGCTTCCAGCCGCTTGGCCACGGCCTTGGCAAAGGTTGCGCCGTCCTTGATGCGATCATCGGTGAACTTCAGGCAAACGCTGGTGTTCGAACGGGTTGCCGCATCGTCGGCCAGGTTCGCGATCCAGTCGCGGGCATCGCAGAAATCCCAGATGGCCTGCGCATTGGCGGTGGCGCGTTTGATCATGCCTTGCAGGCCGCCCACGGATTTCGCCCATTCCAGCGCGACAAGGTAATCTTCGACCGCCAGCATGGACGGGGTGTTGATCGTCTCGCCGCGGAAGATGCCTTCGATCAGCTTGCCGCCTTTGGTCAGGCGGAAGATTTTCGGCATCGGCCATGCGGGGGTGTAGCTTTCCAACCGTTCCACAGCGCGGGGCGACAGGATCAGCATGCCGTGGGCCGCTTCGCCGCCCAGCACTTTTTGCCAAGAGAAGGTCGTCACATCCAGCTTGTCCCAAGGCAGGTCCATCGCAAAGGCGGCGCTGGTCGCGTCACAGATGGTCAGCCCCTCGCGATCCGCCGGGATCGCGTCGCCATTCGGCACGCGCACGCCCGAGGTGGTGCCGTTCCATGTGAACACAACGTCGGTGTTGTAATCCAGCGCGGCCATATCGACGATCTGGCCATAGTCGGCGGTTTTCACCTCGGCATCGATTTTCAGCTGTTTGACCACATCCGTGACCCAGCCCGACCCGAAGGATTCCCATGCAACCATGGTGGCCTCGCGCGCACCCAGAAGCGACCACATGGCCATTTCCACGGCGCCGGTGTCGGATGCGGGAACGATGCCGATCTTGTAATCGGCGGGGATGCCCAATATCTCGCGCGTGGTTTCGATCGCGTCTTTCAGCTTGGTCTTGCCGATGGCGGCACGGTGGCTGCGGCCAAGCGCGGCATCCGACAATTGATCAAGCGTGAATGTGGGGATTTTGGCGCAGGGGCCAGAGGAAAAACGCGGATTGGCCGGCCGCGTTGCCGGTTGCTGAGTAGCCATTGCTGGTATCCTTACAGATAATCGCCCTTCGTTGGGGAAGGGTGTCCCACCGAAGCGAATACGGCGCTTGCGACGCTTTCACAATGGGCAAAATGCCATTATAGCGCCGCTTGAGACACAAAAAGCGACACCACGCGCCTACGATAGGAAACTTCCCTAATGTTCATAGCGACCCTGTTAACCTCTCCGAGTGCCCCTGCGCTGGACCCCGCGCTGGTCGATTCGCTGCGCAATGCATGGGGTGGGGGCGATGCGGTCTGGCTGTCCCCGGACGAGGCGGCGGAATTCCCGCTGGAGGCGCGGCCCATGAACCAGTGGGATGTCTGGGAAGAGGTGCAGCGCATGGGCGTGGACCTGGTGATCCAGCCTGCCGCCAACCGCAAGAAAAAGATGCTGCTGGCCGATATGGATAGCACCATGATCCAGCAGGAATGCATTGACGAACTGGCCGATATGGCGGGCGTGGGCGAACGGGTGGCGGACATCACCGCCCGCGCCATGAACGGAGAGTTGGATTTCGAAGGCGCGCTGCTGGAACGTGTCGGCCTTTTGCACGGGTTGGACGAAGGGGTGATCGGGCAGGTGCTGGCCGAACGCATCACCCTGATGCCCGGCGGCCGCGAACTGGTGGCGACGATGAACGCGGCGGGTGGCTATTCGGCGCTGGTGTCAGGCGGCTTCACCGCCTTTACCGCCCACGTGGCAAACGCGCTGGGCTTTGACGAGCACCGCGCCAACACGCTTTTGATTGATGGCGGCAAGCTGACCGGCGACGTGGCGCGCCCGATCCTAGGTCGCGAGGCCAAGATGCAGGCGCTGAAAGAAATCTCGCACCGGCTGCATCTGGAGCATGCAGATGTGCTGGCCGTGGGCGACGGGGCCAATGATCTGGGGATGCTGGGGCTTGCGGGCACCGGCGTGGCGCTGCACGCCAAGCCATCCGTCGCGGCGCAATGCGAAGTGCGGATCAACCACGGTGACCTGACCGCGCTGTTGTTTGTGCAGGGTTATGCCAAATCGGAATTCGTTTCCTGCTGATATCTTGATGCCTCCGGCGGGGGGTATTTGAAGAACAATGAAAGGGCATCCGTTGCGTTATGCGGATGCCCCTGATTTCAAATCACGCGGCGATGTTGGCGCGGGCCTTGGTGACGGCCAGTGCGGCGCGGGCGGCCTCGATGCCCTTTTCGACGAAATGTTCCGCGAAGATCGCATTGTGGTGCGGCGTGTCCTGATATTGGTGCGGTGTCAGCGACACGGACAGCACGGGCACGCCTGTGTCCAGTCCGGCCCGCATCAGCCCGTCGACCACGGCTTGCGCGACGAAATCATGGCGGTAGATGCCGCCATCGACCACGAAGGCCGCGCAGGCCACGGCGGCGTAGCGCCTGGTTTGCGCCAGATCGCGCGCCAGCAGCGGCATTTCGAACGCGCCGGGGGCGTCGAACAGATCGACCTGTTTCGGCGGGATGACGCTGGTAAAGCCGTCATAGGCGCGGCCGGTGATATCGGAATGCCAGTTTGCCTTGATGAAGGCATAGCGGGGGAGTGTCATGTTGCGGTTCCTTTCCTGTTCGACATGTCCACGCAGAGCATCAAACGGGCGGACTGCGCATCAGCCTTGGGGCTGGTGGCGTTGCGCTCGTTCTCTTTCATCCGGACTGTGACCGTCGGCTCCGGAGTTGCACCGGATCTGCTGACCTGATCGCAAGGTGTAAGCCATTGCGAAAAGCGCTCGCGGGCTTGGGGCGCTTTACCCCTTACCGCCGGTGGGGAATTCCGCCCCGCCCTGAGAACAGGCCGAGAATGGCGCAGGTTGGCAGGACGGGCAAGCCTCCCAGACGCATCAGTGCTCGGTTTTGGAACCTTTGTGGGTGTCAGGGAAGAACGGGGTCATCTGGGCGACGATGACCGAGTTTTCCTCTAGCGCGCGGGCCATCAATTCCCGCTCGTCCTCGCTGATGTCGTGGCCCTGTGCCTCGCGCTCTTCAATGGTGCCGTATCCGGTCACGTCCAGCGGGGCCACATCGGCCTGTTTCAGGATCGCCACGGTTTCGCGCACGGCCTCTGCCTCGTCCACGCCGGACGAATAGCACATCAGCGCCGCGCCGGTCGCACCATCGGGCAACCCGTCGCCTTCCTTGCGGCCCACCTCGACCAGCAGGGTAAACACTTGTTGGCGCGAGGGCTTTTTCTTCTTCGGTTTGTCGGTCTTGTCGGTCATAGGTTTGCTTTCGGCGGAGGATCGTCGGACCAGCGCGATTTCGCGGCCCAGAGAGAGGACAGGATCATCACGGCCTGAAACGGGATGAAGAACACCACGAACAGCAGCAGGAAGGCCGTGGTCGTAGAAAGTTGGGTGACATAGATGAACAGCATCACGCGGTCGAACACCAGCGCCATCAGGCCAGTGGTTATTGCCGCGTCGATCAGGACCGGACCCCATGCCATGACCCACGAGGGGCGCTGCCCCGCCGCGATCCGGCGCTTGGCAAGGGTTCGGCTGATGATCATCAGTCGCGCAGCAGCTCGTTGATGCCGGTTTTCGAACGGGTCTGTGCATCGACACGTTTCACGATCACCGCGCAATACAGGTTGATGCCATTTTTCGACGGCATGGAACCAGCGACGACCACCGAATAGGGCGGCACTTCGCCATACATCACTTCGCCGGTTTCGCGGTCAACGATCTTGGTGGACTTGCCGATGAACACACCCATGCCAAGGACCGAGCCTTCGCGCACGATGCAGCCTTCGACAACCTCGGAGCGCGCGCCGATAAAGCAGTTGTCCTCGATGATGGTGGGGCCGGCCTGCATGGGCTCCAGCACGCCGCCGATGCCGACGCCGCCGGACAGGTGAACGCCCTTGCCGATCTGCGCGCAGCTGCCGACGGTGGCCCAGGTGTCAACCATCGTGCCCTCGTCCACATAGGCGCCAAGGTTCACGAAGGACGGCATCAGCACCACGCCCGGCGCGATGAAGGCCGACTTGCGCACGACGCAATTGGGCACGGCGCGGAAACCGGCGGATTTCCATTCGTTGCCGCCCCAGCCCTTGAACTTGCTGTCCACCTTGTCCCACCAGCCTGCGCCTTGCGGGCCGCCTTCGTGGATCTCCATATCCTTGATACGGAAGCCAAGCAGCACGGCTTTCTTGGCCCACTGGTTCACATGCCACGACCCATCAGCCTGTTTTTCCGCCACGCGCAGCGTGCCGCTGTCCAGTGCGTTCAGCGTGTCCTCGATCGCGTCGCGGGTCTCGCCGGTGGTGGCGGATGTGATCGTATCGCGGGCTTCCCACGCGAATTCGATGGCGGTTTCAAGCTGGGCATTGGACATTGGCGCGTCTCCGGTATCTGAATTTTCGTCGGGCCGCAGAACCGTGACCCTGTCAGGCCAGCCTTAGACACCAAAGCGCGACGCCGTGCAATCGCGCAACGCGGCACTGCATCGACCTGTCGCGACCTATGGGGGCGGCGGCGGGGGAATGGCGTTGTTGACACTTGCCGTAATTTAAATTACGGATTTGGTGTGGCCGTAATATAATTACGGATCAGCAAATCCCCGGCCCAGCCTGAAAGGAGCCACCATGACCCGCACCCCGACCGATGCCGCCCTGACGGCGCTTGTTCTTTTGCAATCCGTGATGCTTGCCGCCCTGTTCGCCAAGGTGCCGCCGCACCCGCCCGAGGCGATACCCCTGTTCGGCATAGCGCCCTTCCTTGCCATGGCGATTTCCACCGCTGCTGCTTCCCTGTCGATGGGCAGCGAGAAAAGCCCTTCGGGCACGGTGCTGGCCGTGGCTGCGGCCTTCATGGCGCTGTTGTCTTTCGGTCCGCAGAAATACATGGATGCGCAATTTCCGCTGATCTGGCCCGCCGTGATCGCGGCGCAAATCGCTGCGGTTACAATTTTCGTTCGCGTGTTTCAAAACCGGAGGGATCATCGCCTGACGGCTTGATGTGCGTTTGAAAATAAACTGGCCCCGCGCGGATGCGACGGGGCCGGTTTTGGGTTTCGCGGATCAGAGGAAAGGACCGGGCGCGGGGTTCGCGCCGCAGACCAGAACCGCGATACGCTCGTCCTTTTCCGGGCGATATGCGCCCGAGGTCAACGCGGCCAGTGCGCAGGCCCCGGCCGGTTCGACGAGCAGCCGATGCGCCTGCCACAGCTTTTTCTGCGCCTCGGCGATGGCGTTATCGGGCACGGTGATCGACGGGGTGTGCAGCGTTTTGGCCAGCCCATGGCAAATGCCGCCGATCTTGCGCGCGCCAAGGGCGTTGGCGGCGATGCCTGAAACCTCGGTTTCAAATTCCGGCCCGTTTCGCAGGGCATTGTGCAGGGTGGCCGCCTGTTCAGGTTCAACCGCCACGACCTTTCGGCGGGTGCCAAGCCATGCCAGCGATCCGGCGATCAGCCCGCCGCCGCCCACGGCGATCAGCACGGTGTCGGCCTGCAATCCCTGGTCTTCCCACTCCAGCGCGACGGTGCCTTGCCCCGCCACGGTGCCTAGCCCGTCATAGGCATGGATCTGCATCGCGCCGGTTTTTGCCTCATAGTCCTGCGCCCCCGCCAGGGCATCGGCATAGGCCCCCGGCACCACGGTCAATTCGGCCCCCATACGGCGGATCAGCTCGATCTTGGACGGGCCCGCCATTTCCGGCACGAAAATATGTGCCGGATGCCCCAGCCGATGCGCCGCATAGGCCACGGCAGCGCCGTGGTTCCCACCCGAGGCGGCGACGATCCCAGCACTTGGCACCGGACCGGACAGCAAGGTGTTGAACGCCCCGCGCGCCTTGAAGCTGCCAGTGTGTTGCAGATGTTCCAGCTTCATCTCGATCCTTGGTCCGAAGGCATCGGTCTGCATCACCGGTGTGCGGATCACATGGGGCAGGATGCGCCCTGCGGCGGCGGCAATTTCGGCGGTCCAATCCATGGTATCCTCATTCTGGCAATCGTTGCGCGAAGGTTATAGGTCTGGCCCAGACGCGTAAGCAGGAGAAAGACCAGATGACGGATGACCGCAAGAGCGCATTCCGCGATGCCCATACGGATATCGAAACCGCGCACGAGGTGCCGGATACCCCGCAAACCCGTGCGCCCGCCTATAAACTGGCCTTTGCCGATGACGAATTCCTGTGCCGCGATGAATTGCGCCCCGTGCGCCTGCAACTGGAACTGCTCAAACCGCAGATGTTGTTGGACGAATATGGGGTGGAAAGCACGATCGTCTTGTTCGGCGGTGCGCGCATTCCCAAACCGCAGGATGCAAATGGCGCGCGCACCCAGACCCTGCGCGACCTGTCGAAATATTATGAAGAGGCGCGGAAGTTTTCCCGCCAGATGACCGAACGCGGCCTGAAAACCGGCGGGCATAACAACATCATCTGCACTGGCGGCGGTCCTGGCGTGATGGAAGCCGGCAACCAGGGCGCGGCCGAGGCGGGCGGCATTTCCATCGGCCTGAACATAGTGCTGCCGCACGAGCAGGCCCCGAATGAGCATGTGACGCCCGACCTGTGTTTCAACTTCCACTATTTCGCGATCCGCAAGATGCATTTCCTGATGCGGGCCAGCGCGGTTGCGGTGTTCCCCGGTGGCTTCGGCACGATGGACGAGATGTTCGAATCGCTGACCCTGATCCAGACAGGGCGGATGCGGCGGGTACCGTTCCTACTGTTCGGCAAGGAATTCTGGCAAAAGATTATCAATTGGGATGCGCTGGCCGATGCCGGCACCATTTCCTCCGAGGATCTGGACCTGTTCTGCTATGTCGAAACCGCCGAAGAGGCCGTGGAAGCCATCGACAAATGGGAAGGCGCCGGGACCAAGCGTGACGTGATCCCCGGTCGCTGAACGCGACCGTTTTAGCGGGTGGTGCGCGCTAGTTCAGTGCGCTGGCAAGTTCATCCGGCATGTCATTGCCGGTTTCCTTGGCGTCGATGCGGGTCAGCTGATTCTGCCCTAGGCGGCGGGCCAGCGAGGCCTGCACCAGCGCCCGGAAAATGCGCTGTTGGCGATGGGCATAGAGCAGGTGTTCGGGGTGCCATTGCACGCCGGTGGCAAAGGGTTCGCGGTCACGCTCGATCGCTTGCACCATGCCGCCCATGTCGCGGGCAGCCACGCGCAGGCCGTCGCCCAGAGCATCGACCGATTGCGAATGCAGCGCGTTGACCTTCATCACCCCCGGCCCGACCAGATCACGCAGGCGGGTGCCCGGTTGCAGGCAGATCGACTTGCGCGGCAGGACTGTCCAGTGCCGGTCGGATTTTTCGTAAGTGCCATAGGCGTCTTGGTCCAGCGTGCCGCCAAGCGCCACGTTCAGCATCTGCGCGCCGCGGCAAATGCCAAGGATCGGACGGCGGGTGACAAATGCCTTTTCCACCAGGTCGCGTTCCATCGCGTCGCGGTCGGGGTCCAGCCGGGCCGAGGTCAGCAATTGCCCGCCATAGATGTCGGGGGAAATATCGTCGCCGCCGCCGATCACCACGCCATCCACCTTGCGCAAATCCACGTCGCGCCGGGTGTCCCAGCGCAGGGCGCGCCCGCCTGCCATCCAGATGTTGAAGGCGACCAGCGGAAAGATGCGCCAGCCCGACCGGCGTGAGGTGGTGACACCGATCACGGGGCGGGATTTGAGGGGGCGGAATGCGGGGATCATAATGGCTCTCCTTGAAAGGCGGTCTCCAGTTCGGGGGGCAGGATTTCGGCGGTGCGCGCGGCCCAACTGGTACGACTAAAGGTGACGGGGCCGTGATCGTCCAGCCATGCATCGGACAGCCTGGTCAGCAGATCGGCATTGGCGGCGACACGTTCAACCACCAGCCAGCGGCGCCATTCTTCGGCCAGTGACCAATCAGGATCGTCGATCCGGCAATCGGGCAGGCGGAAATGGAAAGCGGGGCGCGGTTTGGTGCTGCCGCGCAGCTTATCCGACATTGCGTCGGGGCGCAGATGCGCCAGCAACGGAAACATATCCAGCCCATGATTGCGGCTGGGCGTTTCGGCCAGGTAACATTCGGTCAGCACGTCGATCCCGGCATCAGGACCAAGCGCGATCAGCGCGCGCACGAAAGAGGTGGGGTAGGGCGCGGTAAAGGGCAAAAGGCGGCGGCTTTCGTCGATCGGGTGGGTCTTGCGCATCCAATCCTCAATCAGGGCATAGGCCATCAGTGGGCGCAGGATGTCTGCGGGCTTTTCCGATGTGATCTCGACGTTCAGGTGAACGCCAAAGCCCAGCAAGATGCCCGCGCCGGACCCGGTGGCCCCTTCGCGGCGCAGCAGGTCGGTAAAATCGTCCAGCTGTTCCAGCCCGTCCATGTCCAGCGGTTCGGTCACGATCTCGACCGGGATCACCTCGTGACCCAGATCAAGGGCCATGTCGCGCAGGGCCGATTTGCGGGCCTTGGTCAGGGCCGTGTCCAGGTAGATTTCCAGATCACCGATATCGGTGCCCTCGACGTGATACACGGTGTCCTTGGTGCGGATGTTGCCGCCGAATACCTGCTTCGCCAGTTCGGCCACGTGGTCTTCGTTCAGGTTGCCCAGCTCAATCTCGACCCCCACACGGCGCGGATCGCCTTGCGCATTCATCGGCTGGGGAAGCGGTGGAAATCGGGTCACGGTTATCATCCTGTTTTTTGTCATTCTAAACCAGAAACCCCGCATCGCATGGGAAAGTTCCCTGCGATATTGTCGCGGGTCAGTTAACGCTGTGTTCGAGAAACACGATATAATGGGCCAAGTGCTGGCCACAATGACCGCGTAAACCCCGAATTCCAATCACGATTGGCAAGAATGAGGTGAGCAATGACAGATGCGATAGAAATTCCCGGATGCGGCTGTTCGGCTTGTATGGCGGCGGCAAATGATGGGGGGGACGCCACGGTCTCGACCGCGGGAACGGCCGTTTCTGACTACACCGCGATCCTTGCCTATACCAGCAGCGACAATTTCCGCTGGAACGGGGCGACGGATATCGGAACCGGCACTGTCGTCACCTACAGCTTTACCGAAGCCGCCGATCTGCCCCTGCTGGCCGATTCCGACCCCTATGGCGCAAGCGCTTACTGGTCCTATACCAAGGCACAGCGGCAAAATTTCCGCGATGCCATGGACCTGTTCGAAGCCGCCGCCGGCATCAAGTTCGTCGAGGTGGAAGGCACCGGCATGATCAACGCCTTTGGTGCGGATGTGTCTGGCGTGGGCGGTTGGGCGAACTACGCCAATTCCAGCGCCGGTAATACCGGGCAGGGCTATTTCGTGAATGCCTATCAGAACATGGGTCCGGGCGACTACGGCTTTCAGGTGATCCTGCACGAGATGGGTCACGCGCTGGGCCTGTCGCATTCTCACGAAGGGGATTACGTGCTGGATGGGGCGTTGGACACGCAGGCCAACACGGTCATGACTTATAACATCGATTACCCCTATACGACCGAACTGGGCGTGTTCGATGTGCAGGCGCTTCAGGATATTTACGGCGACGGGTCGGATATGCTGGGATGGAGCGTGGACCTGGACGTGCAGGACCGCGTGGTGATCCGCGCCTCGGCCCTGGCCGAGGTGATCCAGTCCACCGACCAAACCACGGTTATTCTGGCCAAGGCAGGCAATGACACCGTCTATGGGCGTGAATGGTCCGATATCGCGCTGGGCCAGAACGGGGCCGACACGATCTGGGGTTATGACGGCAATGACACCCTGCGAGGCGGCAATGACGACGACCTGCTTTATGGCGACGAGGACAGCACCTACCGGGGTGACGACGATGCCGTGCTGGGCGGTGCAGGGGCCGACACGATTCATGGCGGCGGCGGCAATGACCGGCTGATCGGCGGATCGGAGGACGATACGCTTTACGGCGGGGACGGCGACGACCGCATCTTTGGCGGGACCGAGAACGATTACATCGAAGGCGGCGGCGGCGATGACCGCATCTTGGGCCAAGACGGCGACGACACGATCTATGGCGGTGATGGCAGCGACATTATGGTCGGCGGCACCGGGGCCGACGTGTTCATCTTTGACTGGAACGACGTCTATACCGAAGCCAACACAATCACCGATTTCGAGAATGGAATCGATGTTCTGGATTTCAGCGTCTACGGGACCGAAGCCGGCCTGCAATACCAGCACCTAGCGATCACCGACATTTCGGGTGTCCATACCCATATCAGCGTGAATGGATGGGATCTGGACCTGACTTTGCGGAACTTCAACATGGCCGATCTGGACGCGTCGG
This sequence comes from Rhodobacteraceae bacterium UBA3069, assembly GCA_002366795.1. Lineage (GTDB taxonomy): Bacteria > Pseudomonadota > Alphaproteobacteria > Rhodobacterales > Rhodobacteraceae > UBA3069. Next base: position 11,348 of record DFBX01000106.1, on the reverse strand, counting down.
ACATATTGTTCGCGTGACCTTGATCTGGGGCGCCCGGCCCGCGCGTCAGGCGCGCGGACGGGATGTTCCCACGAGGGAAAAGATCAGGCGCAAAGGTCCGCAGGCAGTTCGCAGATCGCATCGCCATGTACAAGCGATGCCACAACGGTATTGCCTGCATCGTCATCCTTGACGCTATAGCCATAGCCGGCCAGATAATGTTTCCATTCGCGCACCGAGAGAGAGCGGGAGCGGATTTCACGAACGAAGTTAACCACCTCGGTGGTGTCGAAGTCTTGGGTTTGCTTGTCGAGACGTGCCATCTGGTCTGATCCCCTGTTCGGTTGTTTCCAATAGGGATACGGTGCGGGCGGTGCATGGCGACAATCGGCGCGGAATGTGGCAATTCAAAGGTATTTGCGGAAACGATACAACCTGTGATTGGGGTATTGTTTCCGGTTGCGTCGCGTGAAGGTATTTCCAGAACAATGAAAGAAGAGTGCGCGCGCGATGCCCCCTTTCGTTGTTATGCCTGGCCGGTTTCCGCCGCGATCTGGGCGCGGCTTTTGCGGGCGCGTTCCGTGGCTGATTTCAGCTGGCCACAGGCAGCCATGATATCTTCGCCGCGCGGGGTGCGGATCGGGCTGGCATAACCGGCCTGCATCAGGATGGTCGCAAAGGCGCGGATACGGTTGTTCGACGAGCGTTTGTAAGGCGCGCCGGGCCATTCGTTGAACGGGATCAGGTTCACCTTGGCGGGGATGCCTTCCAGTAGCTTGACCAGCCGGTGCGCATCTTCATCGGTGTCATTCACGCCATTCAGCATCACGTATTCAAAGGTGATGCGTTCGGAATTGGTGGCCTTGGGGTATTCGCGCAGGGCGTCGAGCAGGGCCTTGATGTTCCATTTCTTGTTGATCGGTACCAGCTTGTCGCGGGTCTCGTCCGTGGTGGCGTGGAAGCTGACCGCCAGAAGGCAGCCGATTTCCTGCGCGGTGCGGTGAATTTCCGGCACGACGCCGGATGTGGATAGGGTGATGCGGCGGCGGCCAAGGGCGATGCCTTCGCCATCCATGGCGATCTTCATCGCGTCGCGCACGTTTTCGAAATTGTACAGCGGCTCGCCCATGCCCATCAGGACGATGTTCGACAGCAGGCGCGTTTCATTCTTGGGGGCACCCTTTTCAGGCCATTCGCCCAGATCGTCGCGCGCCATCATGATCTGGCCGACGATTTCCCCCGCAGTCAGGTTGCGCACCAGTTTCTGCGTGCCAGTGTGGCAGAAAGAGCAGGTCAGCGTGCAGCCCACCTGCGAGCTGACGCAAAGTGTGCCGCGCCCGTCCTCCGGGATATAGACGACCTCTACCTCGTGGCCGCCGGCGATGCGAACAAGGTATTTGCGAGTGCCATCCTCGGACACCTGTTTCGACACCATTTCGGGAATTTCGACGGTGAAATGCTCTTCCAGCAGGGCGCGATAGGGCTTGGCAAGGTTGGTCATCAGAGCAAAGTCGCGCACGCCCCAGCCATAGATCCATTGCCAGATCTGGTTCACCCGCATCTTGGCCTGCTTTTCCGGCGTGCCATGTTGGACCAGCACATCGTGCAGCGCCTCGCGGGTCAGGCCCACAAGGTTGATCTTGCCGCCCTCGGGCAGCTTGCGCGGAATGGTCAGAACGTCTTGGGTCACGGGCGCGTTGGCGGTCATGGCAGGGCCTTGCATGGCAAAGGGGCATAGATAGGAATGGGTCACATATAGGGATTCGCTTCGCAGAAAAAAGGAAAATCGAGGATGGGCACGAACATGATTGACTTGATTTTGCCTGTTTGTGCCGAGAAAGCTGTAGGTTTGGCAGACTGGAATTATGTAAAAGGCACGCGCGGGTTTCGCCGCAAGGTGAGCAATTCCTCTTGGGTCGAACTGCGCCCCAATTGGCATTTTCCGCGCAATCTGCCGCAGTGCAAGGCACAGAGGAACATCATGGTGGGCAACACGGTGTTCGAGAAGGCCTATCGCAAGATCTTTGGCGAAAAGGCACCGTTTTTGTTCGGAACGCAATTTCATGTCCTTGACCGCGAAACGCTGTAGATGCGGCGCTATGTGCTGGAGCGGGGCAGTTGGGTGGATGTGCCAGGGCAAATCCAATTTCCCGAAAGGACGTTTTACCATGACGAGGTGGACGGCTGGTTGGATGAATTCATCGAAACTGGGTGGCGGCTGGTGGAGGAGAATTTCGACCTGTCTTCGGATCGCGCGTTTCTGGGCAGCATCAAGTTTCGCGCGATGGGGCTTGGTGGAGAGGCCGAGCGCCTGATGGTCCAGATCATGCTGGGCAACTGCACGGCGGCGAGCGACTTCCTTCGCGGCCCGGAGGTGGCCGCTGCCGGTCCGCGCGATGTGCGCGCCTTGGACAAGCTGCACACATTGGCAGAGGCAGCGGACAAGGTGCCATTGCTTTGAGTGAGGGCCCTGAATGCAGGAAAGGCGACCCAAGGGCCGCCTTTTGTATTTCTAACAGTCCGCTACCTTACTTGCAGCGTTTTTCCGTGTCTTCCACTGCCGCAGTATAACCCAGCAGAGAAAACGTATCCTTGGTCAGCGTGCCACGGCCTGACCGCGCGGTCAGCACGGCATTGGCGCCGCGTTTCATGGCGGCCATGATCTTGGCGTCATCAGACTTTGTGGCGGGCCATGCCCACTCGCCCTCGGTGAACAGTTCGAACGTGGTGCCGCCGATATCAAGGTTAACGGTGGACCCGCTGGCAAAGGGATAGCCACCGGTGAACGCGACCTGACCTGTCACGCCCGCGCCGGGGCGGAAGAAGGTCATGAACAGGATCTCGCCGCGGCGCACGGCCACGACACGCCCGTCGCGCGTATGTACGGTTTCCTTGGGAGAGGAGACAGCCCAGCATTCCTTGGGGTCTTTTTCCTCGAATACGGACCAGTCCGTCTGGGCGGCGACCTGGTTTTCGCTAGCCTGTTGTGCGAATGTGCCCGTGCCTGCCAGCGCGAGAAATGCGCAGGCGATGCCGCGTGCAAAACGTGAATTCATTAATCCAGCCTCCGAGCTGTATTTGCCTCGTTTCGGGACGGTTGCCGCGCCGTGGCTTCTTGCCTTATCCTGCCGGCAACCCAAATATCTGATCGACATTGCTACATTAGCCGAAAAACTGCTACGGGCGAAAGGCCAATTGGCGGAATTTCGCACAGAGCCGTCTTTGGCTCTCATAGAGTTGAACGGAGCCTTTCAAATGCCACAAGCTGTCCCCTTTGCCGAAATCTGGCGCGGTCCGTTCCTGGAAAGCGTGCATCGTGGCCATGCGGTGATTTGCGGCCCCGATGGCCAGATCATCGAGGCATGGGGCGATCCCGATTGCGTGGTTTTGCCGCGTTCGTCGTCCAAGATGATCCAGGGGCTGCCGCTGGTCGAAAGCGGCGCGGCGGATGCGGCGGGGCTAACACAGGCGCAACTGGCGCTGGCCTGCGCCAGCCATGAAGGCGCGGCGATCCATACGAAGGCCGTGAACGCATGGATGGCGGATATGGGCCTGTCCGATGACGATTTCCGCTGCGGCCCGCAAGAGCCGCGCGACATCGAAGAGCGTAACGCCCTGATCCGTTCGGGCCAGCCGGTCTGCCGGGTGCATAACAACTGTTCGGGCAAGCACGCCGGGTTCCTGACCCTGACGCGGCACCTGAAGGCCGGGCCGGATTACGTGGACCCCGCCCACCCCGTGCAATTGGCCGGGCGCACCGCGTTAGAAGAGGTGACAGGGCTGGACAGCCCCGGCTATGGCATCGACGGCTGCTCGGCCCCGAATTTCGCCACCACGCTGCATGGCATGGCCCGCGCCATGGCGTTTTTCGCCACCGCCCGCGAAGGGCAGGGCACGCGCGCCAGCGCCGCCGCGCGGTTGCGCGATGCGATGATCGCTTATCCCGAGCTGGTCGCCGGAGAGGGGCGCGCCTGCACGGAACTGATGCGCGCCATGAATGGCCGCGTGGCCGTGAAAACCGGGGCCGAGGCGTTTTTCATCGCCATCATCCCCGAAACCGGCATGGGCATCGCGTTGAAGGTCACCGATGGCGGCACGCGCGGCGCGGAATGCGCGATCGCGGCGCTGTTGGTGCGGCTTGGCCTGCTGGATGCCGAAAACCCCGCCACGCGCAAGCGGATGAACGCGGTCATCCGTAATTTCGCCGGGCTGGAAACCGGCGTGATGCGTCCGGCCGAGGGGCTGTTGAGCGCCTAGTCCGGTTTCGGCGGCGCGTTTCTGGGCCAAGGTCACGGCCTCGAAATGTTTCAGCACCGGGTAGGCCGGGTTGGCATGTTCCGGCAGGATCGAGCGGTCGTGGCTGGCCAGCAGGCTGGCCGCGAAATGTTCGGGTTTGCGGCGCAGCCGGCCAAGATACAGGCTTTCCAGCAGCGTGCCAGGAATCTGCATCGCCTGGTGGTTCGGCAGCACGATCTGGGTATAGCTGGCGGTGGTTCCCGCGGTGCAATATTGCGCGGCTATGCCGTTGATCAGGTGGCGGGCGGGGACCAGAACGCGCTCTTGCCCGAACATGTATTCGACGTCCGATCCGCCGATCACCAACCGCTGGTCGGGGGCGACGATGATATCCTGCTCCAGCCCGAAATAGGGCGCGCGCAGGCGCACCGGGCGGAACGATCCGCGGGCGGGCACGGTGCGGCGCACCGTGTCCAGCACCGGCACCGACCAGTCGTCGGCGGTGCGCACCAGATCGCCGCGTTTCAACTGCCCTGCCGCGCGATAGCCATAGGGCGTGGCAATAGGCACATGGGTGGTCAGCGTCGGCATCGGGCCAACGGGTTCTACTTCTTCCGAGACGGCAAAGAAGGTCACATCCGGGTCTAGGTGGCGCTGCATCGGGTCCATCGCCATGACCTGAAGATCGGCCAGCATCAGGGGTTTGGGATTGTCCACGCGGGCAAGGAACCGCTTGTCCGACCCCACGCGTTCGATCCCGAGTTGGCCCCAGCGGGCCGGTGCGTCCCATGCCCAGGTGATGCGCAGGATATCACCGCGCCCGGTGGCATCATGGGCCAACGCGGTATGGAAAACCTCGTTCCCCTGGTTGATGACCACCGCGATGCCGCCATTGGGGATCGACTGGATCGAAAATCCCGACACCCAAGGGTGCATGCGGCGGTAACTTAGCAAGGTCTGCGACCGGCCTTCGGGGGCAAGCCGCGTTTCCAGAAGGATCGACCCGCGCGTCAGCAAAGTATCCGGTGTCAGCTTTTCCCGCGCGGTGCGCGCGCGCCCCGCATCACCGCCAAGCCCCGAAAGAGAGAACCGTTGTTCTTCGTGATCAGAGATGGCGATCCATGCCATATCAGGCGGCCCTTGCGCTGGCGGTTTGCAGCATCCGCGCCTCGAACCGTTTCAGCGTGCGACGGGCGGCGGGGCTGTAACCTGTGCCCGTGGCGGGATCGAGTTCGGGGAAGATGGCGGTGATTTCCGCGATCACCTCTGCCTCGAAACTCTTGGTGGTCTGTGGGCCGGGCAGGAAGCTTTCCGTCTTCAGCCCCTCGGATAATACCACCTGATGGCGGTCGAACAGGATATGGACGTATTCCACCTCTCCGCCGGTGATGCGGCGCACCGAATTGTCATTGACCAGATCGCGCGCTGCGACCAGCACTTCGCCCTCTCCGAAAAGCAGTTCGGCCAGGCTGTCGCGGATCAGCACGCGGTGCAGCGGCGACAAGAACAGGTCGCGGTGATCGCCAAAGGTGCCCGCGCGAATGTGGATGGGGGCAAATTCGCCCATCGCCTGCACGCGGCGCTGGCCGATCCAGCGCAGCGGTTGCGGGCCATCGTCATGCGTCATCACCATGTCGCCCGGTTGCAGGCTTTCCACCGGAACCTCGCCATCGGGGGTCGCGATCATGGTGCCCGCCACGAAACAGGGGATGCTGTCCACGGTGACGAAACCGGTATCTACCGCGCCCGTGTCGCTTTCGACGGTGTAGGTGAAGGTATGGCTTTCCAGGTCGCCATCGCCCACCACCGTCAGGGTGGCATCGGCGTTCAGCGTGACCTGCAACCCCGAGGGCAGGGTCACGGTGCTGCCCGCCACAACTGCCTGCCCGTTGATATGGGTGATGGTCAGCACGCCGCCGGTGTTGTTCACGTCATTGGCCAGCACATCCACGTTGGCGGTGCCATTGGGGTAAATCTCGGCCACGTCGGTGTCGGCGACCAGTGTGGTCTGAACCGAATCCGCTGCGATCAGAAGCGAGGAATCATAGCGGTCGTCAGTCACGTCCGCGACGCCGATCCTGATCGAATTCACCTCGCCCGAGTTGACGGGGATGGTCAGGGTCATCGTCAGGGTGAACCCGTCCATTTCGGTGTTGTATTGGTCATTCGTGTTGTCCACGAACAGGTTGGCATTGGCGCCTGCATTGATGTTGTTGGGGTCGATATCGCCATCGCCCACGGCCAGTTCGACCTGCTGTCCGTTGATCCAGACGCCGATGAAATCCTGATAGGCGCCGACCGCGTATTCGGGGTATTCTTCCGAGGCAAAGATGAACTGCATCGTCATCACGTCGCCATCGGGGATGAAGTCCACATCCAGCCATGCGGCATCATAGGTGGTGGCACCGGCCGCTTCATTGAACTGGGCGTTATTGTTGACGCCGTAGCTGTTGGTGGTCGTGTTGGCGTTATTGTTGGCTTGGGACTGGTTCCACCACCACCCGCCGGGGCTGTTGGTGAACCCGTTGGTGTTGCCGGTCGAAAGGATGATCCCCTCGTCGCCGGGCGTGACCGCGTCCGACACGCTGTCGCCGCTTGAATAGATTCCCGAAGAGTTATTATCACCACTATAAGACGCGCCCACAACCGTGGTCCCATCGCCAAAGATGGTCTCGGCCATTTGGATGGCCGATGCGGTCGTGTCGATCGGTAACTCGCTTGGTGCGACCATATTCCTGCCCCAACCCAATGTTGGAGGCAGCGCAAAAGCTCAGCCTGGCCCGGTTTTTCCCGGTGCTATTGTAACGCTCAACTCGTTATACTTGTGCGTGGATGGACGTTGCCACCCTGCTGCTCTTGTGCCCTGCCTCGGGTCATTTTTCTAAGCGTTAACCTATTTTTAATACGTCGTTAACGCTTTCCTCTGGGTCAATACTCGGAAAAGTCGTAAAGATGCGGTTTTTCTGCCACATTTGTCACCGCCCTCGAAGCGGGGTAGCGATGGCATGAAATACAGGAGGTTTGCCCATGTCCAATGTCCCCGCGCCGGTTGATCCCGCAGCCTTGACCGCCGATCTGATCCGGTGCCCTTCGGTCACACCGTCCGAAGGTGGCGCGCTGCTGCTGCTGCAAGACCTTCTGGAAGGGGCAGGGTTCAGCTGCACCCGCGTGGATCGCGGCGGCGTGGCGAACCTGTTTGCGCGCTGGGGCGAAAAGGGCGCCGACCGGACATTCAGTTTTAACGGGCACACGGATGTGGTGCCTGTTGGCGATGAGGCGGCATGGACGGTCGACCCCTTCGGGGCCGAGATAAAGGATGGCATCATGTATGGGCGCGGGGCCACCGACATGAAATCGGGCGTGGCCGCCTTTGCCGCCGCCGCCGTTGACTTCATTCGCCAAACCCCGCCTGAGGGGGCGATCGTGCTGGCCATCACCGGCGACGAGGAAGGCGATGCGGTGGACGGCACCGTGGCCCTTCTGGACTGGATGCAGACCCAAGGAGAGCGCATGTCGGTCTGCCTTGTGGGAGAGCCGACCTGCCCCAATGACATGGGCGATATGATGAAAATCGGGCGGCGCGGGTCGATGACCGCATGGTTCACCGTGGCCGGAGTGCAGGGGCATTCGGCCTATCCGCACCGCGCGAAGAACCCGCTGCCCGCGATTGCAAGGCTGATGGACCGGCTGTCCTCGCATACGCTGGACGAAGGGACAGATCATTTCGATGCCTCGACATTGGCGGTGGTGACGATCGACACCGGCAACCCCGCGACCAACGTGATCCCGGCCCAATCCAAGGCGACCGTGAATATCCGGTTCAACGACACCCATACCGGGGCCGCGCTGACCGACTGGCTGCGGGCCGAGGCGGACAAGGTGGCGGGTGAATTCGGCGTTTCGGTCGATATGGATGTGAAGGTATCCGGCGAAAGCTTCCTGACCCCGCCGGGCGATCTGTCGGATCTGGTTGCTGCGGCGGTCGAGGCGGAAACCGGTTTGGTGCCGGAACTGTCCACCTCGGGTGGAACGTCCGACGCGCGTTTCGTCAAGGATCATTGCCCGGTGGTGGAATTCGGGCTGGTCGGCAAGACCATGCACAAAGTCGATGAAAACGTACCAGTCGATCAGATTTACCAGCTAAAGGCTATCTATGCACGGATCCTGCGTGACTATTTCGCCTGATCGCCGGCCGACGCTGGTCGTGATGGTGAAAGAACCGCGCGCGGGCAGGGTCAAGACCCGGCTGGGGCGCGACATCGGGATGGTGCCGGCCGCGTGGTGGTTCCGCCACCAGGTCTGGCGGCTGCTGCGGCGGGTGGACGATCCGCGCTGGCGGTCGGTGCTGGCTGTGGCGCCGGACGGGGCGGTTGCTTCCCGCACTTTTCCCGCGCATCTGCCGCGCATCCCGCAGGGTCATGGTGATCTGGGCGCGCGTATGGCGCGCGTGTTCCGCAGCCTGCCGCCCGGCCCTGTTTGTATCGTGGGCGGCGATGTGCCGGGGATTGACCCCGGCCACATCGCCCGCGCGTTCCGCGCGCTGGCGCCCGTGGATGCTGTGTTCGGCCCCGCGGCGGACGGCGGGTATTGGCTGGTGGGGCTGAAGCGCACGGGCGTGGTTCCGGCAGGGCTGTTCGAAAGCGTACGCTGGTCCAGCGAACATGCCCTGGCGGACAGCGCAGCGACCCTACCCGGTGCACGCATCGCCTATGTGGACCGTTTGCGCGATGTCGATGGAGCAGCGGATTTGCGGGCGCTTTCGCTTTTATAGCGTGTGCCTGCGCGTTTTCCCCAATGACGTCGCCCCGCGCCTGTGTTAGGCCGCATGGCATGAGCCATTTGCCCACGAAGGACGAAATCCTGCAATGGATTTCGGACAACCCGACCCTCACCGCGAAACGTGATATTGCCAAGGCCTTTGGCATCAAGGGGGCTGCGCGGATCGACCTGAAGCGTATCCTCAAGGAGCTTGAGGCCGAGGGCCATCTTGAAAAGCGCAAGAAGACCTATCGTGACCCCGACCGCCTGCCGCCCGTTTCGGTGTTGCAGATCACAGGCCCCGATGCCGATGGCGATCTGGTGGCCCGCCCGATGGAGTGGCAGGGTGAGGGGGTAGAGCCGCGCGTGCTGGTGATCCCCCGCGCATCCGATCCCGCGCTGGGCGAGGGCGACCGCATTCTGGCCCGCCTGACCGAGGTGAAGGGCGGCGAGTTTCATTACGAGGCGCGTTTGATCCGCCGCGTCGGCACCAACCCGCAAAAGGTGCTGGGCGTGTTCCGCAAAAAGGCTGAGGGCGGGCGCATCCTGCCCATCGACAAGGGCGACGGCAAGGAATGGCAGGTGCCCGAGGGCGCGACCGGCGGTGCGAAAGACGGCGAGCTGGTCGAGGCAGAGCAATCCGGCCCCAAGGGCCGCATGGGTCTGCCCCGCGCCCGTATCGTCAACCGTCTGGGCGATCCGACCCAGCCCAAGGCGGTCAGCCTGATCGCCATTCACCAGCACGGCATTCCCGATGATTTCCCCGATGACGTGATCGAACAGGCCGACAAGGCAAAATCCGCGGGCCTGAAGGGGCGCGAGGATATGCGCGACATGCCCCTTGTTACCATCGACCCGTGGGACGCGCGCGACCATGACGATGCCTGCTGGGCCCATGCCGATGACGACCCGAAGAACAAGGGTGGGCATATCATCTGGGTCGCCATTGCCGATGTCGCCCATTACGTGACCCCCGGTTCCGCGCTGGACCGCGAGGCGCGCAAGCGCGGCAATTCCAGCTATTTCCCCGACCGTGTCGTGCCCATGCTGCCGGACCGGCTGTCTGGCGATCTGTGTTCCCTGCACGAGGGGGTGCCGCGCGCCTGTATCGCCGTGCGGATGCAGATCGACGCCAAGGGCAACAAGATTGGCCACCGGTTCACGCGCGGGCTGATGCGATCTGTCGCCTCGTTGAATTATCAAGAGGTGCAGGCCGCCCGCGATGGCGATGTGAGCGACAAATGCGCCCCCCTGATGGAGGAGGTAGTCAACCCCCTTTACGCCGCCTACGAGGCGCTGACCAAGGCGCGCGCCGCCCGCCAGCCGCTGGACCTGGACCTGCCCGAACGCAAGGTGATCCTGTCCGACGAGGGCAAGGTGATGTCGGTCAATTTCACCGAACGGCTGGACGCGCATAAATTGATCGAGGAATTCATGATCCTCGCCAATGTCGCCGCCGCAGAGGAACTGATCACCCGTCGATCCCCCCTGCTGTTCCGCGTCCACGAGGAGCCGAGCCCCGAGAAACTGGATGCGCTGCGCGAAACGGCGCAGGCGGCGGGCATGGTGCTGGCCAAGGGGCAAGTGCTGAAAACCGCGCATCTGAACAAGCTGCTGGCGCAGGCCGAGGGCACGGAACATGACGAGTTGATCAACATGTCCACCCTGCGGTCGATGACGCAGGCCTATTACAGCCCGCAGAATTTCGGTCATTTCGGGCTGGCGCTGCAAAGTTACGCGCATTTCACCTCGCCGATCCGGCGCTATTCCGACCTGATCGTGCATCGCGCGCTGATCACCGCCCATAACTGGGGCAAGGACGGGCTGTCGCATCACGAGATCGAGGAACTGGAAGCCACCGCGCAGCACATTTCCGACACCGAGCGTCGGTCGGTGGCCGCCGAACGCGACACGACCGACCGCTACATGGCGTCCTTCCTGTCCGAACGCGTGGGCAATGAATTCAGCGGGCGTATCAGCGGCATTGCCAAGTTCGGGGTGTTCGTGCGGCTGGATGAAACCGGGGCCGACGGGCTGATCCCGATGCGCAATCTGGGGGCGGAATATTTCCATTTCGACCGCGACAAAGGCACCTTGATGGGGGCCGATACCGGCACCATCATCAAGCTGGGCCAGCAGGTTCAGGTCAAGCTGACCGAGGCGCTGCCCGTCACCGGCGGCATCGCACTGGAGTTGATCTCGCTTGAGGGCAAGGAACTGCCCAAGGGGCCGCAGCGCGGACGCGGCAAGCCCTACAAGCGCAGCGCGGTCAAGGCAAAGCGCAAGGCAGACAAGATCAAGCGCAAGGTCAAGCGGACCCGGCGCTAGTCCTGTTCCGGGCTGGGTAAAGACCGCCTATTTTGTTGAAAAACTCG
>DFBX01000118.1:3860-6983 GCA_002366795.1 Rhodobacteraceae bacterium UBA3069 | reverse complement strand
CAGTTCTCAGTGACATTCAACAGTATAGGTATTTTTTGCCAGCGGCGAGACGAATTCATGGTACGGCAGGGCGGCGCATGTCGGCCAAAGAGCGCAAATCCGAACTGCTGACCTATCTGAAACACGCTATCCTGACGCTGAAACTGGCACCTGCATCGGACCTTGACGAGGTAGAGTTGTGCGCGCGATTCGCCCTGCCCCGCCGTTGAGCGATTATCATCGGGGGGGGCGAGGGGCATAGACACCCAATTCAGCCAAGGAGAACCACCCTTGGCTGAATATTGTGTTATTTGTCTATGACTTGCATCGCAGCGCGGGCGATGACCAACTCTTCGTTCGTCGGGATCACCATGACCCGCACGCGTGAGAAATCGGTGCTGATCACGGTGTCATTGACGCTGTTGCGTTGCGCGTCCAACTCGATCCCGATCCAGTCAAGGCCGGTGCAGACCGCCTGCCGGATCGGCGCGGCGTTCTCGCCTATGCCGCCGGTGAACACCACCGCATCCAACCCGCCAAGCGCCGCCGCCAGCCCGCCCAGTTCGCGCCGTATCCGGAAACAGAAATAATCGACGGCCTCGCGGGCGTGCGGATCATCCGACGCCAGCAACCTGCGCATGTCATGGCTGATGCCGGACAGGCCCAACAGGCCAGATTTCTTATACAGCAGGTCCGCAATCGCGTCAGCATCAAGACCTTCGGATTGCATCATATACAGGATGACACCGGGGTCCAACTGGCCGCATCGCGTACCCATCGGCAGACCGTCCAACGCCGAAAACCCCATGGAAGAAGCGATGGACCGCCCGCCCAAAAGCCCGCACATCGACGCGCCGTTGCCCAGGTGCGCCACCACCACCCGGCCCGCGTGCAGCGTCGGTGCCATGTCCGCCAATGCGCCCGAAATGGAATCGTAGCTTAGCCCGTGAAACCCGTACCGCCGCACGCCCTTATCGTGATAGCTGCGGGGCAAGGCGAACGTGTCATTGACGAACGGGTGGTGGCGATGGAACCCGGTGTCGAAACAGGCGATCTGCGTGGCAGAGGGAAACGCTGATAGCGCCGCCGCGATCCCGGCCAGGTTATGCGGCTGGTGCAGCGGCGCAAAGGGGATGAACGCCTTGAGCCGCGCGACCACATCCGCCGTGATGACCGTCGGCTCCGAGAAATCCATGCCGCCATGCACGACCCTGTGGCCGACCGCCGCAACTTGCGCATCGGGGAATTTCGCATTGATCGCCGTGAGTGCGGCAGACAGCGCCCCGCTATGATCACCGGCGTTTTTTGGGGACAGGTCATAGCGCGCCAGCATCTCGCCCGTGTCGTCGCGCAGGTGCAGGGCCGCCGCGCCGCCAATCCGTTCGACCAGGCCTGTGGCCAGCGCGCGGGGCGCATCGCCGCATTCGAACAGCCCGAATTTCAGCGACGAAGACCCTGCATTCAGGACCAACACATGCGACATCACTTTTCCCCCTGTATCCGCGCGTAATGCAGCGCCGCAACCGCACAAGAGGCAAGCCGCGCCATGTCGTCGTCGGCCCGCGAATTCAGGATGATCGGCACCCGCGCACCCAGCACGACCCCCGCGCCCTCGGCATGGCTGATATAGGTCAGCTGCTTGGCCAGCATATTGCCCGCGTCAAGGTTCGGCACTACGAGGATCAGCGCCTGACCGGCCACGCGCGACGTGATCCCCTTGGTGCGGGCAGCGGCCAGATCGACGGCATTGTCCATCGCCAAGGGCCCGTCCACCAGACCTCCGGTGATCTGGCCGCGCTCTGCCATTTTTGACAAAAGCGCCCCATCAACCGAGGAGGGAATATCGGGATTGACCGTTTCGACCGCCGACAGCACGCCCACCTTGGGTTCATCAAAGCCAAGGCTGATGGCCAGGTCGATGGCGTTCTGCACGATATCCACCTTGGTCTTCAGATCGGGGGCGATGTTGATCGCCGCGTCCGTAACCAGCAGCGGGTGCGCAAGACCCGGCACATCCATCACGAAAACATGGGTCAGGCGGCGGCCGGTGCGCAAACCGCTTTGCTTGTCCAGCGTTGCGCGCAGCAACTGGTCGGTGTGTAAATGCCCCTTCATCAGCGCGTTGGCGCGACCGTCATGCACCAGCGCAACCGCCTGGCGGGCGGCCTTGCCATGGTCCGGCTCTGCGATAATCTCGATCCCGGTCAGATCTTCGTTCAGCGCATCGGCGGCGGCGGCGATCTTGGCCGGATCGCCCACCAGGATAGGCTCGATCAGGGTATGGCGGCGGGCCAGCAAGGCACCGCCGAGCGAATTCACCTCCTCCGGGCAGACCACGGCGGTAACCAGCGCGGGCAGCGGGGCCGCACGTTTCTGAAGCTTTTCAAAATGGCGGTGCCGCTGCACGATCAGGCCGGGCAGTTCGTGGCTGGAATAGCTGATCTTGTGGCGCGGCGCCTCCACCTCGGCCACGCCGGACAGGATCAACGCATCATCGGCCACGCGCCGCACCTCGGTGGCCAGCGTGACGGTGAAATTCTTTTCGTTCCGGTCCGTGACCGTCACGCGGCTTTCCAATTCTTCGCCGGCATGGGCGCGGTTGTGAAACACGAAACTTTGCGAGCGATAAAGTGTGCCCGCCCCGGGCAGCAAATTGCCGATCACCGCCGATACGAGGGAACCGACGAACATCCCCGATGCGACCGCTTCGGGCTGGCCGTCACCATCGCCATCAGCATCGAAGATATGCATGGGGTTATGGTTGCCCGACACATTGGCAAAAACGATCAGGTCATCCTGGGTGCAAAGCCGGCGTAGCGACTCGCTCAGGCCCGGCTGCAGCTCGTCGAATGTTCGGTTTTCTATCTTCATTTCCGGGCCTCCAATGTTCAGCCAAGGATTTGCACGCGGCCAAGACGTATTTTGTGACATGCCAGCAGGTGACTGCACGTATAAAACAGGCGTCTGCGGCGTGTCGCCGCGCATATTATCCAACTGGCGCGCAGCAAAGCGCCCGACCGGTTGCAGGGAGCAAGCCATGACCGGTACCGACTGTCAATAAGCGGCACGCCCTTGCCGCTGACCTTTGCTGGAATAGCGGCACTTCGTGGCAATAGCGCGGCTCAACGCCGCGTTCGTAGCTTG
>DFBX01000118.1:0-3806 GCA_002366795.1 Rhodobacteraceae bacterium UBA3069 | reverse complement strand
AGAACAGATCGCACCATCAAAACTTGGGATCAAACAGCTAGGAAGAGGCTTGATGACCGAGCTGTCACGTTGCACGGGTAGCGCCGGAAAACGGGCCACGCCGCCCTTTATCACCTTTGTCAGGCTACATCGCGAAACGCAGCAGCCGCCGCGCGGATTGTCCGACCCGGCAAGACACCTCTCTCATTCAGGCCCTTACCATCCCTATCACTTTTGGCGCGTCGCTGTTATGCATCCCACAGCAAGCAAACCAGCAGATCTAGGAGCGGTGCACCCAAGATGATTTCAATCGCCCCACCCGTCACGGAAGCCCCTCAGGCCGAAACTGTCGCTTCGCGTTTTCGCGACAACGCCAAAGCGCATCCTGACAAGCTGGCGCTGGTCTGCGAAGAGGTGTGCCTAAGCTTGGGTGATATTTATAGGCCAATGAACAAGGTCGCGAGCCTGCAGTTACAGGACTGGCTGCAAAATGACGACGATATTCCGATCCTCTGGCGCAACTCAATTGCCTATACCGAACTGTTCACGGGCATCCTGCGCGCGGGGGGACCGGACAAAGGATATGATCATCTCTGGCGGCCTGAACATCCATGCCAACAATCTGGAGCTGGTTTTGCTGGATAACCCGGACGTGACCGATGGCGCCGGAATCGGCATTCCGCCCGAGGCATGGGGTGAAACCCAGCTTGGTCTGGTGGTGCTGCGCAAGGGTGCCGCGCACACAGCAGGCGAGGTCCTGCGGCGGGCCAATGAGAAACCGGGCAAAAGCCAGCGCCTGCCGGATATTGAACTGCGCGACGTGCTGCCCGGCAGCACCATCGGCAAGATCCTCAAGAAAGGTCTGCGCGCGCCCTACTGGGAAATGGAAAGGGGAAACTCGTGAAGGATAAGCAAATGAATGGTGCCGAAAGCCTTGTGCATACCTTGCTCGCGAATGGGGTTGAGGTCTGCTTTACCAATCCCGGCACGTCCGAGATGCACTTTGTCGCCGCCCTTGATCACATTGCCGGCATGCGTTCTGTGTTGGCCCTGCAAGAGGGCGTCGCGACGGGCGCGGCTGATGGCTATTACCGGATGGCAGGCAAACCCGCGTCCACCTTGCTGCACCTCGGCCCCGGCCTCGCCAACGGGTTGTCGAACCTGCACAACGCCAAGAAAGCGGGCTCCGGTGTGGTCAATATCATTGGCGAGCATGCCTCGACCCACATTGAACTTGATGCGCCGTTGACCTCGGATATCAAAGGCATCGCGCGGCCCGTGTCGCATTGGGTGCGCACGTCCTCTTCGGCTGCAAGCGTGGGTAAGGATGCCGCCGAAGCCGTTCAGGCGTCGATGGTGGCACCAGGGCAGATCGTGTCCCTGATCCTGCCCAGTGATACGGCATGGAACCAGGGCGGCGTGGCGCATGAGGCGCTGGACGTTCCCGCGCCCGCAGCCTTCGACGAAAGCGCGCTCGCCCGGGTAGTCGAGGCATTGGATGGGCCTGAATCGCTCCTGCTTCTGGGGGGCAAGGCGCTGACGCAAGGCAATCTGGAAATGGCAGGGCGCATAGCGGCAAAGACCGGATGCAAATTGCTGTCGGAATGGTCCAACGCGCGGCTTGAACGCGGCGCGGGCCGGGTCGTGGTAGACCGGGTGCCCTATCCGATCGATATCGCCCTGAAGGTATTGGAGCCTTACAAACGTATCGTCTTGGTCGGTGCGCGCGCGCCCATCGGTTTTTTTGCCTATCCGGGCAAGCCAGCGATCCTGACCCGTGACGGTGCAGAAATCCTGACCTTGGCCGACGCAGGCGCGGACCATACCGGTGCTTTGACGGCGCTGACGGACGCGACCGGAGCATCTGATATCGCACCTGCCCATGTGGCAGACGCCAACCTACCAGACTGCCCCACCGGCCCACTCGACCTTGACCGGCTGGCACAGATCATCGCACGCGGCATTCCCGAAGACGCGATTGTGGTGGACGAATCCGTCACGACGGGCCGTGCCTTCTTCCCCGTCACGAAGGGCGCACCCAAACACACTTGGTTGAACAACTGCGGCGGCTCGATTGGATACAGCCTGCCTGCGGCGATTGGTGCTGCCGTTGCTTGCCCGGATCGCAAGGTGCTGACGCTGACCGGGGATGGCTCTGCCATGTATACGGTGCAGGCGCTTTGGACGATGGCACGCGAAAACCTCGACGTGACGATCCTGATCTTTGCCAACCGCAGTTATCAGATTCTGCGGGGTGAGTTAACGAACGTCGGCGTCGGCAACCCCGGCCCACGCGCAATTGACATGCTCTCGCTTGATCGCCCCGAATTGCAGTGGGTGCATATGGCGCAGTCAATGGGAGTCGAGGCCTGCCGGGTGAACTCATGCGAGGATTTGGAAGACGCTATGGAGGCAGGGTTGGCGTCGTCGGGCTCCTATCTTATTCAGGTCGATCTCTGACCCGAGAGCTATCGCTTAAAAAAGCAGGAGACAGATGATGACCATTCACACGGCGATTATTGGGCTTGGGATCATGGGACGGCGCATGGCGGAACACATGGCGCTGCATCCGGCGTTTTCGCTTGATGCGATCTGGGACCCCGATCCGGGGTCTTGCGAACGCGCGCAGGCAATTGTTCCAAATGCGAAAATGACAGCAAGCGCCGAGGCTGCGATAGCGGCAGCGGACTTGGTTTATCTGGCCTGCCCCCCGGCCCCACGCAAAGCCTATGCCTTGACCGCGGCGGCGGCAGGCAAGGCGGTGTTCCTCGAAAAGCCACTTGGTGTCGATGTCAGTGAAAGCATTGAACTGGTTCGCGCGATTTCGGCATCCGGTGTGCCGGCCGCTGTCAATTTCACTCAAGCAGCAAGCAATGCCCTGACCGAAGTCACGCAAGCGGCCGAGACCGGCGTCTTGGGTGACTTGAAGGGGGCTGACATCGTCGTGACCTATGCCCACTGGCCACGCCAATGGCAAAAAGCAGCCGATTGGCTGCGCTTCCGCGCCGAGGGTGGCATGACCCGTGAAGTCATCTCTCATTTTCTGTTCTTCTCCGAGCGTATTCTCGGGCCGCTCGATCTGGTCTGGGCGCGGGCCGACTATCCGGATCAGCCTGAGCTTTGCGAAACCCACGTGGCTGCAAGGCTGGTATCAGCATCGGGCGCACCAGTGACGATCATGGGCAGCGTTGGCGGCGCGCAACCCGACCGGCAGGAACTGACCATCAAGGGGTCACAGGAAAGTCGGCGCATTTCCAATTTCTACCGCAATGCGGCATCAACGGGCGGCCCGTTTGAACAGGTCCAAAAGGACGACGCCGATCCGGGCGCCGTCAGCCTGAGGGCGCAACTGGACGATCTGGCGCTGCTGATGGAAGGGAAACAGCACTGTCTGACGACCCTTGAAGAGGCTCTGCACGTACAGATACTGGTGGAACGGATCTTGGCAGGCGACCCGATGAAAGGCTGAAGGATTGCGCCCGTGTCGCTCCGAACCGAGGAGCCTTCAACGGGATCATTCCATAAATGATGCCAACCTTGATACGCATGCGCTCACCTACATTTTCTAGACAACTGCGGGTTTCCATGGGCTTCTGGCCCTGAACATCGTGACAGTCAGGGAGGATGACATGGGAGCGCTGGAAAAGGAGTTATGCCCGAAAGTTGATGACGGCGTAATTAGGCGGCTTGGTTAAGTTGCTTGATCCCGTCCTTGAATTCAATCCCTTCGATGATTTCGGTCATTCGGTTCGCGCCGTCCAATTTGCGCCACTTCGTCTGTGCTGACATCATCAACTTGAAGGCCATAGGGTGGTTTCAACAGGTCG